>JAYKGR010000138.1:0-15909 GCA_035285645.1 Cyanobacteriota bacterium | reverse complement strand
AAAATCGATGAAAAAGATCTGTTGACGTTCCGTACTGTCGGCGACATCCTCGATTATCTCGAGGCACGCACCAGCGAGGTGGGTTGACGCGATGCCCCAAGGCCGCATCGCCGTGACCGGTATGGGAGCCATCACGCCCCTGGCGGCCGATCTGGCTTCCACCTGGACGGCTTACCGTAAGGGACGCTCCGGGATCCGCTGCCTCGGCCATCCCTGGGCCCGAGATCTGGCCAGCCGCGTCGCCGGAGAGGTGCCCCTTGATCTCGATCCCTACCTTGAACCCCTGCAACGGCGCCGCCTCGACCGTTCGTCGCAGCTGGCGCTGTTGGCAGCTCGCCAAGCCTGGGAGCAAGCCGGGGCGCCCTGCGGCGCCGGCGGCGTCAGGGTGGCGGTGGTGATGGGCTGCGGCATCGGCGGTCTCGACACCCTGGGACGCCAGTCACGCGTTCTGGTGGAGCAGGGTGCCGGCCGGGTGAATCCGCTTACGGTGCCCATGCTGATCCCCAATGCGGCAGCGGCCCAGATCTGTATCGCCCTGGGTCTCCACGGGGGAGCCCACACCCCTGTTTCGGCCTGCGCGTCCTCCGCTGAAGCCCTTCTCTGGGGCCAGATGCTGCTGGTTTGCGATCGAGCCGACGTGGTGCTGGCCGGGGGCGCCGAAGCACCTGTGAATGAACTGGGTCTGGTGGGATTTGCGGCGATGCGCGCCCTGTCCACTCGAGGCGGTTCCCCAGAGCGGGTGAGTCGCCCTTACGGCAGTGATCGCGACGGCTTCGTGCTGGCCGAAGGCGCTGGCGTGCTCGTGCTCGAGCGCGAAGCCGACGCCCGCGCCCGCGGGGCTCCCAGTTTGGGCTATCTCCTGGAGGCCGGCAGCACCACTGATGCCCACCACATCGCCAGCCCGGATCCGCAGGGAACCCACGCCGCCGCGGCGATGACGCAGGCGCTGCAGCGCAGTGATCTGGATCCTGCCGCCATCAGCCTGATCCATGCCCATGCCACCGGCACAGTGCTGGGCGATCTCGCGGAGGCTCGAGCGATTACAACAGCTTTTGGGGCCAAGGCCAGGAGTGTTCCCGTCACCGCTCCGAAGGGTCAGCTGGGCCATTTGCTCGGCGGAGCTGGCGCTGTGGAAACCATCCTCGCCCTGCTGTGTCTGGCGGAGGGGCTTGTGCCCACCAGCCTCAATGCCGACCCTCTCGATCCAGCCATCGATCTGGCGGTGGTCACAGGATCAGCGGTGCAGCTTGGAGGATCGGCCAGCGAACGCTTCGCGCTCAAGAATGCCTTTGGTTTTGGCGGGCACAACATCAGCCTGGCGCTTCAGGGTGCCGAGGGAGCCGTCAGTCTTGCGGTGGGGAGCTCTGGTCTCAGAGAGCTGTAATACGCGATGACCGCCTCGGAAAATCCCTGGCGGTTGCCGCCATCGGCGGGGTGGGGTAAGTCGCCAGGACGGCCCCGGCGGGCGCGCAGGGTGGCCCGGGGTGCTGTGAGGCGCCAGCGCAGTAGGCCTAAGGGGTTGTAGAGACAGTCGGCGGGTGGATCATCCATGGCCCGGTACTCAAACCACCACGGCACCACCACGGCCTTGTGGCGCCGTGCCAGCAAAAAAGGACTGGCCGAGGCCCGTCGGGTGATAGGGGTGACCAGGGATCCGTTGGGGGCGAGAAACAGCTGGCGATGGCGCCCCAGCAACTGCGACGCTTGCCACAGCGAAGCCCGACGTGACTCGGCCACCCGGTGGTCGAGCAGCACGTGGCACGCATTGGCCGCCGAACGCCGAAAGAACGGAAAAATCCTCGCCAGGTGCAGCGACGACGTGGTGATGCTGGGGATGCGGATCGCAGCTTGAATCGCCAGCACATCGAAGGGACTCGCATGGTTCCAGATGTGAATGCAGGGTGGCGCATCAGCTGGCGGCGGTCCGTGTTCGTCGGCGATCACATCGATCCCCAAGGCCCGTAGAGCAGCACCCGCGGAGGCGGCCAACAACACCCTCGCCAGAGCTTGGGCTCCCAGCGCCAGGGTCAGCAATTGGGTGCCATACAGCGCAAACGTGATGGCCACCCAGCCCGAGCGACTCAGAAGCCGCAGCATCACGGGCAACGGGGCCATCACCATCGGTGGCCGCCGCGTCACCATCGGCGGATCCGCGGGTATCGCGCGCGCTTCCGGGGCGATCGGGAAAGTATGGCGGAATGGAAAATCACCATCAAAATTGCCATTCACCTGGGTTGTGGTAACCAGATGGTTGTAAAAGCGGTAGAACAGAGGACGCCGACTCGGCTGGGGAGCCTGCCAGAAACGGCTCAGGGGCTGTTGATCGGTGAGGCCGGGCAGGTTGTAGAAGGTCTTTCCCATGGCCTTGGTGGGCACGGCGTGGAACAGGGCCTGGAGACCGACGGTGCTGTTCACCGTGACCACGCCACGACAGGTGCGGATGAAGCGGCTGAGGGCACCGTCGTGGAAGTAGTGCACACGACCGCTGATGCCCTCTCGCTCGGAAAGAAAGCGAATCAATGTACGGTAATTGTTGTAGCCGCGGTCGCGCGGATGATGCTTGAAGGCCAGGTGGTCTGAAGGGTGCGCGTGAGCAGCGAACGAAACCACGACCTCTTCAATAAAATCATGCATCCCCTGGTAGTTCGATCCCATGGTGATCTGCGAATCACTCGAGACCTGCAGAACCACCAAGAAGTAGGACAGATTTTCTAGCAGCAGGTTTTTGGTCCTGCGTTCTTCAAGGCGATAAAGCCAGAAGCGCCAGCTCCCCCTAAGTTGACACCAAAGGAAAGCGGGCGAAGGCTGTAACTTGTGCTCCCCATCAATAATCCTGTATGGGGTGAAGGCATGCTGGATAAATGTGGGTGCTTTCCATGCTTTGCGCCAACGCCAGCCGGGATCCAGCCGAGCGTTTGGCAGCTTGGATACTGCCGGCAGGTTTTGGTAGAAGGCAACTGTTTTGTTGAGATTGGAGCGGCTGTTCACCCGCTCCGGCTCCAAGGTGACGTAGTTGGGCCTGAGATACCCGAGCTCGAACACTTGGGCATCAATGCCAGCGCGTCTGGCCTCCTCGATGGCCAGTCGATGTGGATCAATAAAGTCGCCATACATAAAAATATGACAGATTCCTTTTTGGTGAATCACCTCGCGCAAAAATTTGGGCCAATCCTCCATTGATCCCGAGTAGGCAATCCGTGCTCGTTTGGGAAAGCCGAATTCGTGCAGGGGAAATGAAATCTTATAGGCTGGTACCCCGCAGGCCTGCAGGTAGTTCCAAAAGCGCGAAAAAAACAGCCCGATCGGACCCATCAACAACAAAACAGGGCCCCTGATCACCACTTGGGGGCCGGGTGATGTCGCGCTGTTCTTGACCATGGGCCCATGCTGCCATGGTCGTTCCGGCTCGCCAGCCAGGGGGTGCGCTTTCAGCGTTGACCAAGGCGGCCCCAGTGGCGGAAGATCCGCTGAACCAGGGTTAGCGGCTCCGGTGGACCCTCACGCCAGGCGATCAGCTCCTGAAGGGCCTGTTCGGGGCTGATCATCCAGCCGCTGCGGCGGCTGACGTAGGTGGGGTAAGCGATCAGCACCGCATGCACCAGCTCATCGAGGTCGCGGGGGCGGCCGCGGCGGCGACAGACCACCCGGTCATGGGTCAGACCCCATCCGGCATAGAAGGGCAGTCCCCAGGTGTGCACCGGCAATCCCCGCAGCAGCGCTTCAAAGCCGGCGATCGAGGTGAGCACGTGCAGAGCATCCACCTGGGTGAACAGCTGCTGGATCGAGGCGGATACCAGCACCTCATCGCACCAGTCGGCCGCCTGCTCCTCGCCGTTGCCGCGGCTGCACAGGCCCGCTACCACATCGGGATGGGGCTTGTACACCAGATAGGCATCCGGCTCCGCGGCGCGTACCGCCCGGAGCAGCTCCAGATTGCTGCGGATGCCGGGGGCGCCATGGCGGATCGATGCATCCCGCTCCACCTGGCCAGGCACGAGCACCACCCGGCGAGCTGCGGCAGGTCGTTGCCAAGGGGGGGCACTGAGGTTGTACTTGGTGATGGCCTGCTCCACGAGCCGCTGGCGCAGCCGGCTTGCCCGCCGCCGCTCCTGCAGATCGATCTCTGCTGTGGCCAGCAGCGTTTCCAGGTCACTGGGGGCCGTGGCGTCGTAGTACATGCCGGTGCGGTCGATCACCCACGACAGCGGAGTAATCAGGTCGGCACCCAGCCCCACCGACCGTAGGAAGCCGTCTTCCACCCGAAGCAGTGGTCGCTCCGGCCATCGCTCACGCCAGCGCTGCACCGCCGCACCCTCCCGCCGTCCCCAGATGGCCACGGCCGCGGCTGCCGGGCTTGGGCGAGCCCCCTGCCGGCGAAAGTGCAAGCGACTACCGGCCAGATAGCGACGCAGCACCGGCCGCTTCCACGGGGCGAAGCCCAGGGCCTCGATCGACGGGGGCCACCGGCGCCGCTGGCGGCGCTGCAGGCCGATCGCCTCGATCAACTGCTCTGGGGGGCAGGGGCGCCAGGTGTGGGGGTCGATGCAGCGCGGGTACGCGATCAGGGCGCCGTAGACGAGGCTGTCGAGCGATTGCACACCGGCGTCCCGACGCCGGTCGGGGGCGACCAGGCGGTCGTGGGTGAGGCCCCATCCGGCATAGAACGGCATTCCGAAGCAATGCACCGGCTTGCGCCGCAGTAGGGCCTCGAAACCCAGCTGTGAGCTGACCGCATACACGGCCGCCGCACCGTCGAGCAGGGCCGCCGGATGGCCGCCGTCGGCACTCAGCCACACCCGCGGCTGACCCCAGTCCAGCGGGGTGAAATGACCTCGCCGTCGTCCGCCCACCACCCCCGGATGCACCCGCAGCACCACCGTGTGATCGGGATAGTCGGCAAGGGCACTCGCCAGCATGGTGCGAAACACTGCGGGGCTGGCCAGTCCCAGACCGATGGACAGGTCGCCGGCCGTTTGGTCCACCACCAGCACATACGGCCCATCGGGTCGCGGCGAATCCCGGTCGGGGTTGTATTTGCTCACCCCCTCGCGGCACCACAGCTCGCGTAGGTGCCGAGCCCGTTGTCGCTGCGCTTCGTTGAGGGGCGCGGCGATCAGGGTCTCCAGCCGGCTCGGGCCGGTGGCGTCGTAGTGCACGCCCAGGTCATCCACCAGCAGCGAGAGCGGGGGGGCCTGTCCTCCCAAACCCATGGAGCGCAGAAATCCATCTTCCAGGCGCCACAGGGGCAAGCCCCGTTGGCGGGCGATGGCGGCGGCCGCTGCGCCGCTGGGTTTGCGGCCCCAGGCCAGCAGCGCATCCAGCTCTGAGCGCCGGCAGCGTCGCCGGCCTTTCACCAGGTTGGCAGGTGCCAGCAGGGAAGGCACGGTGCTGTGGCGCAACAGGCCGCGGTGGGGAATCCCCAGGCTGTCGGCATGGGGGAGCGGAAGCGACACCGGCGAGCGTTCGAGTGTGGGCTAGTTTCGGCCCTGATGACGATCCAATTCCCAGTACCGATCGGCGAAGGGCAGCCCCTCGTGCTGATCGGGGGCATGAACGTGCTGGAAAGTCCCGAACTGGCCGATGCGATCTGCGCCCGGTTCGTGGAGGTGACCCAGCGGCTGGGTGTGCCCTATGTCTTCAAGGCTTCGTTCGACAAGGCCAACCGCACATCGATCGATTCCTTCCGCGGCCCCGGTCTGGAGAAGGGCCTCAGCTGGTTGGCCGACCTGCGTCGCCGCCATGGCGTGCCGGTGCTCACCGATGTGCACGAACCGCACCAGGTCGAACCGGCAGCCGCGGTGTGTGACGTGCTGCAGCTGCCCGCCTTCCTGGCCCGCCAGACCGATCTGGTGGCGGCACTGGCGCGATGCGGCAGGCCGATTCACATCAAGAAACCGCAATTTCTCAGTCCGGCTCAGATGGGGCCGCTGGTGCGCAAGTTTGAGCGGCTGGGTTGTCACGATCTGGTTTTGTGTGAGCGGGGCACAGCCTTTGGCTACGACAACCAGGTGGTCGACATGCTCGGCCTGGGAGTGATGCGGCGCGTGAGTGGCGGCAAGCCGATCAGTTTCGACGTGACCCATGCCCTGCAACAGCGCGACAGCGGCGCGGCCGCCTCGGGGGGCCGTCGCGCCCAGGCGCTAGAGCTGGCCCGCAGCGGCGTGGCTGCCGGCATCGATGCGCTGTTTCTGGAAGCCCATCCCAACCCCGATCGCGCCCTGTGCGACGGTCCCAGCGCCTTGCCGCTCGATCTGCTGGAGCCCTTTCTGGCTCAGCTCATCGCCATCGACCGGCTGGTGAAGGGATTTGCGCCGCTGGCCATCGCCTGACCCCAACCCCGCCTCCGGCGGCTGATCCCTTGAGCGAGACCCTGATCGTGATCCCGGCCCGCTGGGCTTCCACCCGCCTGCCGGGCAAGCCCCTCGCCGACATCGGCGGCGCCCCGATGATCGCCCGGGTCGTGGCGGCAGCGCAAGGTGTCGGTCGTTGTCTGGCCGAGGCTGGTGGCGGTCGGGCCGACGTGGTGGTTGCCACCGATGATCCCCGCGTGCAGATGGCGGCGGAGGCGGCCGGGGCCAGGGCCCTGCTTACCGCCAGCCACCACGGGAGTGGCACCGAACGGTTGCTGGAGGTGGTGGAACGCTTGCCGGCTCGCCGCTACCTCAACCTTCAAGGCGACGAACCGCTGTTTCCGCCGGAAGAGGGCTGCCGCCTGCTGACCGCCTTGGTTGAGGATCGGGCTGAGATCGTGAGCCTCTGCCATCCGATGGAGGCGCAGGAGGCCAGCGATCCCCACGCCGTGAAGGTGGTGTGCAACCGGGCCGGCGATGCTCTCTACTTCAGCCGTGCTGCGATTCCCTACGCCCGCCAGGAAGGGGCCGCCCCTTATCTGCGCCATGTGGGTGTCTACGCCTACAGCCATGCTGCTCTGGAACGGATCCGGAGGCTGGGTCCCAGCCCCCTGGAGCAGGGGGAAGGGCTCGAGCAGCTGCGCTGGCTGGAGGCGGGTGAGCGGCTGCACATGCTGCGCTGTCAGCAGCCCATGCCACCCGGGGTCGACACGGCCGCCGATCTCGCCACGGTGCGGCGCTGGTGGGCGTGCGGGGGGCCGCCGGCCGGCGATCCGGTGCCTGAGGATCGGGCCAGCCTGGCGCGGATTCGCCTGCTGATCAGCGATGTGGATGGTGTGCTGACCGATGGGCGCCTGCATTACGGGCCCGAAGGGGAGACGCTCAAGAGTTTTCACGTGCGCGATGGGCTCGGCATTCGCCTGCTGGAGAGCTGCGGCGTGCGGGTCACCTTGATGTCTGGCCGTGATTCGGCCCCCCTGCGCCGCAGAGCCTTGGATCTGATGCTCGAGCACTGCCGCTTCGGTGTCACCGACAAGGCGGCAGCCTGCCGTGACCTGATCGCCCAGTTGGGGTTGACCGCCGAGTCTGTGGCCTTCGTGGGAGATGACAGCATCGACCTGCCCGCCTTTTCCGCCTGCGGCACCGCTTTTGCCGTGGCAGACGCTGCTGAACCGGTACGACGCCGGGCTCATCACGTGCTGGCGACTCCAGGGGGAGCTGGAGCCCTGCGGGAGGTGGCCGATCTGATCCTCAGCGCCCAGGGCCGCGGGGCGGCCCTCCACGACGGCGAGGCCTTTTTGCAGGCGGCACAGGGCCCCCTCCAGTAGGTCCCCCCGTCGATCGACCGACGGCTTTGGTCGTGGTGGTGGTAGCTTCCGAGCGCCGGTGGGGTTCCACAGCTGAAGCATTTGTCTGGCTCCGCCCCCTCCATCGACCTCGACGGGCTGGTTCAGCGCGTTGCCCGGTCCACCGGTTTGCCACCTGGCCGCGTGCGCCGGGTGATCGCCGCCACCTTTGCCGAACTGGCCGCAGCTCTACCTGTCACTGATCCTGCCAGCGCAGCTGCTTCCGCAAACGAGCCGCCCGAGCCCGAGCCCGTGGATCCCTACCGCTGGCTGCCTCTGCGACGCCCGAAGGTGCGCTGGCCATGAGCAGCTTCCCGAGTGCTGTCGCCCTGATTCCCGCCCGCGGTGGTTCCAAGGGCGTGCCCGGCAAGAACTTGCGACAGGTTGGCGGGCGAAGCCTGCTGCGCCGCTGCGTTGAGGCCGCCCAGGCAGCCAGCCGCGTGGAGCGGGTACTGGTGAGCACCGACGACGGTGCCATTGCCGCCGAAGCGCGAGCCTGCTGCGCCGCGGTTGTGGATCGACCCGCCGAACTCGCCGGCGATCAGGCCTCGTCGGAATCGGCTTTGACGCATGCCCTCACCACCCTGGCTGCGGCTGGTTCTCTGCCCGATCTGGTGGTGTTTCTGCAGTGCACCTCCCCATTCACCCGCGGCCCTCAGATCGACCGGGTGGTGGAGGCCTTGGTGGCATCCGAGGCCGCCATGGCCTTTGCGGTGGTTCCCTGGCACGGCTTTCTCTGGCGTTGCGATGCCCTGGGCCGGGGCGTAGGTGTCAACCATGACCCCGGCCAGCCGCGCCAGCGGCGGCAGGATCTGGAGCCTGTCTATCTGGAAACCGGCTCGATCTATGTGATCCGCACGGCTCCTTTCCTGGCTGCCGGGCATCGCTTCATCAGCCCGCGCCTGCCGGTACCGATCACGGGGCCAGCACCGGAAGTGGATTCCCCTTTCGATCTGGAGCTGGCCGAGTGCCTGGCCCCGCTGCTGGATGGGGAGCCACGCTCATGACGATGCTGGATCAGCGCCATCTGGCGGGCTTGGCGTGTTTCGATTCCTTCGGCAAGACGGCGATGGAGATGTTGGCCCATGGCCGCCGTGCCGGAGCCCGCACCAGTCTTTTTCTGCTGGAGCTGCCCGGACGGCGGCTGTCGCGCCGCCAGCTCCAGGAGATCCGTCGCATCGATCGCCGAACCCCGGTGCAGTTGCGCCGCTGGAAGGATCTCAGGGTTCTGCTGGCCGAATTAGCGGAGCTCGATGCCCTCGTGCTGGGTCTCGATGGCCAGCGCAGTCGCGACACCCTCTTGTTGAGCCGCGCCATCTGGGAGGGCCTGTCGCGGCGGCCACTGCTGGTGAGTGCTTATCCCGGCATTCTGTTTCGCCATCAAATCGAAGGCATGCTCGACCGCTCGGGGGTCGATCTGCTCTGCCTGAATTCACCCGTTGATGCCGCTCTGTACAGCAACGCCTGCCGTGCCCTGGGCATCGACGACGGCAATGCTGTGGTGACAGGTTTGCCGATTCTCTGGTCGCTACCCCAGCGTCGTACCCGTAGCCCGGGCTCGATCGTGTTTTTTGAGCAGCCTTCGGTGCCAGGCAATCCACTGCAGCGCAATTACGTTGCGCGACGCTTGATCGATCTTGCGGTGGCTCATCCCAACCGGCGGGTGATCTTCAAACCCCGCACCTCCAGCATCGAGCCGACCCTGCACCGCCGGCACGGTGAGATGGCCTCCCTGCTCGCACCCCTCAGCCGCCGTTACCCCAATCTTCAGATCAGCTATCGGCCGAGCCTCACGCTCCTGAGGCGTTGCGACTGCGCGATCACCGTGTCTTCCACGGCGGCGATGGAAGCAATGGCAATGGGTATCAGCACACGCATCGTGGCTGATTTCGGTATCTGTGAAACGCTCGGCAATCACTATTTCGCCGAGTCGGGCGCCGTTGCTGATTTCGATGCCATCATCGCCGATCCCTTCGCCGTAACCCATCGCCGCGATTGGCTCGAAACCAGCGGCTGGCGACCCGATGGGGCCACCAGCTTTCTCCATGCCTTGGCGCAACGCCTGCAGAGTCCGATGCCACCGGCCCACGCCACCAGCGGCGGCCGGCCCCTCGGCCCCCCGGGCTGGGGCACGCTCAGCTGGCAGAGCTATGCCCTGGCCCATGGTGGCCGCAAGATGCTCGCCAGCGCAGGATCCCGGTCGCGCCATAAGGCGAGCCACCGCGGCAAGGCCCTATTGCGGCGGCTCCGCGAACAGCTGGTGGGTCTGTGGGGGCTGGAGCACTGGATCAAAAAGCGATGAGATTGCTGCTGATCAGCTCACCGGGGCAGCCTCGTTTTGCCGCCCAGGCGTTGGCCGCTCGCCTCAGGGCTGTTGGGGCGGAGGTGGTTGTGGCCGGCGGCGCCTGCTCTGACCTGACCCTCGACCCGGAGATCTTGCTCACTACCGACCTGGCGCGCCGGGTGCAGGGCCTCGGACTCCTGGTGGAGGCGCGGCGGCTGCCGGCCCTGCTGCAGACGTATCGGCAGGCCTGTCGTCTGGCTGGGGAGCCGGGAGCCCCTGTGTTCAGCGGCCCCAGCGAGCCTCTGAGCGGCGACCGGCTCACGGCTGATCTGCTCCATCGTCTCGACGTGGATTTGCTCTGTCTGCACGGGCCTGCGGAGCAGGACGAGTGGGCTGAGCTGGTGCGCGGCACTCCCCATGCCGACAAGCCCGTCGTTCAGCTTGGGGTGTGGAACCGTCCGGTTGCGATGGGCCGTGCTGGGCAACCGCATACGGCTGTGTTTCTGGAGCAGGCCGGGATTCCAACGGGCCCCAGCGGTAAGGAACCGCTGTTGCGTCTGCTTGCCCGCCTGGCCGATGCCTCGCCGGCCTGGACGCTGCTGATTCAGCCCACCCCAGACACCGGCAGCGACAACCCGACGGAGCCTATGGCCGATCTGGCTGAACAGATCCGGCTGCATCGTCCCGGCCGATTGCCAGCCAATTTGATCCCTCTGGAGCCCGGCCGACAGGATGCTGCCCTGCGCGCCGCCAGTGTCTGCCTGACGATCAGCTCGTCGTGGGTGTTCCAGGCGCTGGCCCTGGGCCGTCGCTGCCTGTTGATGGGCGACTACGGCATCCGTACTGAAACCAATCTGCCTCTCTTCTTTGGCTCAGGTCTGATCCACAGGCTTAGCGAGGTGGCCAGTCTCGACAGGCTTCCCCAGCCCCTGCGTCCTGAACAGCCCTGGCTGCGGAGTCTGGGCTGGCCGATCGACGACCCGGCCCCACCTCTGCTGCACGCGCTGGGCCAGCTGTCGCTGCCATGACGGAACCGATCCTGCTGGTTGCCGACAGCGACAGCCAGTTGCTGTATGCCGAAGCGCTCAGTCGCTTCTGGGATCGAAAGGCAGTGCCGGTCACGATCAATGTGGTGCCGCGAGACGGCACCCCCCAGGCGATCGTGCGTCGTCTCCAGGCGAAGGCCCGCATCTGGCAGTTGCCAGTCTCCCGTCTTCTCCTGGATCCCGATCTACGGGAGTTCTTCGCCGTAGGGGTGTTCTTGACCGGCAGCAAGCTGGCGGAATTCCGCGCTGCCTACCACCTGCAGGCTAATCGGCGTGGTTGGCGTCCGGCTCCGCTGTTTTGTGGGTTCAATGGGGTGGTGCTGGAGAAGTTCGACGAGGCGATCACGTGGCGCTTGGGCTACGACCTGATCGGCCTCAATGGCCCCCGCGATCACGCCCGTCTGCAGCGATTGCTGCGCGATACCCCCTTTGCCCAACAGCGCAGTGTGATCACCGGCTTGCGGCGGCAGTCGGCTGATCCGGTGGCGGCAACGCCTCCTCCTCGCCAACGCCGGTTTGTGTTTGCCGAGCAGGTGGCCATGCCGGCCCTGGCGGAGGAGCGGCGGCGGATGGTTCGTCTCCTGGCTGATCTGGCCGAACGCTCTCCTCACTGGGAGATTCTGATCCGGCCTCGCGTGGCTCCCGATGAAGCCACGTTCCATGAGCACGACGTCCACATCAGCGAGACGATGCGCCAGGAACTGGGAGCGCTTCACCCCCGCAACCTCACGCTCAGCTATGCCCCGCTGGCCGATCTGCTCCGCACCAGCCAGCTGTTCGGCACGGTGTCATCGACGGCTTTCTTCGATGCCCTCGACCTCGGTTGTAGGCCTCTGGTGATGGGGGATTTCGGTCTCGCCAACGCCTATGGCACCGCCGTGTTCGCCGGCTCGGGTCTGGTGCGCCGTTTTGCCGAGCTGGCTGACCTGGACGGGGAGATCTCAGGCCCAGGCCCTGATCCTGCCTGGCTTGAGTGGATGGGCCACAGCGATCGCTTCAGCACCGCTGATTTGTTGAGCGCCCTGAGGGAGCTCCGCGCAACCCCCGCTTGGGCGCCGCCGCCGCTGAGCCATCCTGGCTTTGTGGTGAATGCCGCCGATCTGTCGAGCAACCAGCTCCGCCTTGGGGCTGAAGCGTTGATTCAGCAGGGCGACCACAGCGGGGCGGCCTCTCTGCTGGAGATGGCCCTGCTCCAGCGACCCGATCACCGCAACATCGCGCGTCGCCTGGCGGCATTGCGCAGTCGCCCACGGTTGCTGCGCCGTCTATGGCTGCTGCTCACGCCACGATTCCGCGGATAGGATCGCGAGCTGTCATGGGACCGTTGGATATGGGTTGGCAGGCGGGACCCCTGCAGATCGATCGGAATTTCACCCAGTACGTGGTCTTCGCCGAAGACTCCCTGCTCAGTGCCCTCAACAAGATCACGATCAACCGCTCACGGTTGATCTTTGTGGTGTCGGAGGGGGGGATCCTCCAGGGGGTGTTGAGCGACGGCGATTTTCGACGCTGGATCGGGGCCTGCGCCACCATCGATCTTTCGGCCCCTGTCACCGAGGCCATGAATCCTGCGTGCGTTACGGCGCCGGAAGGATCGAGCCTGGCCGAGCTGATGCCGCTGGTGTCGGAACGGGTGCAGGCCATCCCCCTGCTCGATAGCCATGGCCGCATCGTGGCAGTGGCGCGCGCCGATCGGCTGGGGCTGGAGCTCCAGGGACGCCGCATCGGCGCGGAGCAGCCCACCTTTGTGATCGCGGAGATCGGCAACAACCACAACGGCAGCCTGGATCTGGCCTTTCAGCTGATCGACGCCGCCGCCGCCGCCGGTGCCGACTGTGCCAAATTTCAGATGCGCGATCTGGCTGGTCTGTATGTGAATGCCGGCAACAGTAACGACATGGGAGCTGATCTCGGCACGCAGTACACCCTCGACCTACTGGAACGTTTTCAGCTCAGCGACGACGATCTTTATCGCTGTTTTGATTATGTGGTGGCCCGTGGCATGGTGCCTTTGTGCACTCCTTGGGATGAAAACAGTCTGGTCAAGCTGGATCTCTGGGGTATGGCGGGCTTCAAGGTGGCATCGGCCGATTTCACCAATCATGCCTTTTTGAGTGCGATCGCCGCCTGTGGCAAACCGCTGATCGCCTCCACGGGCATGGCAACCGAGCTTGAAATCAGTGGTGGTGTCCGCCACCTGCGCAGTCTCGGAGTTGGTTTTGCCCTGCTGCACTGCAACTCCACTTACCCAACACCATTCAAGGACGTTAACCTCCGTTATTTAAGTCGCCTACGCGAATTGGCCCAAGCACCGGTGGGCTATTCCGGCCATGAGCGTGGTATCGCAGTACCAATCGCTGCTGTGGCGATGGGTGCCCAAGTCATCGAAAAGCATCTCACTCTCGATCCCAGTATGGAGGGCAACGACCATAAGGTGAGTCTCCGTCCTGAAGAGTTTCGAGCGATGGTGGATGGGATCAGGGCTGTAGAAGATTCACTGGGAAGCGCTCAGGAGCGCAGCCTCAGTCAGGGCGAACTGATGAACCGGGAGGTGCTGGCCAAGAGCCTTGTGGCTTCGGTGCCGATTCCCGCGGGTACGGTGATTGAACGTTCCATGCTGCGTATTCAGAGTCCGGGCCAGGGGCTGCAGCCCTACCGGATCGATGACCTGCTTGGCCGTCGATTGACGGCCGATAAAAAAGCAGGTGACTTCTTCTTTGAGTCCGATCTTCATCGAGGCTCTACAGGACCCAGGATCTATCAATTTGATAATCCTTTTGGAGTGCCTGCCCGTTATCACGATCTTGACTATTTTAGTGCTGTTAGCAACTTAGATCTCGTTGAGATTCATTTGAGCTACAAGGATCTGGAGGTGCCACTTGAGCAGGCTGTGCCGCAAGTGATCGATTTGGGATTAGTGGTTCATGCTCCCGAGCTTTTTGCTGGAGATCATACCTTGGATCTCTGTAGCCTCGATGAAGACTATCGTGCGCACTCCATCGGCGAGCTTCAGCGTGTGGTTGATATCTCGCGGGAACTGGGTCATCGCTTTCGTGTCAATGGTGTTGTCTTGCTGGTGACCAATGTTGGTGGTTTCTCCAGTCATCGTCATCGCGGCCCTGAAGCCCGTGCCCGCATGCTGGACCAGCTGCTCAAGAGCTTGGCTGCCCTCAGCCTCGACGGTGTAGAGCTGATTCCCCAAACCATGCCTCCCTTCCCATGGCATTTCGGCGGTCAGCGCTTTCACAATCTATTTGTGGAACCGGAATGGATTGACCAGTTTTGTCGAGAGCACTCCATGCGTGTCTGCCTCGATGTGTCCCACTCCAAGTTGGCCTGTAACCATCTAGGCGAGTCGTTTTCTCGGTTTCTCGATCTCATCCTCCCTCATACGGCCCATCTCCACCTTGCCGATGCCAGTGGTGTTGATGGTGAAGGCTTGCAAATCAACGATGGTGATGTCGATTGGAGTGTCTTTTTTGATCGGCTGCACAACTTGGCGCCCGCCGCATCGTTCATCCCTGAAATCTGGCAGGGCCATAAAAACCAGGGCGAAGGTGCCTGGATTGCGTTGGAGCGACTGGAAGTCCACCAGCAGGGATCCGTGCAGCGGGTGTTGGTGGCATGAGCAGCCAGCGTCACTTCATTCTTTTCCGACACCACGCTCTCCTCTATGGCCGTGTGCCCAAGGTTGCCAACAGCTCTATCAAGGCCAGCCTCTGTCGCCTGCTGCGTGAGCAACCTCAACGCGGTCTGCGCAGCACCGCCGACAGTTTTTGGCGGCATCACACCCATGGCGAGACCACGATGCTGACAGCAACCGAGGCTTGCCGACTGCGGCTGAGCCATTTCTGCTTCAGCTT
This sequence comes from Cyanobacteriota bacterium, assembly GCA_035285645.1. Lineage (GTDB taxonomy): Bacteria > Cyanobacteriota > Cyanobacteriia > PCC-6307 > Cyanobiaceae > Cyanobium. The sequence continues at coordinate 1,020 of JAYKGR010000138.1, read as the reverse complement.
TGTTCGCAACCCTTTTGATCGAATTGTTTCGGCATATAATAATAAAATTATCGAGAACACTGAGTTGTCGGCCGCGATGATCCGTATGGGCCTAAAGCATGGCATGAACTTTGCCGATTTTCTTGATTGTATCTGTGATACCGAAGATGGTCGGCTTGATATTCATTTACTCCCTCAGGGCAGCATTCTGTGTATGAATGAAAAGCCTATCCCGCAGTTCATTGGCCATTTGGAGGCCATGACTCAGCATTGGCGCGTTTTGCAACAGCGCCTGCGCTCAGAAGGTCTGCCTAGCTTGGGCAAGCTACCCAGCAAAAATGTACGCCGACAGCCTGGCGCGGAGCTCACGAGTTACTTTTTGAGTGATGGTATGGCTGATCAGTTTTATCGCCGCTATGCCTGTGACTTCAAGGTTTTTTTCCCTCAGGCAAGCCCTGATTTGCTGTTGAAGGGCACAGCTGCCATGCCGGAGCCTCTGCAGCAGCGCCCAATTCTGCGCACCCCTTGCCGCTGGCTGCAGCCGCTGCGGAATACCTTCACCCTTCGCCGTTCGCCGTTCTGATGCTCAACAGTCGCACGATCCAGCGCCAGTTGGCGGCGATCCCGCCGTGGTTGCGCGAGCCACTCTCCCTCGACGCCAATCTGGCCGAGGCCATCGGCGCGGGCCTTCGCGGCGAGCACCAGGAGTTGGTCGATTCCCGTCGTGCCTACCTGCCTAATTTCATCGTGATTGGAGCTCCCAAGTCGGCTACGACAACGCTCACCAGTTTGCTGCAGAGTCATCCTCAGTTTTTTATTAGTACTCCTAAAGAGCCCAAATTCTTTGGTCGACGGTATTATAAAGGTTGGCGTTGGTATGGTCGAATGTTTCGTCAAGGTCGGCGGCATGCATTTCGTGGCGAGGCGAGCACGATGTACTCCAGTCCAAACAAAAACTATCGGTATACACCCGCGCTGATGCATCGCTATATCCCCGACCTCAAAATTATCTATATGGTTCGAGATCCTCTAGGGCGGCTC
>JAYKGR010000137.1:0-3776 GCA_035285645.1 Cyanobacteriota bacterium | reverse complement strand
GCTCCATTGCCGTTGCCGCCTCGGCGGGTGCGGGCGCCGGCGGCTGGGGCCGCAGCGCGTGGCGGTGGAGCGACGCCAGGGGCCTTGAGCCCTCCACCCGGGCCTTTCACCCCTTCAGCGAAACCCTTCGATACCACCTGGCTCTTGATCTCCTTGAGATCTGCCTCGCTGATCGGCTCGCCAGCCTCCCGCTCCAGGGCGGAGCGGATCTCGTCGTTCGTGATCCGGCTGCCGTCCTCTGGGATGAGGGCGATCAGGTCGTTGATGAGGTCGTTTCGAGTGGGCATAACAGTGGCTTTGTTCGCCAGATGGGATCAGTGTGACCTGGGGCAGGAATGATTCTGGGTGGCGTCGTGCGAACCACCAGACCGTCAGAACTTCTTCTGTCGCAGCCGGGCTCCCTGGGCAGCCATCCACTGACGGCTGCGGCCTGGTCTGCGGCTGAGGTTGAAGGTGTCCCAACACACCACAGACTGATTTGGGGTGCGCGATTTGAGCTCTGCTTCGAACTCCGCCAACACGCCATCGTCCAAGCCCCACCGCCAGAGGGGATGGCGCACGATCACCCACGGTTTGCTGACGGGGCTAGTGGTTGTAAGTCGGAACGCCACCAGATCATCTCGGCAGCTGGATCGCACCAGATCTTCGCTTGGATTCCCACCCCAGAGGCGCAGGTTGAGCCGCGCCACCCGATCAGCCTGTTCAGGCCAGTCGCTCAGCGGTGCCCAGCTGTAATCACCATCGAGGCCACAGGCCCATTGCGGTTGCACGAACGCCCGCAGATAACAGAGCGCCAAACGCCAATCAAGCAAGCCATGAACAGCTTGGTTTTCGTAGGTCTTCAGGCAGCTGTAGCAGCTGTCTTGGCATTCCTGACGGTGCTTTTCTTCGCTCCAGGCCAGCGCCTCGGGGATGTCATCACTGCTGCTCTGATCGCTGGTGGCTGAGGCCAGGCACTGTCGGATGTGGTCCAGGATCGGCGGCACACCTTGCCGTTCATCGCCCAGCCAAGCGCTGAAGCCCGCGCCGTTCACGTGCGCATCCACGATCTGGATCAGTGGCAACCGCTGGGCATCCACCGCAAATGGCCTGGGTTCCACAGCCTCAAGGGAACGATGATCCACATCCAGCTCCCGCGTTGAGCGGGCGATCAGCAGCTGCGCTGCCGAAATGGCCGCTGCCCGCACGCTTTGCCAGTAGTTGCTGCCATCCGGGCCAGTACGGGATCCAGCACGCATGGCAGGCCTGGGTAAGGCCAGGCTGCTACCCAGTTCATTGATCGCGAGCAGTGGATTAACCGCTTCCGGCAGCAGATACAGCCCATCGGTGACGCGTGGAGCCACCAGAAACACAGGATCGATGCTGCTGTGATCACGGAGTTCCACCACATCGTCGGTTAGCACCGACTGGATCACGGGGCCACTGCAGAGGCGCTGATCAATCGCCTGGGCACGCAGAGTGGGGTTATCCCGCTGGAGCAGCTTGGGGCTTTCGCGGCTGGCGTTGCGCAATCGGCCCTCACGCCAAACCATCCTGAAGCCCGTGCCCTGCGGGCCGCGGTTGAGGCGATAAACGGTGGTTCCTGGCCGTGCCACCAGCTGCAGCTGCAGCGGTCCAAGGACAGAATCCTCGCGCTGATGCAACCAGCTCTGGCGAGGCGGTGGATTGGCATCGGCGCTCAAGGCATTGCTGTAGCTACCCGGTAGGGATTCAAGGTTTGTGGCGGGCCGAAAATCGGTGCGGAAGCCTGCAGGCTCCACACAGCTCTGAGCATTCCACTCCTTCAGAGCTGAACTGCTCTGGCAGCTGGGACAGCTCAGCTCCACCTCTGGTTCCTTGGCCTTCGAGACGTCCTGCCAGGCTCCACAGACGGGACAGCAGCCGAGCACGAGCCGTCGATCCCAGGGATCGGCCTGGATCGTCTTGAAGCCACCTCCTTGCTTGGCGATGCCGCCTTGCCAGTCGATTCGAGGCGTCAGGCCGATGCAGAGATGTTCCTTCTTGTCGTGAACCAGCACGTTGCCCGGCGCGAACTCATAGATCGCCACCTCCAGGTCCCGATCCAGGCTCACCACTTTCCGTTTGTTGCGATCACCGCCGATCACCAGCTCGCGCACACGGGTGGGCAGGCCATACATCGGCAGTACCCCTTCATTGGCCAGATGGGCCGCCAGCCCCGCTGTGTTAGCTCCGACCCGCTTGCTACCCGTGGTGATGGTCTTCAGAAGGTCGCCGGCAGATTCAAGCTCCAAGGGATCGCAACGCGGGTCGTCCAGTGGACGCTGACGATCAAGGGCCTGGCGTGTGCGTTCGGCCTCTGAAGCCGTGGCATCCAGGGCCTCGGCTAACCAGCCTTGCCATTGCTGGAGCTTCTGGGGATCTTCTAACACCCGTGCTGGAATGAAATCGCCGTGCACATCCACCGGTCGCACCAAGTCCCCTGCCCAGACATCGCCATTGGCTTGGCGCTGGCGCTGCTCCAGCCAGCGGAAGGCATGGATCAGGCGGTCTTTCCTCAGCAGCCGCTCAGCGATGCGGGCCAGCCGCTTCACCAGGAAAGGCGGCGGTGGCGCATCACCCGTGATCCGTTCCGGATGACGGAAGTAATGCAGGTCGTGGCTGCGGCTGCGGCATAGCGTGAGCACAAACGAAAACGTTTGTCCACGACGGCCGGCACGTCCCACCCGCTGTTGATAGTTAAACCGTTGGGGCGGCATGTTGGCCTGTAGTACGGCTTCCAACGGGCCGATGTCGATCCCTACCTCCATAGTGGTGGTCACCGCCAACATCTCAATCCCGTGGGGCTGTAGTGCGTGGCTCTTCTCCTGCTTGAGGCGGATGCCACGGAACTCTCGTTGACGGCTGGCAGGATCCACCGTTTGACCGGTGAGCTCCTCACAGCGCAATCGGAACAGTTCGGGTGAGGCCTGGCTACCTGCGGAATGGTTGTCGAGGGTCCGGCGCAGGCGCCGGCCGAACACGTGCTCGCGGATCAAATTTCCACGTTGACCGCTGGGCTTATCTGCCAGAGGAGTGCCACACCGCGTACAGCCACCGATGCCAGGGTGGAGATGAACACGCCGGCAGTTCTCACAGCGCCAGAACGGGGCTGTATCGGCCGGTAGCTGGAAACCGATCCGCGTCAGTTCCACATAGTCGTGGGCGAGGCTGGAATGGCCGCCGAAACGGCGCAAGAGGGTCTGCCCCTGCAGCAGGTAGTCGAGTGGTTCGCCGCCCCGCTGTTCAGCGAATCGCTTGAGCACTCGGGCGATATTGGAGGTGCCCCGCTCCAGTTGCTCAGGGGTGATGATTTCGCTTTTCGTTGGCCAGGGGCAAGGGGCGTAGCGGTAGTCGTCGGAGTAGATCCTCAGCCAGGCCGCCGCCTGCAGCAACTCATCGGGGTTGAAGTCGTCGTCCGCGAGCTGCTCCGGTGTGGGCAGCGGCACGGGGATGGCCAAGCCGGTGGATTCGATCGCGAAGTAGCTCTTGTGGAATACCACATCGGCGAGGGCCTTGAGGATGTGATCGCGCACCATGTCGCCAGCGGCCCTGCTGAACTCGCCGGCCGTAAGGCCACGAGCTGGCGGATTGTGCCAGTAGTAGGTGCTGCTGTCTTTCGGATCTTGGGCAAACAGCTCCCACCAGTGGAGAGGACTATGGCGACCGGCTTTCACCTTCTTTAGCCCTCTGTCGTCGAAAGGATGAACTCCCAGCCGGATCAGATGGCTCAGGAGTGGCCCCACCTCCTGGCCGTTCTCAGGATCATGGATTTCAAG
>JAYKGR010000136.1:0-3266 GCA_035285645.1 Cyanobacteriota bacterium | reverse complement strand
TGTGCTCAACCGCGCTGGCCTGGGCATGGAAGTGATGCACGAGCGCAATGCGCACAACTTCCCCCTCGACCTGGCCGCTGCTGATGCCACCCCCGTGGCCCTCACCGCTCCGGCGATCGGCTGATCTTCTCGATCACTAACGACCTGAGTGATCAGGTTTCTCCAGCCCCCGCAGAAGCGGGGGCTTTTTTATGCCTTTGTCGTCACCACGGCCTTGCGGCGATTGGGATACAACTCACGACACAACGGGCAGACGGTGCCGTCGCAACCTCGAGCGGTGCAGTAATCGCGGCCATAAAAAATGATTTGAAGGTGCAGCTTGTTCCAAGCTTCCCGCGGGAAGAGACGCTTGAGATCGGTTTCCGTACGCGCCACGCTCACGCCACTGCTGAGACCCCACCGCTGGGCCAACCGATGGATGTGGGTATCCACAGGGAAGGCCGGAAAACCAAAGGCCTGAGCCATCACCACAGACGCCGTTTTATGACCGACGCCAGGGAGTGCCTCCAGGGCCGCAAAGCTGGCGGGCACTTCACCACCATGGCGCTCTAGCAGCAGTTCAGCCAGGCGTTTCACATGGCGGGCCTTGGTGCGCGCCAGCCCCAGCTGGCGGATGAATCCCAGAATCGACTCCTCACTCAACACAGCCATCGCCGCCGGATCGGGCCCAGCCGCGAACAGCGATGGCGTGACCTCATTCACCTTCTTGTCGGTGCACTGGGCGCTAAGCAACACAGCCACCAGGAGCGTGAACGCATCGCTGTGATCCAGCGGAACCGGCGTTTTGGGGTAGAGCTCGTCGAGTCGTTGACGAATCAGAGACGCCCGCTGTTGTTTGCGCACAAGCGATTGATGCAGCCCCCCGCGACGCTAGAAGAAAGCTGGGGCCCTGTCTGCGCCCGCTCCGCTTTGTAGGCTCGGCCCAGCGCAGACAATCCATGGGCAGCAGCTTCGGAACCCTCTTCCGCATCACCACCTTCGGCGAGTCGCACGGCGGCGGGGTTGGCGTGATCGTGGATGGGTGCCCACCCCGGTTGCAGCTTGATCTCGACGCCATCCAGGCGGAACTCGATCGCCGCAAACCCGGTCAGAGCCGGATCACCACTCCCCGCAAGGAAGACGACCGGGTGGAGATTCTCAGCGGCCTGCTGGATGGCATGACCCTGGGGACACCGATTGCGATGGTGGTGCGCAACCGCGATCAACGCCCACAGGATTACCAGGAGATGCAGGTGGCGTTCCGGCCGTCGCACGCCGATGCCACCTACCAGAGCAAATACGGTATTCAGGCGCGGAGTGGGGGAGGCCGGGCCTCCGCCCGAGAAACGATCGGACGGGTGGCGGCTGGTGCGATTGCCCGGCAGCTGCTGAACCGGGCGAACGGCACCGAGGTGCTCGCCTGGGTGCGGCGCATCCACGACATTGAAGCCTGCGTCAGCAGCGCCGATGTGAACCGTGAGGCCGTGGAATCCACCATCGTGCGCTGTCCGGACAGGGCCGTTGCCGAGCGGATGATCGAGCGGATTGAGGCCATCGGCCGTGAGGGCGATTCCTGTGGAGGAGTGATCGAATGCGTGGTGCGGCGCCCACCGGTAGGCCTGGGTATGCCGGTGTTCGACAAGCTGGAAGCCGACCTGGCCAAGGCGGTGATGTCACTGCCAGCGACGAAGGGCTTTGAAATCGGCTCAGGCTTCGCGGGAACACGGATGAAAGGCAGTGAGCACAACGATGCCTTTCTTCCCACCAGCGATGGCTCCCTGCGCACCGCCAGCAATCACTCTGGCGGGATCCAAGGGGGCATCAGCAACGGCGAGGAGATTGTGATCCGCGTGGCCTTCAAGCCAACCGCCACGATCCGCAAAGAGCAGCAGACCATCGACGCCGAAGGCCACGCCACCACCCTGGCGGCCAAGGGTCGCCACGACCCCTGCGTGCTGCCCAGAGCGGTACCAATGGTGGAAGCCATGGTGGCTCTGGTACTGGCCGACCATCTGTTGCGTCAGCAGGGTCAGTGCAGCCTCTGGTGAGTTGCCCCATCCTGCCCAGGCCCAGATGCTGAACCTTGAAGGCTATGGAGCAGCCGCGACCAGCTCGTTGTGTCGTGCAGGTCACCCAGGCCGGATCCCAGGGCCACGGCATCCACACCAGCGGCGAGCCAAGGCACGACATCGGCCTGGGTGAGACCACCGGCGGCGATGCAGAACGGAAGCGGAGCACCGAGGGGCTGTTGGAGCCGGCGCCAATGGTGGCGGCCCACACTCACCGCGGGAAAGAGTTTCACCATGGCGCAGCCGAGGTGCCGAGCCTGGTGCACCTCACTGGCTGTCATCACCCCAGGCACCAGCAACAGGTTGAGCTCGGCGGCCCGTTGGAGCAGGGCAGGATCAAGAACCGGCGACACGGCATAGCGACAGCCGGCCTCTGCCGCCTCCTCAACTCCATGCAACGTGCAGAGAGAGGCGGCACCGAGTTCAAGACTGGGGTAAAGCCGCAGGAGCTCAGCCATCTGGCTGGACCAGCCGGCCATGGGCTGCCAGGCGATCTCAGCGTGACGGACACCAAGGCTGGCGAGACGCTCCAGGCTGGGGATGGCTGCGAGCGGTGCACCGGGCCTGAGCACCACCAGCAAGGGCTGGTGGTGCAGGGAAACCTGGAGGCGCTCAGGCCCACAGCCTGCCATGGCGGGATTAGACGTAGGCAGCGACCCGCACGTCACGCTCGATCAGAAGCTCCTGGAGCTCCTCCGCATCGACCGTTTCCTTCTCGACAAGCATGTCGGCCAGCTCATCGAGCACGGGCCGATTGGCCGTGAGCACGTCGATGGCGCGGCGGTGAGCTTCGGCCACGAGCTGGCTGACTTCTTCGTCGATGGCGGCAGCGGTGTCTTCGGAGAAATCGCGCTCGGCGGCGATATCGCGGCCAAGAAACATGCCACCCTGACTGCGGCCCAGGGCCACGGGGCCAAGCCTCTCGCTCATGCCAAAGCGGGTCACCATCTGGCGGGCGACACGGGCCACCTGCTGCAGGTCGTTGCTGGCGCCGGTCGTCACCTCATCTTCGCCGTAGACGATCTCCTCGGCGACGCGGCCGCCGAGGGCCACGGCCATCTGGTTCTGCAGGTAGGCGCGGGAGTACAGACCCGACTCCATCCGCTCCTCGGAGGGGGTGAAGAAGGTGAGGCCACCGGCGTTACCGCGGGGAATGATCGAGATCTTCTGAACCGGGTCGTAGTCGGGCATCAGGGCGCCGACGAGGGCGTGGCCGGC
>JAYKGR010000135.1:0-2866 GCA_035285645.1 Cyanobacteriota bacterium | reverse complement strand
CAGGCTGATCGAGCCAGAACCGGCTGCCCAGACGGGCCGATTGCCGTGAGCCTGCATGCCTACCACCTCGATCTCGTGGCCCCTCTGCTGGATCGGCTGGAAGCCTGCGGACTGGCTGGGGCGGATCTTTGGATCAGCACGGACACCCCCGACAAGGCAGCAAGCCTCAAGGAGCAGTTGGCCTCGCGCCCCAGTTGGCGGGGCGCGACCTGCCAGATCCAATGCTTTGCGAATCGGGGCCGCAACGTCTTGCCCCTGCTGCGGCAGCTCGATCACGACCTGCAGGGCTATGGGGCCGTGCTCCACCTGCACACCAAACGCACCGAACGCCATGGCCTGGGGGCAGCCTGGCGCGACGATCTGCTAGCCAAGCTGCTGGGTTCAGCCGATCAGGTGCGACGGGCCCTGGCCCTGCTGGCCGATCCCGAGGTGGGGCTGGTATTGCCCTGCCGTTTTGACGGCATCGATCGGTTCTACAAATGGGGCATCGAATTCGCGGCGGCCCGTGAGCTGCTGCGAGCGCTGGTACCCGATCGGATCCTGCTCCCCTCCAACCTGCTGGTGTTTCCCGCCGGGATGATGTTCTGGGTGCGACCCGCGGCCCTGCAAGGCCTGGCCCAGAGGTATGGGCGAGAACCAGGCTGCACAGCCTTCGCTCCAGAGCCGCTGCCCACGCGAGGCACCCTGGCCCATGCCATCGAGCGCTGCCTCTGTCACCTCGTGGAGGCGTCGCATGGAAGCTGGTGTCTGCTCGATGAACCCGTGGCCGGGGATGCTCCGCAATCGGCGACAGTGGTCTGCACACCCAGCGTCTGGGGCGGCACCGACACGGCCTATTTCGACGCGTTAGCCCGACTCACCGGACGCCTGCAACGCCTGGAGCGGCAGTCCCGCAGGACGCCACCGCTGACGTTGGCCAGACCAGCGCCACCCCGTCTTGGATGGATACCCTGGAGGGGGAGGCCGATCACGCTGGCCCTGGTGCTGCCGCGGGTAGGGCGGGGATACACCAGCTCGGCCTACCTGCGACTACTTCTGCCGCTGCAGCCCTTGCAGCAACAAGGGGCCTGTCGGCTACTGCTGTTGCAGGAGGCCAACGATCCGGCCCTGGCGATCTGCGACGTGGTAGTGGTGCAACGCGCCGCCATGGGCAGCCGCCGCCTGGTGCACCACTGGAAGGAGCGCTGCCAGCAGCTAGGCCTGCCCCTGGTACTCGACCTCGATGATGCCCTCTTTGCCCTCGGGGCTGACCATCCGGAGGCAGTCAGCCAAAGGCAGACGGTGGCGGTGATCGACGCGCTGATGGCCGCGGCCGATCACGTGATCGTGTCAACCGGCGAACTGCGGCGAGCCTGTTTGCGCCGGCTGGCTCGCCGAGGCCAGGGCCAGCCACCAGTTTCCGTGATCACCAATGGCCTAGATCCCCGGTTGTGGGGGCGCGGCGACCTGGGTCCCAAGACACCCTGGCCCCAGGCGAACGCCCCGCTGCGATTGCTATACATGGGCACTCCTACCCATGATCCCGACCTAGCCCCAGTGGTGGACGCCTTCGATGCACTACATCGGCGCCAACCCGGCGGCCTGGAGTTGGTGCTGGTAGGAGGCCTGGCCCATGGCCTCCAGCGTGAGTGGCTCACCAGCGTGGAGGTGCCTCTGACCAGCCGGCGCTACCCGAGCTTTGTGCCCTGGCTGCGCCAGTTGCCAGGCTGCCACCTCGGCCTAGCACCCCTAGCCGACAATCCCTTCAACCGGTGCAAGTCCGATCTCAAAGCGCTCGATTATGCAGCCTTGGGGCTGAGCTGCCTTTGCAGCGATCTCCCCCCCTACGCGGAGCTGAGCCGACGACGACTAATACGAGCGGTCAGCAGCGATGGCTGGCTGGAAGCCCTCGACGGGCTCCGGGAACAGGGGCAGGCCCTGACACGGCTCGCTCCAGCCGCCCGGCGTTACATCTGGCGCAAGCGGCGCAGCGATCAGGTGGGGCGGCAATGGCTTCGGCTATTGGGTTCGCTGGCACCAGCCAGCCACTGCTGAACGCTGGGCAGAGAAACATGCAGCTGGCCGAATTGCGCGTCGGGTTGCTCAGGATCGGATTGAACAGGGCAATAGATAAAGTGAGCCTCCATCATCATGCTTGCCATCAGTGTATGGAACAGCGGATCCATCCATCCTTCGGGAGCCAGAAACAACACGCGACACGATTGCGGAGCAAAAATCAGATTGCACATGGCCGCCCCCATGATGCCAATCACCGCATCGGCACCAGCAAAAAGATCACGCTGTCCATCAAAATCATGATCCTCCCCGTAGATCGTAGCGAAGCCGGCACGCTCTAGCATCTCACTCAGACCAGTCAGATTCAGGATGGTGCGATTGTTGCGTCGATTGATGAATAAACGCCGCGGCAAGGACACTGATGAGCGCTTGAGAAGCGTTCGTTGAGCGGCATATTTTAGACCGATCATTGCACCAGAGTGCAGTTCAAAAGGATGCAGCGAAGCAGGACTGACGTAGGTGACCTGCTTGACTTTGTAACAGCGGCGATTGGGTTGCAATTCCACGGCCGGTGGCTTACGGGCCGGCCGTGGCCGCAGCAGCAGCGAACGGCTGCGGCAGCTCTTCAAGAGCCAGCGCACGGCCTGGGTACGGCGTTCATCGATGAGGGGATTGAAGGCGGGGAGAATAATGCGTCTGGGCGCACGATTTTGGGGTGAAGGTCCACCGCAAAGGTGGGTGAGATAGAGATAGAAGCGCGAAAGATCATCGAGAAGAAAGTGACCATAATTCCGGCTTCCGCAGGACCCCAGGATCAGGGCGCGGCGGCCGCGCTGGGGCACGGGGGTTTGCTGATCGACCATGGCCTGCA
>JAYKGR010000134.1:0-12179 GCA_035285645.1 Cyanobacteriota bacterium | reverse complement strand
GGCTGATCCGGGGGCAGGAGCCGGAAATAGCCCGAGCCGCGGAAGGGCCCCACCAGGTTCATGTTGACGCCCTAGCCGCGCTGAAAGGCCACCACGGCGTCGCAGATCTCGGGCCAGCAGGGGGTGGCGGCGCGGCGCGGCTGATGGGGCTCGCCGGACTCCAGCAGGGCTTCCAGCCCCAGGGGGGGAGTGGAGGAAGCCAGGTCGAGAAGCCGCTGGCAGAGCTCCTCTACGGATCGATCATCGCGGGCGGCATAGCCCCGCGCGGCCCGTTCCACCACCCTGCGGCCTGGTCGGGTTTCATAGACGCTCAGCCATCGGCTGCCATGGCCCTCCCGCAGGCGGAAGGGGGTGCCGTGGGCCCGAAGGATGGCATTGGCCCGTTCGATCGCTGGACTGATACGAGGCATGGATTGTCGGAAGGCATCAAAGGATTCCCGACGTCCGTCCTTGGATCTGGGTGGCAGTGCTCCCCTGGCTCTGGCCCGTCATCTGTTTGGGGGAAACCCCCAAACAGATGACACAGTTACGCCTTTCGGCGCTTCTGAGCGGACTCATTACGGCCAGCGCGGTGCCCCGTTAAAGAACAGAGCAACGCTTGCGCCGCAGGCGATCGGCCAGTGTTTCCAGAAGGTCTCACCTAATGGGTCGCCTGAGATTCGAACTCAGGACCAATCGGTTAAAAGCCGAGTGCTCTACCGCTGAGCTAGCGACCCGCCCCCGGGTTGCCCCGACAGCCACCCTCTTGGGCTTTTACGAACGTATCACCCCGGCCCCCACCCACAATGGCGGCCCCTGTGACGCCTCCATGACCGACGCCTGGCCTACGCCGCCCTGGCCCCAGCCCCAGGTGCATGCCGATGCCTGGGTCGCTGAATCCGCCGTGTTGATCGGTGATGTGCAGCTGGCAGCCGGCGCCAGCCTCTGGCCCACGGCGGTGGCCCGCGGCGATGTGTGCCCGATCGTGATCGGCCCTGCCAGCAATGTGCAAGACGGCGCCGTGCTCCATGGCGATCCCGGCCAGCCGGTGCGCATCGGTGCCGAGGTCACCATCGGCCATCGGGCCGTGATTCACGGCGCCACCCTCGAAGACGGCTGCCTGATCGGGATCGGCGCCATCGTGCTCAATGGCGTCACGGTGGGGGCTGGCGCCCTGGTGGCGGCCGGATCGGTGGTGACCCGCGATGTGCCGGCCGGTGCGCTGGTGATGGGCGCGCCTGCCCAGGTGAAACGCCAGCTCAGTCCGGAAGCGATCGCCGAGCAGCGGGCCCACGCCCGCCGTTACGTCACCCTGGCCATGGGCCACGCCGGCCGCCTCTGACGGGCGGTTGGCGCGCCGAGTGCTGCGAAATCGATCAACCCAGCCCCGCAGCGAAGCACTGCCGCGGATCTGTCCGTAGGATCGCGCCACCCTGCCCCCCTCCCGCCATGGATCTCCGGCTCGTGCTGGTTGCTGCTCCGATCGTGCTGGCCGCCAGTTGGGCCGTGTTCCATATCGGCCGGGCGGCCGTGGGTCAGCTGCAGCTGTTCATCAAGCGCTCCCGCGCCTGAAGTTTCCCTCGCGGCCCATCGCCACGACCCCCTTTCCCCTCACCGTGATCGGCGCCGGCCTGGCCGGTAGCGAAGCCGCCTGGCAGATCGCCCAGGCGGGTTTGCCGGTGCGCTTGATTGAGATGCGGCCGATCCGCCGCTCGCCCGCTCACCACAGCGCTGAATTCGGTGAGCTCGTGTGCAGCAACAGCTTCGGGGCCCTCAGTGCCGACAGGGCGGCAGGCCTGCTGCAAACCGAGCTGCGCCGGCTCGGGTCTCTGGTGATCGCCACCGCCGATGCCCATGCCGTGCCGGCCGGTGGTGCCCTGGCTGTGGATCGCGGTCGCTACGGCGCCGCTCTCACCTCCGCCTTGCACGGCCACCCCCTGGTCACGGTGGAGCGCCGCGAGCAAACCGCCCTGCCCGCCGAGGGCCATATTGCTGTGCTGGCCACCGGCCCCCTCACCAGCGAACCGCTGGCGGAGCAGTTGCGTACCTTCACCGGTCGGGCCGACTGTCATTTCTTTGATGCCGCCAGTCCGATCGTGGAGGGCGACAGCATCGATCTGCGTGTGGCGTTTCGCGCCTCCCGCTACGACAAGGGCGATGCCGATTACATCAACTGCCCAATGGACAGGGCGCAATACCTGGCGTTTCGCGAGGCGCTGCTGGCGGCCGAGCAGGCCGAGCTCAAAGACTTCGAACAGGAGAATGCCACCTTCTTTGAGGGGTGTCTGCCGATCGAGGAGCTGGCCCGCCGCGGTGAAGACACCATGCGCTACGGCCCGCTCAAACCCATCGGCCTGTGGGACACACGCTGGGGCGATGTCAACGACCGCGAGGTGCGCCGCGCCAACCGTGCCTACGCCGTGGTGCAGCTGCGCCAGGAAGACCGGGACGGTCGCCTCTGGAATCTGGTGGGGTTTCAGACCAACTTGAAGTGGGGCGAGCAGAAGCGGGTGCTGCGCCTTATCCCCGGTCTGGAGAGCGCCGAATTCGTGCGCTTCGGTGTGATGCATCGCAACACCTTTCTCGAATCCCCCCAGCTGCTCGATCCCACCCTGCAGTTCCGGCAGCGACCCACCCTGCTGGCCGCCGGGCAGATCACCGGCACCGAGGGCTATGCGGCCGCCGTGGCCGGCGGCTGGCTCGCCGGCACCAATGCCGCCCGCCTGGCTCGGGGCCTCACTCCGCTCACCCTGCCGCGCACCACCATGATCGGCGCTCTCACCCACTTCATCGCCGAAGCGCCCGCCGGTGGCCAGCGGGGTGGTTTCCAGCCCATGCCGCCCAATTTCGGCCTGTTGCCCGAGCTCGCCGAGCGCATCCGCGACAAGCGGCTGCGCTACGGCGCCTATCGCGACCGGGCCCTGGTCGACCTGGCGGCCGCCCTGCCCGCCCCCGACCCTGTGCCCATCTAGCCTGAAGACCAGCTGGTCGCACGTTCTGTGCACGCTTCCCTCCAGCCCGCCGCCACCACCGCCGATCCGGTGGCGATCGAGGAGCGGGCCCTGCGGCTGGGGGTCTGGGCCAGCCTGGCGATTGCGGTGGCCGGTGTGGTGGCGTATGCCCTCTCCGCCTCCGATGCCTTGCTGCTCGATGGGCTCTACGCCGGTGTGATGGCGGTCACCAGCCTGGTGGCAGCCCGCATCGGCGCTGTGGTGCAGCGCCCGCCGGAGCGGGGCTGGCCCCTTGGCTACGGCGGCCAGGAGGCTTTGTTTGTGCTCTTTCGCTCCCTGCTGCTGATCGGCATGTTGAGCGTGGCGGTGGTGGCGGCCCTGCGCGAGATCGCGGCCTGGCTCGGTGGCGGCCCGTTGCCGCCCGGCGTGGATCTCACGCCGGTGGGGGTCTACACCCTGCTCTCGGTGGGCCTGTGTCTGCTGTTGGCCTGGCGCCAGCAGGCCGCCTGGCAGGCCAGCGGCCGCCATAGCGACCTGCTGCTGCTCGAATCGCGGGCCGCCGCCCTCGATGCGGCGATCACGGCCGGCGCCGGCGCCGCCCTGCTCAGTGCCCCCCTGCTGGCCGGCACGCGATGGGAGCCCCTGGTGCCGCTCACCGATCCGCTGCTGGTGATCCTGATCTCCCTGGTGGTGTTGGTGGAGCCTGTGCAGCATTTCGTGGAGGCCCTGCGGCAGACCGCCGGCGCCGCCTGTGATCCGGCCCTCATCGCCTCCAGCCGTGCCCAGGTGCAGCGCCTGCTGGCCGATGCCAGCGGCGATACCCCCGTGGCCCTGCTCGACTTCAGCCTCCAGAAGCTGGGGCGCACCACCTTTCTCATGGCCTGGCTGGATCCGGCCCGCCCCGTGGATGGCGCCTGGATGGATGGCCTGCGCCGTCGCATCGAAGCCAGCTGCGGCGAGGCCCTGGGTCCGTTGCGCTGCGAGCTGCTGCTCACCCGTCAGGCGCCCTTTGCACCCGAGCCAACCCACCCCCCATAGGATCGCCCTTCTCCGCTCGCACCCCATGGCCGCCGCCGCGTTCGCCGCGCCTCTACCCCTGCCGGCCGGCGGCAGCTTGCGCGGCACCGTGCGGGTACCCGGCGATAAATCAATCTCCCATCGGGCTCTGCTGTTCGGCGCCATCGCCGAAGGCGAAACCCGCATTGAAGGGTTGCTGCCGGCAGAAGATCCCCTCAGCACGGCCGCCTGTCTGCGGGCCATGGGGGTGGCCGTGTCGCCGATCGTGGCGGGGCAGCCCGTGCTGGTGCAAGGGGTGGGGCTCGATGGCCTTCAAGAACCCGACACCGTGCTCGACTGCGGCAATTCCGGCACCACCATGCGGCTGATGCTGGGCTTGCTGGCGGGTCGGGCCGGCCGCCATGCCGTGCTCACCGGCGATGCATCGCTACGGCGTCGACCGATGCGGCGGGTGGGTACGCCCCTGGCCGCCATGGGGGCCCACATCGCCGGTCGGCGCGGGGGCGAACTGGCGCCGCTGGCGGTGCAGGGCCAGCGGCTGCGCGGCACCACGATTCACACCCCCGTGGCGTCGGCCCAGGTGAAGAGCGCCATCCTCCTGGCGGGCCTCACCGCCGAAGGCCCCACCACCGTGATCGAACCGGCCCTCTCCCGCGACCACAGCGAACGGATGTTGTGCGCTTTCGGGGCCGATCTGCGCCAGGCGGGCCCCGATGGCACCGCAGTGACCGTGGAGCCCGGTCCGAGCCTGCGCGGGCAGCCGGTGGTGGTTCCTGGCGATATCAGCTCCGCAGCCTTCTGGCTGGTGGCCGCCGCCGTGACCCCCGGCGCCGATCTCACCGTGGAAAACGTGGGCCTCAACCCCAGCCGCACCGGCATCCTCGACGTGCTTGAGCAAATGGGTGCCGCGATCACCATTCTCAATCGCCGCGATGTGGCCGGTGAACCGGTGGGTGATCTGCGCGTGACCCATGGCCCCCTGCGCCCCTTCACCATCGCCGGCGACCTCATCCCCCGGCTTGTGGACGAAATTCCGGTGCTGGCGGTGGCGGCCTGCTGCGCCGAGGGCCTCAGCACCATTGCCGATGCGGCCGAGCTGCGGGTGAAGGAAACCGATCGGCTGGCCGTGATGGCCCGCCAGCTGGGCGCCATGGGGGCCCAGCTGCAGGAGCAGCCCGATGGGCTGCTGATCGAGGGGCCCTGCCGCCTGCGCGGCGCCGAAGTCGACAGCGAAACCGACCACCGCGTGGCCATGAGCCTGGCCGTGGCCTCGCTGATCGCCGCCGGCGACAGCCTGCTGCATCGCCCCGAGGCCGCCGCGGTGTCGTATCCAGGGTTTTGGGATGACCTCCAGCGCCTGCGGGCCTGAACCGCTGGGCGAGTTGCGCCCCCGCGCCACCGCCGATGGCAGCTTCAGCCTCTGGAGCGAAGCCTTTGGCGAGGGGTTTCACTGCGCCGCCGGCGCCCTTGGTGAGGCGCGGGCCACCTTCATCGAACCCGCGGGCCTGGAGCGGCTGCCGCCTGGCGCCACCTTGCAGGTGGTGGAGGTGGCCGTTGGTACCGGCACCAACACGGCTGCCTTGATCGAAGCCGCTGCTGATCGCCGCCTGCGGCTGGCCTGGTGCGGCCTGGAATGCGACCGCCGCCCACTGGCCCTGGCCCTGGCCGATGCCCGTTTCCGCGCCCAGTGGCGCCCCGGCACGCTCGCTGCCTTGGAGCACCACACCACCAGCGGCCTGCTGCTGGGTGATGCCCGCCAACGGCTGGCCGATCTGGCGCCCCTGGCCGGGCGTGTCGATCTGGTGCTGCTCGATGCGTTCTCGCCTCGGCGCTGCCCCCAGCTGTGGACGCAGGAGTTTCTCGCGGCTCTGGCTCGGCTGCTGGCGCCCCGCGGTCGCCTGCTCACCTACAGCGCCGCCGCCGCCGTGCGCCGTTCGCTGGAGCTCGCCGGACTGCAGATCGCCACGATCGGCCCCAGTGCCGCCCTGGCCCCGGGCGGCCGCCCAGCCCGCTGGAGCGGTGGCACCGCCGCCAGCCCCAGCCCCCTGCCCCACGCCGGCCCGCTCGCCCCCCTCTCTCTTCAAGAGCGTGAGCACCTGGCCACCTCCGCCGCCGAGCCCTACCGCGACCCCACCGGCCGCGCCGAGGCGGCCGCGATCACCGCCGCCCGCGCCTCCGCCCAGGCCGCTGGCGCGGCCGGCAGCACCAGTGCCTGGCGGCGACGCTGGCGCCTCGATCACGGCGGGTAGATTCCGCCCATCCGCTCCGCTCCCGCATGCTCGCCGTTGCCGTGTTGGCCGCCGGAAAGGGCACCCGCATGAAGAGCGCCCTGCCCAAGGTGCTGCAGCCGATCGCCGGCACCACCCTGGTGGAGCGGGTGTTGCGCAGCTGCGAGGGCCTCCATCCCACCCGGCGTTTGCTGATCCTCGGCCACCAGGCCGAGCGGGTGCAGCAGGCCTTGGCCCACTGGCAGGGGCTCGAATGGGTGCTGCAGCAACCCCAAAACGGCACCGGCCATGCTGTGCAGCAACTGCTGGAGCCCCTGCGTGGCTTCGAAGGCGACCTGCTGGTGCTCAACGGTGATGTTCCCCTGCTGCGGCCCGACACCCTGCGCCAGCTGCTCGATCGCCACCGGGCCTGCGATGCCGCCGTGACCCTGCTCACCGCTCACCTGGCGGATCCCACCGGCTACGGCCGCGTGTTTGCCAATGCCGAAGGGGCCGTGAGCGCCATCGTGGAACATCGCGACTGCACGGCCGACCAGCGCAGCAACACCTTGATCAACGCCGGGATCTATTGCTTTCACTGGCCCCGACTGGCGGCGGTGCTGCCCCGCCTCACCGCCGACAACGATCAAGGGGAGCTCTACCTCACCGATACGGTGGCCATGCTCAGCCCCGCCATGCATCTGACGGCGGAACCCCAGGAGATCGCCGGGATCAACGACCGGATTCAGCTGGCGCAATGCGAAGCCGTGCTGCAGGATCGGCTGCGGCGTCACTGGATGGCTGAGGGGGTGACCTTTGTCGACCCCGCCAGCTGCACCCTCAGCGATGACACCCGCTTCGGGCGTGATGTGGTGGTGGAACCGCAATGCCATTTCCGCGGCATTGTGGCCATCGGCGAGGGCAGCCGAATCGGCCCCGGCTGCCTGATCGAAGACAGCAGTGTGGGGGTGGGTGCCGAGGTGATTCACGCGGTGCTGCGTGATGCCGAGGTGGGAGCCGGCTCCACGGTGGGCCCCTACGCCCAGCTGCGTGCCGGCGCCACCCTTGATCCCCACTGCCGGATCGGCAATTTTGTGGAGGTGAAGAACAGCGTGCTCGGCGAGGGTGTGAAGGCCAACCACCTCAGTTACCTGGGTGATGCCGATGTGGGCCCTGGGGTGAATGTGGGAGCCGGCACGATCACCGCCAACTACGACGGCGTGCGCAAGCACCGCACCGTGATCGGAGCCGGCAGCAAGACCGGTGCCAATTCGGTGCTGGTGGCCCCGGTGACCCTCGGCCGTGATGTGACCGTTGGCGCCGGCTCCACCATCACGGCCGATGTGCCTGCTGGTGCCCTGGCCCTGGGCCGGGCCCGGCAGGTGGTGAAGGAGAACTGGCCAGGCCCTGCTCCAACAGGGGGATGAGCCCCTCGAGGGCCACACCGCGGCTGGCCTTGAGCAGCACGCGATCACCCTCTGTCAGCCAGGCCAGCAGGGGCTCGGCCGCCGCCGCCACGCTGGCCACGCGCACCAGGCGCGGCAGCCCGGTGGCCGCTTCCAGCATCGCGGCCCCTTCGGCGCCCCCATCCACCACCACCAGTCCATCGAGGCCGAGCTCCCGGGCCCGCCGCGCCACGGCGGCATGCAGTTCCAGGCTGCGATCGCCCAGTTCCAGCATGGTGCCGAGCACGGCGAAACGTCGCCCGCCCAGGCCGGCCAGCAGATCCAGGGCTGCCAGCACCGCTTCCGGTGAGGCGTTGTAGGTCTCGTCCAGCAGGTCTACCCCACCCAGTCGAAACCGACGGCTGCGCCCCCCCGGCACCTCCACGTCCAGGCTGACCAGCCGCTCCACCGCCACCCCCAGAGCCTCCGCCACCGCCAGAGCCAGCAGCAGGTTGCGGGCGTTGTGCACCCCTGCCAACGGTAGGTTCAGCCGCGGTCCGCCCGGCGGCTGCCAGGTGAGCGTGTGGTCATCGTTGAGGGTTCCGAGCCGATCGGCCGGGGGTAGGTGTGCCGCCAGGCCTGCCGTTTCATGACTGAGAGCCACGCGCCGCACCCGGCCGCTCCATCCCTGTGCCAGTGCCGCCTCCAGCAGCGGATCGCCGGCCGGCACCACCAGTAGACCATCGGGCCGCAGCGCCGCGGTGATTTCGCACTTGGCGGTGGCGATCGCCTCCCGGCTGCCGAGGCGGCCGATGTGGGCGGTGCCGATGTTGGTGATCACCGCCACATCCGGTTCGGTGCAGCGGCTCAAGCGCTCGATTTCCCCCAGTCCGCGCATGCCCATTTCGATCACGAGGGCAGCGGTGGCGCCATCGGCCTGCAGCAGCGTGAGCGGCACGCCCACATCGTTGTTGTTGTTGCCGCTGCTGGCCACCACCGGGCCCAGAGGGGCCAGCGCGGCCCGGATCAATTCGCGGGTGGTGGTCTTGCCCGCTGAGCCGGTCACCGCCACCACAGGCCCCGCCAGCTGCTGGCGCCAGGCCCGGCCCAGGGTTTGGTAAGCGGTGAGCGTGTCATCCACCCGCCAGATCGGCCGGCCGGCTCGCGTGGCCAGGGTGTGGGCCTCCTCCGCACCCAGCCGGTCAGCCTGCGCCACCGCCCCGCCGGCCCCGCCCTGGCTGAGTACGGCATCGAGAAACGCATGGCCGTCAAACCGCTCGCCCACCAGCGGCACAAACAGGGCTCCTTCCGCCAGCTGGCGGCTGTCGGTGCCCACGTTGGTGTAGGCCAGCGTGACGGTGTGGGGGCCACCGGCGGGCGGCCCCCAGAGGGCCGTGAGCTTGGCGGCGGTGAGGGCGGGTGAACCGATGGACACAGGCAAGGGCAGCGGCCAGGCGCCTGCCATCCTCTCCCTCAGCCCGGAGGCTGCAGCAGCACCATGCCCTGGCCCACCGCCGCCGTGCGGCCCAGCGGGCGGTCTTGCGTGTCTTCCAGGCACAGGTGCCCATAGCCCAGCGATTCGGCCTGCTCCTGCCAGCGGCGGCTCCGCCGCTGCCGCTCCGGCTCCGCCAGCTGGTTCCAGGCTGGCCCCAGCATCAGCACCAGCTGGTCGGTTGTTCTGTCGTCGCGCACCGCCACGATCAGCCCATCGCTCTCGGGCCTCACAAACAGCGCCTCCAGCGGCGATGGCTCCGGTTCGGCTGCCGGCAGCTGTTCGGATCGGGCCTCGGCGGGGGGCGCCTCCGCGGGGGGCGCCTCGGCCGTGGCGATGGGCGGCGGCACCTCCTGCTGAGCCGGCTCATGCTCCATTGGCCCACGCCCCAGCAGCACGAGCAGCACCACCAGCAACGCAAGCACGATCGGCCAGAAGGCGCTGGCCAGGGTGTTGGGCCAAAAGGGTGGGAGCGGTAATGCGCCTTCACCGTTGCGGCGCACCAGTTCCTGCAGCCGCAACCGCAGGTCGGCCACCACCGCCCGCAGGTTGGCGGCCAGCTCCCCCCAGGGACTGCGGTAGGGAGCGGGCAATGGTGAGGGGGCTGATTCCGGCTCAGCCGTCACCACGCCTCAGGAGCTGCGCCAGGGGATTACGGCTGCGGGCTGGGGCCGCCGCCGGTGCCGGCGCCACCTCCTCCGCCGGCAGCTCCCGTTCGAAGGAGGCCCGGGCTGCCGGTTCCCGCAAGCTCGGATCAGCCCCCTGCCCCTGGGAGAAGCGTTCCACCTCCTCCGCATCCGGGGTCGGTTCCTTGATGCCGCACACGTCGCGGTACATGGCGTCATAGGCCCGGGCCGAGCGGTCCCAGCTGAAGTCTTGGCCCATGGCCCGTTGCTGCAGCTCCGCCCAGCTGCTGGGGTTGCGGTAGGCCTCCCAGCTGCGCACGATGGCCGTGTAGAAGTCCACGGGTTCGAAACGATCGAAGCCGTAGCCACAGCCGCTGCCGGCCATTGGATCATTGGGAGGCACGGTGTCAACCAGGCCGCCCACGCGGCGCACCACCGGGATCGACCCGTAGCGCATCGCCAGCATCTGGCTGATGCCGCACGGCTCGAATCGGCTCGGCATCAGGAACGCATCGCTACCGGCGTAGATCAGACGCGAGAGCGCATCGTCGTAGGTGAGAAACACGGCAAAGCGGCCCGGATGGCGCGCGGCCATCTGCCAGAGGCCTGACTCCAGCCCCCGGTCGCCCGTGCCCAGCACCACAAACTGGCTGTCGGTGTAGGCCAGCACCCGATCGGCTACCTGCAACAGCAGGTCGATGCCCTTCTGATCCACCAGCCGACTCACCACCCCCATCAGATAGGTGCGCGGGTTGACGGTGAGCCCGAAGCGCTCCTGCAACACCTGTTTGTTGATCGCTCGCCCGGAGAGATCATGCTGATCAAACGGTGCCGCTAACGCCGGATCCCGGGCCGGATTCCAGTCGTCGGTGTCGATGCCATTCAGGATGCCCCGTAGTTTGCCACTGATGAAATTCAGGAGCCCATCGAGCCGTTCACCGTATTCCGCTGTGCGGATCTCCTGGGCATAGGTGGGCGACACGGCATTCACCCGGTCGGCATAGAGCAGCGCCGCCGCCATCGTGTGATCGCCCTGCATGTACCAGGGGCACCAGGTCATGCGATCGAGCTTCCAGCGCCAGGGCCCTTGATACTTGAGATTGTGAATGGTGAAGACCGTGCTGATCTCTGGATCCTGATGCATCCACACCGGAATCATGCCGGTGTGCCAGTCATGGCAATGCAGCACCTGTGGTTTCCAGTGGTTCCAGGCAAACTCAGCAGTGGCGCTGGCAAAAAAGGTGAAACGCCAATCTTCGTCTTCTCCACCGTAGATGCGTTCAGGATCAAAGACAGGATGACCCACCAGATAAATGGGCAGACCATTCTGCGGATGGCGGGTTTCGTAAATCGCGAAGTCGTTGCCCATCGTGTGACCCCGCCAGATCGGCTCGCTGCTCACCGGCAGGCGGCTCCACAGCCGGGAATAGCCCGGCATGATGATCCGGACGTCGTGGCCGAGGCGGGCCAGGGCGGGTGGGAGGGAACCCACCACATCGCCCATGCCTCCCACTTTCACCATCGGGGCACATTCGGCCGCGGCAAACAGGATCCGCATCGGCGATCCGCTCAGGGTGGCGGCACTCTACGGGGCCTCTCAGGGCAGCACCGTCACCGGCGTTCCCAGGCCCACCAGGTCAAACAGCTGTCGGGCGTGCTCGTCGTACAGCCGTACACAGCCATGGGAGACGGCCTGGCCGATGCTGGCGCGATTGTTGGTGCCGTGAAAGCCGGCGGTCACGCAACCCCGCACCACCAGATGCTCCTTGCCGTTGAAACCGCTGCGGTCGCGGCACTCGCGGTGAAAGCCGATCCAACGGCTGCCGAGGGGATTATCCGGGCCGGGTGGTACCAGCGCTCCGGTGGCCGGGTGTTGCCAGACCGGGTTCGCCGTCTTTTCGATCACCGCGAAATCACCGGCTGGCGTTTCCCATCCCGGCATGCCCACCGCCACCGGAAAGCGCTGAATCACTGCATCGGCCTCCAGCACCCTCAGCTCGCGGGCGCTGCGGTCGAGCACCAGCCGACGCAGTTGCACGGGTGTCGGATCATCCTGTACGCCGGCTTGTGCCGGCAGGGCCCCCACCCCTGCGACCAGCAGGGTGATCAGCAACGGCAGGCGATCGCGCACCATTCACGCCAATTTACCGACCATCACGCCGCTGTGCAGAGCCAGCGCTGCGCTCAAGGTAGCCAGGGGCAATTGGAGAAATCAGGCTCCCGTTTGTCGAGAAAGGCATTGCGACCCTCCTGACCCTCCGCTGTTCGATAGAAGAGATGGGTGGCTTGTCCGGCGAGCTCCTGCAGCCCCGCCAGCCCGTCGGTTTCGGCATTGAAGGCCGCCTTCAGGCAGCGGATCGCGGTAGGGCTGTGGCGCAGTACCTCCCGGGCCCAGCTCACCCCCTCTGCCTCCAGGGTCTCGAGCGGTACCACCGCATTCACCAACCCCATGGCCAGGGCTTCCTCGGCGCTGTAGCGGCGGCACAGAAACCAGATCTCCCGCGCCTTGCGCTGGCCCACCA
>JAYKGR010000133.1:0-8329 GCA_035285645.1 Cyanobacteriota bacterium | reverse complement strand
GGTTGAGGGCCGCGGTGCGGTTGTCGGTTGCCGAATCCTTGACCACCTTGAGCATGCGGATCATCTCCACCAGATCGTCCCCGGCCTTGGGGATGACGGTGGCCTTCCCAGCGATGTAAGAACGAGCCGCAGCCTCTGCATCGATGGTGTCATCCTTGCCGATCCGGCGCCTGGTGGAGCGATCGGGACGGTTCACCTCCACCACTTCCAGCCCTGCTGTCTGCAGGGCGCGGCAGAGACCGGCGCCGTAGCAACCAGTGCCTTCCACGGCAAACACCGGGTTACTGCCGAACTCGGCAGCCCAGTGGATCAGCTCCTGATAGCCGCTCCGTTTTGCCTCCAGCTTGAGGCTGCCCAGCCAGCCACCATTGGCGCCCAAGGCCACCGCCATGTGGGTGTGCTTGTGGGTGTCGACTCCGACCACCACATCAGGGCCGGTGCTTGTTTCGGGAGCTGGTGCTGTCGCAGCGGTCATGGCAGCTGATGACGGAGGGGGTGCAACCAACCGGGCAGACGGAAAGGCCACTGACGGGTCGGGTGTGTCGTCGGCCAGAGCCGCGGAGCCCGAGCAGGCGCGAGAGGCGGAACGGCTCCGGCCGAAAGGGAGCCCAGGGCCCCACAGCATCCATCAGACGACCGGCAGGCACCCACAGCACTGCAGCCCGCCGCGGCGCAGCAGCACCTTAGACTCTACCACGTGGTGATAGCTCAGCTGGGCCTCTGCCTCCAGGGCGCTATCGATCTCATCCACCCGTGCAAGGCATTGCTGGATCGCCGGCAGCACCTCTTCCTCCAGCCGGGAGATCTCCTCTTCTCCATAGGGCCGATCAATCCAGGTGCGCCGCAGCGGCCTGCCGGCATGACCCCTGAGAATTGATTCGATGGCGTTGCCGCAGGACTCCAGCAGCAGGAATGGATCCTCCTCAGGCCGGCAGAACGGAGAAGCGCCAGATGAGAGCGTTGCCATGACGATCGGCGCCCAAACGGCGCAGCGACGGGACCGATCCCAGCGGAGGCGCGGCCGTAGGACGGGCCTCAGACTGGAGAGGCCCGGAGCAAGCCCTCCCCGAAATACCGACCATTCCGCTGCAAGCCATCCGCGAATGGGGGTGCCAACCTGGGTGTCACTAGTCCTCCAGGTGGGGAGCGCCCGTGGGAATCGCAATCGAGCTCAGTGACCAGCAGGCCCAAGCCCTAAGCGAAACAGCACGCCGGCTCCATGTCAGTGAGGCCGATCTCGCTGCTGCAGCAGTGCGGGATCTGGTTTTTCGGCAATCGGTTGATTTCCAGGCCGCTGCGGATCGCGTTCTCAGCAAGAACCAGGAGCTCTATCACCGGCTGGCCTGATGCGCTGGCTGAGCCTGGCGGAGGTGCTGGAGCTGCATCGTCGCCTGATCGAGCAGACCGGAGGCATGCCCGGCCTGCGGGACCTGGGACTGCTGGAGGCCTCCCTTGCCCAGCCCCACCAGAGCTTTGGCGGCGTTGATCTCTACCCAGGGCTGAATGCCAAGGCCGCAGCGCTGGGGTTCTCGCTGATCCAGAACCATTCTTTCGTGGATGGCAACAAGCGGATCGGCCATGCCGCAATGGAAACAACCCTCGTGCTGAACGGCATCGAGTTGACCGCCTCTATCGATGCCGCTGAGGCCGTTGTGTTGGCCGTGGCCAGCGGCGAGCTTGATCGCGAGGCCTTCTCGCGCTGGGTCGCGGGCAACCAGCGCAAGACTGAACCGTTCTGATCCGCACCAGTGACCTGCGGCGCACGTCCTGCAAGCCATGGGTTCGGCGATCGGCATCGCCTTGCTCTCACCGGTCCATGCGCGACAGCGCTGCTCCGCCCAGCAAGGCCAGCAGCAGCTTGAGGGTGGAATCAAAGCCGCCCTGCAGCTGCTCCAGCGTGCCGGGGCAGATCTGCCCGATCGATCGCCCCTCCAGCGCCCGCTGGCCGCAGACCCCAGCGGCGAGGGAATAGATCAGCAGCTGGGTGCCGATCACCACCGCCAGGATCTTGAAGACGAACCGCTCACGGTCGAACGGCGGCTTGGGCGGCCGGGGCTCGGCGTTGGCTTGCATCGTGGCTCCCCCTGTGCGATCAGGCCCCAGCCGGCGGCAGCACCAGCGCCCCGCTCTGCAGCAACTCCCAGACCCTCAGGGCCTCCGCCTGGCGGCGCTCGGTGTGAGGCGTGCCGGGCCTGAAGTAGCCCTCGGCCACAGCAGCCGAACCTGTCCAGCAGGCCGCTGCCGCGGCTGGATCCATGCCCGTGGGGCGGTCTTCAAAGACGCGAGTCCAGCCGATCAACGAGCCCTCGGGCGGATCGTGCAGGCCGGCGTACTCCTCGGCGAAGTACTGCTCCTGCCAGCTGTTGCTGTTGGGATCGATGCCCTCGCTGATGGCCTGGCTGCGGGCAGCGTCGTAGGCGGTGCGACGCACGCCGGTGTACTGCATGGCACCGCGGCCGGCGCCGCTGCCGGCCTCCACCACATCGAGGTTCTCCAACTCCGGCTCCCCGGTCTCGACCACCATGCAGCCCAGGAAGCCACAGGCCTCTTCTGGGCTGAGGGGCTGGATCACGCCCAGGCTGGCCTCGGTGACGGCGCTGCTGCAGAAGAAGTCCAGCCAGTGCTGCAGGTTGGCGTGGGCCAGGGTTGGCTCACCAGATGTGCATCCCCCTGGGGCCTGGCCCGGCGTCACTTTTTTTCCTGGAACACCCCCAGATACACCGTGCCCTGGCGGTAGAGGGGCAGCACCTTGTCGCGCAGATCGGCGTTGTGCAGGCGTACACAGCCAAGGGTGGGGTGCAGGGCCTGCTGCGGTGCCCAAGCGCCGGGCCAGCCGCAGGCCGATCCGCCGCCGTGGAGCATGATCCCGGCCCGACCAACGGCCACCTCCTGGCCCTCCAGCTCCTCCATGTCGAAGGAGTACCAGCCGTAGGCCATGGCGGTGTCGGAACAGGGCGGGTTGGGGTTCTGCTCGTAGTCCGCGTAGAGCTTCCCGAGCTTGTAGAGCCCCGGCGGGGTGTCGGTGTTGGCGTGGCTCCAGTCGGTGTCGGCGCCCTGGCCGCGAGCCAGGCAGGGAATCTTCCAGAGGAACCGGCCACTGTGGTCGTAGGCCTCCATGTCCTCGTCCCGGTCGTTCACCAGCAGGTAGGTGTCGCCGGGTTTGACCGGTGCCGTCATCTGCGGGCCAGCCATACCGGCTTCCTCTGAGCCGCCGGGATCGAGTCCACCGGTGGGAGCTGGCGGCTGGGGAGGTTGCTCACTGAAGGTGACGGCCCAGGGGGCCTGCTCATCGAGGATCGCTGTGCCCTGGTCGCTGCTGCCGATGGCGACATACAGCTGCTGCACGCCGCGTTGCTGCTGCGGCTGGTCGCGGTAGAAGCGGAAGCGATCGGCAAACCGCTCGGCGCTCATCGAGGTGGTCATGGGATGGGGTGCTGACCATCCCCATTGCCAGCCTCGTTACAGCACCGGCTGACCGCTGATGATCGCCTGCTTCACCAGGTCTGCGACGCGGGACACGTTCTCAGATGTTGTTACGCTCAAGATCAGAAGCGGGCCAAAACCTCAGAGTTGGCCGTTGCCACCGCACCCGTCTTCTGTATCTTGATGTGAAGTAGCGGCTAAAAGACCCGGATGGATTGAGCTGTTAGTTTCGGCTCAATAACGTTGCTGGCGATTGTCAACGCGCGCCGAGCAAGCCAGTCAAATCCGACGATGCGAACCCCGGCTCGACTTCGGTTTTCGCGCGCGAGTGCAGATCGCTGGTCAGCGGATAGCCGACTCTCAACGCCAATGACTACCAAACACTCAGGTTCACTGAAGCGCGGAAAGTGGGCCTGCGCAAGCTGGAACCGTTCTACTAGGAAGGAGCGATATTCTGTAACCTGAGCGACAGCCTGCGTCGCTGAAGCAGCAAGCTGGCTCGCCCCTGTTATCAATGACTTGCCAGGGGTCTCGATCTCGACCACTAGGTAAGTGTCGTCGACGCGCCGAATTACAAAGTCCGGCTCGCGGACGCCAGCGAGATCCGGCTTCGACCATACCTCGGCCGCGGCTGGATCAAGCAGCTGAGGATGACGCTCGAGGAAGCTGTGAAATTTCGGCTCATCGTTCGGGTGCTCTGCTAGCAGCGCTTCGTAGGTGCGAATGGTGGAAGAACCTGTAGCCAATCGCCTCGCCGCGATTGCCGCGAAGAGCTCCCCCACGGCCCCTGCGTCTTCCGGCGACCATGGGGCGCGGGAGAGTTGACTGCCTACTGCTGACACCGCAGCCAACTCGTCTTCAATACCAAGGACGTACTCCCTCAGAACTGCTCGAGCCACGCTAGATAAGCCCGCCGCTCGAGAGGCAGTACGAACGGACTCTTCAAGCGCTTCGCCAGGCGTCAAATAAGGGACTCGAGGAGCCGAGCCAGCTGCGACGGCTGCGAGGATACTGAGGCACAGCGAGACGTTCTTGCTCGTCGGAGTGCGGACGGCGGATTCAGCTAGTGCACGCAAACCAGCATCTCCAAATGTAACAAGACTATACGCAGCCGGCGCCTTCAACTGGAAGTTTAACGTTCTTCCGCCGTACATATCTTCAGCCATCATTTGTACGGCTGCGAGTGCACTTACACCTCCATCTGCGATGCACGCCCGGAGAAGCGACAACTCGTCGCCGCCGGCTTCGATGAACTTCTTGGCGCGATCAATGAGCGACATCGAAATTGAGGTACTATGCCTGTTGTGGGATGGATGCTGGTGGCTACGCTCAAGATCAGCGGCGGGCGGTTGTTTTACGCTGAATATTGATCATTGTGGACCCGACCGCTGGATCTTGTTGTTCGGTGGTGGAACCTGGCGCTTGCGTGTTGATTCGTTATTGCCTTTAATTATATCACCAGGATCACGAGAGCTAGAAGGAGTGGGTTGATTACCACTGTCCTTGTTCATTGGCTTAGCAAAGCTCGGAATAGAAATAGGGAAGTTAAGGTCCAACACTCTCTGTAAACCGATCTGTAAAATGGGCACTATAATCGCCAAGAAGATAGCCCATCGTTGAAGTCTTAAGATAGTCCGATCGCTGAACTCATCTTTTGCGATCAGATAGGATTCTTTTAATCTTGGTATCTGATCATCAATTAGCTTGCGGAACCATTGGATTGTCTCAAGGCCGTGCCCATAGTACTCAAATCTCTTTCCAGGCAGTGGTTCCCAGAATAGGCCAGTATCTGGTTGGTCTGACATTAAGTTGTCAGCGGCTCGCTCTTGGTCGTGAGCAGATGTAAAAGTTTCATAAACTGAAGCATGTTGGTAAAGCTGAAGTCGTTGCGAGGCTAAGCTCTTTCGCGTTTTTTGAATAGAAAGCATGATGACTTTATTTTGCAAGTCGTCAAGTTGGCGACTTTGCAACTCTAAAATCCCCTTGAGGGTGTTTATCCATAGAATCTGCTCAGGTATCACAGTGGACTTATCTGAAAAAGATATAAGCTTGCCGAGAATTCTAAGCTCATTGCCGGATCTTCGCTTCTGCTCAATGTATACATCATTTGTTGAGGGGTTTTCGTAGATATCATGGCTATCTGCTCCGGCTGAAGCAAGCAGTCTAAAGAACTCGCTCCGATGAGCGTTATTCTCTGTTGTGCTGCTCTCGCTGGTATCAATTGCAGATTGGCATCTATAAGCCATCAGAATGGGTATCCCACTGTAGTTGCCTGCCAGGATTCCGGGAGCATCCCGCCTGAAGATGTTGTAAATCTCACTTCGGATTCTATCGTCCAGATCTTTGATAAGCTCCTGCTTAAGTCGATTGCCTTTCTTGATCACGAATGATGGATCCTGGATTCTTTTGAATTTCTTAAGCCAGCTTAAGAATATTTTGACCTTGGTATTAGTCTGCTTTCGAGAGATGTCTTGGATCTGCTCTTGAAGGCTGGCAGATGGCTCTAGCAGAAAGTAAACTCTTATAAGGAATGGTCCAATTGATTCAATTTTTACTCTGTATGACGTAAATAGCTTTGATCCTGCAGGGACAACGAGGCCATGAATAAAGTGATAAGATCGCGATTGTTTGTCACTCGCTATAGTATCAAGTGCTCTTTCAATATTATCTGCGACAGACTTGCTGGATCCGGTATCTCTTCTATTCATCCTCCGAGCCATTTTGAGCAGGAGTTTTCGAAGTCGTTCCTTGTCTGAAGAACTATACACCTCTACTGAGGCGATGCGATCAAAGCAGAAATGATAACCAGGTGGGACAGTGTTTACATCACTCTCAAGGAGCTGATGCGTAACATGTCTGAAAAACGATGCGTAGTTTCCGTCCTTATCCTTGGACTTCAGCTCCGCATGCATCCTCTTCGATCGCTCGTCGTCAAAGTCTATGGAATCATCGGGGCTGTCGAATAAGTCTTTCATGCTACTTGCCGACTTACTGGTTAGGGCTGGGAATGAAGTGCGGATACACCGAACGCCAAGATCAGAAGCGGGAAGCCGCCCCTGCAGAAAGAACAAGCTCCGCACCCGTCTTCTGCATCTTGATGTTAGGCACCCTATGGATAAATGCAATGCATAATAGATCCTCCTTCTATTGCGCTCATTTCAATGCAGGTGGCATCCCTGTTAACCTAGCCAAGTACATAAAACATCGCGCTCGTGATAACGGAGATCGCAATGCCAACGATTATGACCGTTCTTATGACCTCATTCTGAACGTGAAGTGCTTTCCCATTGGCAATGGCAAACGTTCCAACAGGGAAGAATCGATTTCGAACAAGGTTTAGTGCTAGCCCAGCAAGCGTAGGCGTCAGTCCGAGCATAATACTTTTCAGTATGGCGTGAGTTCTTATTGCCCCTGCGCCGCCAATGATGATTTCACGATCACCATGAAGCACGAGGGCCAGCAGGATGAACCCAGCCCACCATATTATCCAGATG
Organism: Cyanobacteriota bacterium; assembly: GCA_035285645.1. Classification (GTDB taxonomy): domain Bacteria; phylum Cyanobacteriota; class Cyanobacteriia; order PCC-6307; family Cyanobiaceae; genus Cyanobium. Next base: position 1,412 of record JAYKGR010000133.1, on the reverse strand, counting down.
AGAAAAGTAAGCCAGTACCAGTCTACACGTGCAATCCATGAGAACCAGGGGCGCATAGACTCAATCGCGTCATCGGCGAGACTATTTAATTCCGGGGCGCTCTCGTTGTCTGCTTCAATTGAAACGTACACATTTGCATAATGCTTGTTGGCGAGGCTTAGCCTGAAGCTCTTATCCCGTTTGGTATCTCTTGCGCGGATTGATAGTTCTTGGATGGCCGATCGAGCTGGATTGGCAAATCCCAGCAATTCGTCTGCTGAGGTAAACTCGCGATCGAGCTTATCGGTGCATTTGGCGGTGATATAAACCGTTGTGAAGAATCTAGAAAGATTTTCACATATCTTCCTAAGGTGAACTTCCTCTAGCACAAAGGAATGGCTTTCGGCTGTTGAGCGACTAAGTTTCATCGGTTTTTAGTGGGCCTAACTCTTTATTGGATGGTTCCGAGAACCAGGTGGATCGTCCTGCCTCTTTCCGGTAACCAAGGTATGCGCCCCTCCGTAATCTGACCAACTCCAGCTCTCACCTGACTTTTGAGTCGCTGAGAGCCAAGGCTAGCTGTGGTTCTCGGGTCGGCAAACCACCTGTCCAGCCCGATACACGAGGCGAGAGTCGGAGTAGTCAGCGTCATTGCTTCCAGTCATCAACAGACCCTGCACCCACAACAGCTGCGGTCGTTGCTCTTGGCCGAATCTGAGCCTATCCCTCCTGCCGTATCTCACAGCTGTAGCCCACCCCCAGCGCAGTGGCCCCTGAGCCGATCACGCACCAAGCTGCTGGCATCCGGGGCCCCCAATGGCTACCAAGGAGGTGTGCTCAGCCGGAGGCCCCATCCACTACGCCGTGTTCTTCTCCACAGACGAGGGCTTTGGCAGCGAGATGGTGCAGGCCCTCGACGAGGCCCATGCGTTGGACATCGTTCAGGCCCTGCAGAGCGGTGCCGTTGCCCGCGCCGTGCCGGCGGCATTGCTGGACGGCAAGAACAAGCAGCGGCTGCTGTGGGACTGGATGGACGCCCTGGAGCAGTCCATGGCCAGAGAGGGAGGGCCAGCGATCCCAGACCCGCTGGCCCTGGGGGGCTCAGAGCACCAGCACCCGGGCGGCTGACCCCCAGATCAGCTGCTGATTGTGCGCCAGCAGCAGGGCCTGCTCCCGCGGCAGCCAGTGGGGATCGGCACTGATGTGCCCCTCGCCATCGAGGAACAGACGCCGCGCCTCGGTGCTGCCCCTGGCAGCCAGACGGAAGGAGACCAGGCGGATGGGGCAGGCCGGGGCAACGGGTGTGGTGGCCATGGCGACGGGGCAGACAGGACGCGACCACCGCGCCCCGCCACGACGGGGCACCCTGTGGAGTGCCTGTTGCTCTGACCGCCAGCCACCCGAGCATGGTTCCCCCGGCCGATCCGGCCCCC
>JAYKGR010000132.1:0-24880 GCA_035285645.1 Cyanobacteriota bacterium | reverse complement strand
GCAGCGCCGAGCTGGTGGAGGCCTCCGAGCGCGAGCAGGGAGGCCGCACCTTCTACAACCTGGAGTACAGCGTGCATCTGCAGGACCGCGACCGGCATGAGCTGGTGACGGCGGTGGCTGACCGCGGACGCCTCTACACTCTCGCGGCCAGCACCAACGCCGCCCGCTGGCCCAAGGTGGAGGCACTGTTTCACCGCGTGATCGACTCCTTCACCCTGCTGATCTGACCATGGTGGTGGTGGTGGGTGCGGGCCTGGCCGGGGGGGTGCTGGCCCTGGCCCTGGCCCGGCAAGGTCGGTCGGTCACCCTGGTGGGAGCGGCAGCCGGCAGCGGCACGCCGCCAGCCACGGCCCTGAGCTACGGCGGTGTACTGGGCCGCACAGGGGCCCGCCAGTGGCGGCGCCTGCAAGCCAGCCACGGCCCCCTGGGGTGGCGGCGCTGCGGCCTGCGACGCCACGGCGGCCCCTGGCCGTGGCAGGCCCTGCCAATGCCCTTCAGCCGGGTGGATGCGCCGGCCCTGCTGGCTGCCCTGCCCAGCGCCTGGGCAGCGGCCGGGGTGCGGCGGCTGGAAGCCACGGTGGAGCAGCTGCTGCCGGTGGGCGCTAGCGATGCACCCCGCTGGCAGCTGCGGCTGCGCACCACCAGCGGCGCAGCCCAGGAGCTCACGGCCCAGCAGGTCGTGCTGGCGGCCGGCGCCGGCAGCGCCGCACTTTGGCCCAGCCTGCGGCTGCGGCTACAGATCAGCTGGGCCGGCGTGCTCACCCTCCCCGCCGCCGCCGGGCCAAACCCCTGGCTGACGGCGGTGCGCCGCGGCCAGGTGGTGCTGCCGCAGCGGTTTCAGCGGACCGATCTGGAGCGCCGCGGCCAACCCGGCGATTGGTGCGTGGATGCAGGGCTGGCACCCTGGGGGGGAGGTGCCCTGCTGGGGCAGATCAGCTGGCTGCCAACCGCAGCCAACGCCGCGCCACCGTCCTGGCTTGAGGAGCGGCTGCGGCAGGGTCTGGCCCAGCTCGATCCGGCGCTCGGTCGGCTGGACGCCGCCTTTCAGCAGGTGCCGGTGGCCTTCAGCCGCCAGGGCTCGCCCTGGCTCGGGCCAGTGCCCGACGCCGCGGGGCTATGGGCCTGCTGTGGGTTCAGTGGGCCCTTTGGCCAGCTGCCCGCAGCGGTGGAGCAGCTGGCGGCGATTATCGACACCACCACCTCCTGATCCCCATGGCCCTGTCGCTCACCCCCGATCTGGAGGCTCTGCTCCGCCTCGGTCTGGCGGTGCTCTGCGGCATGGCGGTGGGGTTCAACCGCGCCCATCACGGCAGCGAACGCCATCCCAGCCGCCTGCGGGTGCATGTGTTGGTGGGGCTCAGCGCCTGCCTGGTGGTGCTGGCGGCCGGGCTCGATGCCAATGCCCGCAGCCGCGCCATCCAGGGGGTGGCCACCGGGGTGGGGTTTCTGGGGGCTGGCGAAATTCTGGTGGTGTCGCACGAGAAGTCGCGCACTAGGCCGGAGGTGCACGGACTCACCAGTGCGGCCTCGGTGTGGTTCACGGCAGCCCTGGGGGTCACGGTGGCAGCCGCACCGCCCGTACTGGCGGGTGTAGCCCTGGTGCTGGCACTGCTCACACTGTCCGACCGGCGCAACAACCACCCCTCACCGCCGGAGCGCTGAAGCCGCGACGGCGAAGGATCAAAACAGGAATGGAGCGCGGCGCTGGGGGTCGCTGCTGGTTTCCACCCCGTGGAGAGCATCACCGGGCCACTCGGCCTCCCAGTAGCTGATGCCATCGCGCATGAAGGGCCGGCCCCCCAGATGGCTGGTTTCCAGGGTGGTATGGCTGAGGGAGGTCACCAGACCGCCCAGCTCCATGGGGCCGAGATCGGTCTGGAGATTGCGGCCGGCCGCCACCAGCAGGGCCGGCAGACGCACGATGTTCTGAGGGCTGCTGAGCCGGCGGAAAAGGCCCTGCAGCGCCAGCTGCTGGCGCTCGAGCCGGCCGATATCACCCATCTCATCGTGCCGGAAGCGCAGGAAGCCTTCCAGATCGCGACCGCGCAACGTTTGGCGGCCGGGGTAGAGATCGATGTGCAACCCTTGGCTGTTGTCCACATAAGCCATGCGCTTGGGCACATCAACTTCGATGCCGCCAAGCATGTCGCCCAGGGTGCGGATCGCGGCCAGGTTCACCACCACGTGATGCTTAATCGGCCGGCCGAGCCGAGAAGAAAGCTCGCGTTTGAGCGCATCACTGCCGCCAACGCTATAAAGCGCGTTGATCTTTAGGGGGCCATATTGATCGGCCTCAATGTAAGTATCGCGGGGAATCTGGGTCACACGTGTGACCCCGCCATCGCGACGCACCGTGGCGATCACATCGGTGTTGCCGCCCCCCTCATCGGTGCCGAGGATCAGCACATCCTTCTGGGTGAGGGCGCTCCAGGCCTCAAAGGGATTGGTGCTGGCGCCGGCGCGCAGCAGGCCTTGGCCCCGGATCACATCGGCCAGGGGAGCGGAGAGCAACACACCTCCCCCCAAACCCACCGCCACCGCCAGCAGCACCGGTAACGGTGAGCGACTTTGGCGGCCAGAGGCGAGGCGATTGGTCACAAATGTCTTCATTCAATCTTCACATTCTCTCACTTCCGAGCGGGCCTCAGAGCCGCTGGGGAGGGTGGACAGCCTGGTAAGTGGCTGATCAGAAGCGCAGGGGTTCGCTGGCCCGCAGCCCAGCCTGAACCCGCCAGAGGCCGGCGTAGGCGCAGTTGCGCTGGATCAGCGCATCGTGGGAGCCGCTCTCCACAATCCGGCCGTGGTCGAGCACCACGATCCGGTCGGCATGGCGCACGGTGCTGAGTCGGTGGGCAATCACCAGCGTGGTGCGCTCGGCGGTGATGTGATCGAGCGAGCGTTGGATGGCGGCTTCGGTGTCGTTATCCACGGCGGAGGTGGCCTCATCGAGCACCAGCACCGGTGGGTCGCGCAGGATGGCGCGGGCCAGGGCGATGCGCTGCCGCTGGCCACCGGAGAGACGCTGGCCCCGTTCGCCCACCACCGTGTCGTAACCCTGGGGCAGAGCGTCGATGAAGGAGGCCGCCTCCGCCAGCTCCGCCGCTCGGGCGATCGCTGTGCGGCTGGCCCCACTGCTGCCGTAGGCGATGTTGTCAGCCACGGTGCCATGAAACAGAAACACGTCCTGGCTCACCAGGCCGATGCTGCGGCGCAGGTCGCCCAGCTGCAGGCTGTCGATCGGCACACCGTCGAGGCGGATGCAGCCGGCCTGAGGATCGTAGAAGCGGAGCAGCAGTTTCACCAGGGTGCTCTTGCCGCTGCCGGTCGACCCCACGATGCCGAGGGTATGGCCGGCGGGAATGGTGAGGCTGAGCTGCTGCAGCAGGGGATCGCGGCCCCTGTAGGCGAAGCTCACATCTTCGAAGCGGATCTCGCCGCGCACCTGCTCCGGCGGCAGATGCCGATTCCCCCCCGCGATGGTGATCGGCGTATCGAGCAGATCGAGCACCCGGCCGGTGGAGGCCATGGCCCGCTGATAATCGTCGAGGGTGCGGCCCAGGGTGGTGAGGGGCCAGAGCAGGCGCTGGGTGATGAACACCAGAAAGCTGTAGGTGCCCACGGCGATGGCGCCACGCCACGCCTGCAGGCCGCCGATCACCAGGATCGCCAGAAAGGCGAAGAGGATCGCAAAGCGGATCAGGGGAATGAAGGCGGCCGAGAGCCTGATCGCCCGAGCATTGCTGGTGCGATAGGCCTGGCTGGCCCGCTCCAGGCTGCGCACCTCCTGGGCCTCGGCGGTGAAGGCCTTGATCGTGAGCATGCCGCCGAGATTGTTGGCCAGCTGGCTGGCGAGATCACCAGCGCGCTCGCGCACCTCCTGATAAAGCGGCGCCAGGCGGCGCTGGAAGCGCAGCGACCCCCAGAGGATCAGTGGAATGGGCAGAAACGAAGCGCCCGCCACCGTGGGCGAGAGCACCAGCATGGCGCCACCGATGGCGAGCACCGTGGTGATCAGCTGCAGAATCTCGTTGGCTCCATGGTCGAGAAAGCGCTCCAACTGGTTGATGTCGTCGTTGAGGATCGCCATCAGACGACCACTGCTGCGCTCGTCAAAAAAGACCATCGGCAGCTGCTGCAGATGGTCGTAAGCAGAAATTCTCAGTTCGTGCTGCACTGTCTGGGCGAGATTGCGCCATAGCAGGGCATAGAGATATTCAAATAACGACTCGGCACTCCAGATCACCAGGGAGAGCACGGCCAAAACGGCCAACTGGCTGGGCACGGCTGTGATGCCCAGCCGACCCAGCCAGGAGACGCGCTCCTGAACGACCACATCCACCGCAAGGCCGATCAGCACAGGCGGAGCGAGGTCGAACAGCTTGTTGAGCACCGAGCAGAGGGAGGCAAGCAGCACCAGCCGGCGATGGGGCTTAAGGCTGCGAAGCAGCCGCCCCAAGGCCCAGCGCCGCGGCGGTGCCGCCGGCCCGTTGCTCACCAGCGGTTGCCACCGCCACCGTAGCCGCCGCCGCCGCCCTGGCGACCACCGCCACGGTTGCCGCCGCCGCCACCGCCGCCGCCTTCACGGGGGGTGGCCTTGTTCACGCGGATCATGCGACCCATCCACTCCACGTCTTGGAGATCGTCGATCGCTTTCTGCTCAGAGGCCTCATCGGCCAGCTCGACAAAGGCAAAGCCGCGCTTGCGGCCGGTTTCACGGTCGAGGGGGAGGCTGCACTGGCGCACTTCTCCGTACTGGCCGAAGAGATGGACCAGATCCTCACGTTCTGCCTGGAACGAGAGGTTGCCGACGTAAATGGTCATTCAAAAGGAACACAACCTGGAACTGATTCGCCCGATGCCTGGTTCCTTGGGATGGACAGTGGAAGACCGTGGTGGTCGAAAACCCTCAAAGAGGGTTTGGAGCCTGACGCTTCTGCTGATCGAGCCGAAGGGAGCCTGAACGCCCGATGAATCGTTCAGATCCTACAAGGAGGGGGGCAGAGGGCCTGACGCCGCCATTGCCCCGCCCCGTAGCCGGGGCAACCATGGAGAAGCTTGAAGCAGATCTGAAACAAACCGGAAGAGGGGACCACCGATCCGGCAAGATGCCTCATTGTCAGCAAACCCTGATAACGCTGATCCCGTGACCAGCTCCCTCCCCTGTGGTGCCTATCCCGGCTGTGCCGCCACCCCCTGGGCCCTCGCCTGGGAAGAGGATGGCGAACTGGCCGCCCAAGATCGGTTCGACGTGCTCCAGGCCCTGCTCGCCACCGAGTCCGATGGGGTTCAGGTGGCCTTGGTCAGCGCGATCGAGCGGTTACCCAGCCATGAGCTCAGCGTGGTGGGTTGTTCCGAGGTGAGCGGACTCTGCGCCTAGGCAGTCGTTTCAGATGGGGTAGCGGCGCACTGTGGCATCACGACAGCTGTTGCGCGCCGCCTCGAGGCTGCTACCCCGCTGAATCTTGTCGGCCACGCAGCCGCAGGCAAAGTTGGCCATGCCCGGAGGCGGGGTTTTGCCGGCCCGCGCCATCTCTGCCTCAAACGCAGTGAGGCAGAAGGAGCGCACCATCGAAGCCAGGCTGGCATTGGCGCGGGCAGGGTTACCCCAACCGCCCATCGCCGCCAGAACAGCAAGCGTGAAAGCGGAGCAACGCAGCAGCTGGCTCAGGCGGGCTGGGATCACACGGCAAGGGGGGTTGAGGGGACAGAAGGACGATCGCCAGAGCTGTCGGCCAGTCGGGAGAGTCGCAGTTCCCGGTTCATCACACGCAACCGTTGAAGATCGCGGAACACATCGTCCGGCATGCCCTTGGGTAGATCAACGGTGCTGTGGCTGTCATAAATCCGGATCCGACCGATCTGGCGACCGTTGAGGCCTGCTTCATTGGCGATAGCGCCTACGATATTGCCGGGTTTGATGCGATCGCGCCAGCCCACCTCAATGCGGAACCGCTCCATGTGATCCTCGGGCGGACCATCATCCTGCCGTTGGCCGCGTTCGCCGCGCTCGGGCCGCTCGCTGCGGCGCCGCTCGCTGCCGGCAGCGGCCAGTGGCGGCAGATCCTGGCCCTGCAGCAGCAGCGGACGCCCTGCCAACGAAAGCCGCAGGGCGGCCAGAGCCAGCTGCTCCGGCGGGCAGCCATGGTCGAGGCCCACCCGCTGCACGATTTCACTCAGCAGCGCCTGCTCCTCGGCGTCGGCACCGCTGTCGCCGAGGGCCTGGCTGAGGCGGGAGCGCAGTCGATCCAAGCGGTGCTGGTTGATGGTGGCGTTGGTGGGAATCTCCATCGCGTCGATCGGCTGGCCCACAGCCCGCTCCAGCCCGCCCAGAAAACGGCGCTCCCGCGGTGTGAGAAACAGGATGGCTTCCCCACTGCGGCCGGCACGGCCGGTGCGACCAATGCGGTGGACATAGGCCTCGGCATCAAAGGGGATGTCGTAGTTGATCACCAGGGAGATGCGCTCCACATCCAGGCCGCGGGCGGCCACATCAGTGGCCACCAAGACGTCGACGCGGCCATCGCGCAGCCGTTCGATCGTGCGCTCCCGCTGCGCCTGGGGTACGTCACCGTTGAGAACGGCCACGTCGTAGCCGTGCTGCTCCAGCGATTCAGCCACGGTGATGGTCACCGCCTTGGTGCGGGCAAAAATGATCACCCCCTCGCTGCGTTCCGCCTCCAGCACCCGCTCCAACGCGGCCAGCTTCTGCTGGGGTTGCACCACAAGGTGCCGCTGGCGGATACGCCCCCGATCGGCCGCTTTCGTGCGGATCGTTACCTCGGCCGGCTGGCGCAGATAGCGGGCTGAGATCCGGCGGATCTCCGGCGGCATGGTGGCGGAGAAGAGCACCACCTGGCGCTCCTGGGGCAGCTGTTCCAGCACCCACTCCACATCGTCGATGAAGCCCATCCGCAGCATCTCATCGGCTTCGTCGAGCACGAGGCTGCGCAGGCCGGAGAGATCGAGCGTGCCCTGGCGCATGTGATCCATCACCCGGCCGGGCGTGCCCACCACCACCTGCACGCCGCGCCGAAGCTGCTGAATCTGGTCGCGGAAATCGGCGCCGCCATAGATCGCCAGCACCTTCACACCATCCATGCGGGCGGCGTAGCTGCTGATCGCCTCGGCCACCTGCAATGCCAGCTCACGGGTGGGTGTGAGCACCAGCACCTGCACACCGCGCTGCTGCAGATCGAGCCGGGCCAGCAGCGGCAGGCCGAAGGCGGCGGTTTTGCCGGTGCCGGTCTGGGCCTGACCCACCAGATCGCGGCCCAGCATCAGCTCCGGAATGGCAGCGCTCTGGATGGGGGAGGGAGTGGCAAAGCCGATGGTCTCCAGGGCCGCCAGCAGATCGTCAGGGAAGCCGAAGCCATGGAAACCACCCACTGGAGGGTGATCCCCTGCCACAGCGGTTTCCAGACAAGGCACGGCCTTGTCAACAACAATCGAGTCAGTCACGAACAAAAAATGGGCCTGAACTGTGCCGGCCGTCGAATCCTTCAATGCGGGCTGCAATCCAGGCCGGACAATCGGGGCTGATGATTCAGACCCCGTCAACACGGGCGACGCGGAGCGGTCACCAGCGCTTGGAACAAACCGATCTCACCGACGGTGATTCGGAACCGGAACCGCGTGCCTCAATCAAAGGCTGTCTCAAGAACTTAACACCCGCCCGTAGTCGTCCTGCAGGCGCTCGATATCGTCTTCGCGCAACACCCCACCACGCTGCACTTCCACGATCAGCAGTCCCTCAGGGCCGGCGCTGGCACGATGCACCGCCCGCTGAGCGATGGTGAGCGTGCTGCCAGGCTCCACCGCCTGCACCTGGCCGTCGATCTCCACCGTGCCGGCACCGCTCACCACCACCCAATGCTCCCAACGGTGCTGATGGCGTTGCAGGCTGAGACGGCAACCCGGTGCCAGCCACAGCCGCTTCACCAGATGGTCGGGCCCGAGGCTGAGGGTTTCAAACCAGCCCCAGGGCCGTGGGTCGCGGTTTGGGGTGGCAAGGGCGAGCGGGTTCATGGGCGGGCCTGGGAGTCGGGAGTGATCAGCAGCGCGTCGCGGCGGGCACGGGTGAGGGCGGTGTAGAGCAATCGTGGGTCGGACTGGCGGTCGGGGTCGAGCAGCACCACCACCGCATCGGCCTCGCTGCCCTGGGCCTTGTGCACGGTAAGAGCCAGGGCCGGTTCGGCCGCCCCCCCCAGCTGGGCCGGATGCAGCCACAGCACCGTGTCGGCCTCGCCATCGCCAAACAGCAGCCTTGGGCCACCCTCAGGGCCCTGCCGCTCCACCACCACGCCCAGATCGCCATTGGCCAGTCCCAGCTCGGGCAGATTGCGCACGCACAACACCGGCGTGCCCGGCGGCCAACCGCCGGGGCCTGCCGCCAGGGCCGGGCCCAACCGCTGCCGGTGAATCGCATCCACCCCCCACGGGCCGCCGCGCAGGGGGGTGAGCACCAGCAGGCGGTCGCGCTGACGCAGCAGAGCCGCCACCGCCTCGGCGGCGCCGGCGCCGGCGGCCGCAGCCAGCTGGGCCAGCCGCTGGCGCTGCTCCTCCAGCCGGCTGAGCAGCGCCAGCGGTAGCTGGGGCGGCGCTGCCCTCAACCACTGCACATTGGCGTTGGGCGGCAGGTCGGCCAACAGAACTGTGAGATCGGCCAACGGTGCATCAAGCTGCTGGCGCAGGGCGTTGGCAACGGCCGCAATGGCCCCATCGTTGCGCCAGGTGCGCTGCAGGGCCATGCGAGCCGGCCCGAGCGCCGCACGCACCGGCGGCGCCTGCAGCGCATCGAGCAGAGCACCGGGAGCCACAGGCGGTAGCTGGGCCGGATCGCCCACCAGCACCAGCCGGCACGGCAGCGGCAGCGCCTCCAGTAGGGCCTCCATCAGCGCCAGATCCACCATCGACACCTCATCCACCACCAGCAGGTCGAGATCGAGGGGGCGGCGGCGATGGCGCGCGAAGCCGCTCCCATGGCTCTCCAGCAGGCGGTGCAGGGTGGTGCAGGGGTAACGGCGGCCGCTGGCGCTGCGCAGGCGGGCGGCGGCCTTGCCGGTGGGGGCTGCCAGCTGCACCCGCGCGGCAGGCCGATGCCGCAGCAGCAGCGCCACCATGGCGGCCACGGTGCTGGTCTTACCCGTGCCGGGCCCCCCTTCGAGCAGCACCAAACCATGGTGCAGCACCGCCCGAGCCGCCTGCTGCTGCAGCGGATCCAGCCCCAGGAGCAGGTCGCCCTCGTCGCCCTCCAGATCATGGCGTGGAGCAGCCCGCTGCAGCACGCCGTCCACCACCCGCTGGCGCTGGGTGTGCCAACGCCGCCACTGCAGCCTGTCCTCATGAAGCACCAGGGGGCCATCGGCCTGCTGCAGCAGTCCCCACCCGTGCAGCGCACTTGCATCGCCAACGGGCAGCTCCAGCTCACCGCGCACCAATGCCTCGGTGAGCTCGGTGATCAGCTGGCGCTGTGGAGCGTCGGCCGTTTCCCCGTGCAGCCGCGGCAGCGCCTCGGCCAGGGCCTCAGCCACCCACGGCAGCCAGGCCGGTGGGTCCCGCCGCCCCCCGCCGCTCATGGCGTCACCTCCAACCGACCGAGGGCACGATCGAGGGCCAGCAGCCGACCCGGCGGCGGTTGCGCCACCAGCATGCCCGGCACCGGCCCCGGCAGCGCCCGCTCCGCCACGACCCCAGGCGTGCCCCGCAAAAAGACATACACCAAACCGCCCAGATGCTGCTCAGGGCAGTAGTGCGGCAACCGCCAGGCCAGATAGCGGTGCAAAGCCACCAGATACAGATGGGCCTGCAAAAAGTAATGGTGACTCCCCATCACCGCCCGCATCGCCCGCTGGCCGTAGTGGCGAGGTCCGCAAGTCGCGGCCGCATCCCCGCTGGTCGGTTCTCCCAGCCAGTTGCTCTTCCAGTCGAGTACCCACCACCGCCCCTCCGGATCACAAAACACCAGGTCGATCGAGCCGGTGAGATAGCCGCGGCTGGCGATCGGCAGGCGGGCCAGGCGCCCGGCATAGTCGGGATCGACATCGTCGCCGGGGTGATCGGCGAAGGCGGCGGCCAGGCCCTCGGCCCGGGCTTCCGCCAGGCTGAGATCAAAGGCCATCTCGTTGAGCCGCGCCGTGGGCGGGAGATCGGCGGGCCTCAGGGCCCCCAGGCTGCCGCCGAAGGGGGTGAGCCGCATCTGCTCCAGGCCCGCGAGCACGGCATCCGCCTGGTGGGCCGGCAGAGCGGCTCGGGCCAGCTCGTCGGCCACCAGGGCGGCGGCGGCTGGACTGCTGGTCGACAGGTGGTAAGGCAGCCGCTCCAGAATGCGGTGCAGGCAGTCGCCGGCGGCGGCGCCGCGGGGAAAGCCGGCCAGAGGCCCGCTGGCGGCCCAATCGCCCTCAACCCATTCACCGGGCTCAGGCGTCACGGCGGCGGGCGGGGCCGCGTCGGCGGTGTCGCGGCCATCGTCGGCGAGCGCAGCCGCCGCTGGGCCCGAGCCAGCCTGCACCCAGGCGCTATAGCTGGCCCGCCCCCAGCCATCACGCAGGCTGCGGCGGGGCACCGGGCCCGTGGCCAGGGGATCGGCAGGGGTGAGCGCCCCGCGCCAGGGGGGGATCACCTGGCGGGGAGCATCGAGCAGCTCCATCGGCAGCTGCCGATGGGCGATCGCCGCCTCCAGCCTCTCCCGCCAGCCGGCGTCGCCCGCGGCGCCGAGGGCGGCATCGTTGGCAGGGGCCTGGCCTTCAGCCCCCAACAGCCAGTCGGTGAGGGGCCCCGCGGCCTGGCCCGCCACCGGCCCCCAGGCCAGCACCAGCCGGTGGGCGGCGCGGGTCACCGCCACATAGGCCAGCCGCTCCCGCTCAGCGGCGGCGGCCGCCTCACCCTGGGCGCTGGCGCGCCAACCGTCGCCCCAGTGGGAGTTGAGGTGCAGGTCGAGCTGGCGCTCACCGCCGGGGGGCTGCCAGCGACGGCCCGGTTCCCGACCGCCACCACCACCGCCTTTCCACAAGTACGGGCAGATCACCACAGGAAACTCCAGTCCCTTGCTGGCATGCACCGTCATCACCGCCACCGCGTCATCGGCTCGCTCGCTGTGGGCCCGCTGATCGTCACCCACGCTGCGGTCGGGGTTGAGCCGCTGGCGCCGCAGCCAGTCGCCGGCGGCGGCGGCCCCCAGCCGTTCGCTGTGCAAGCGGTCCTGCAGCAGCTGGGCCACCTGCTGCAGATCGGCCAGCAGCCGGCCGCCGCGGGCAAGTCGCGCCATCCCCTCGGCCTGTACCAGGCGCACCACCACCCCCAGCAGCCCGAAGCGGGGCAGGTCGGCGGCCAGCTGTTGCAGCTGACCCGCCAACGCGCTCCAGCGCTCTGACCCCGCTGCCGCCAGGGTGGCCCCATCCCAGGCCAGCAGCGGTGTGGCGGCCAGCAGGCGCAGGCGGTTGGCGTCGGCCGGGTCGGCCAGGGCATCGAGCAGCCGCTGCAAAACCGTGGCCGCCGGGCTGGCGAGCACATCGGCCTGGCTGATCAGACGGCTGGGAATCGCCTGCTGCTCCATCGCCAGCCGCAGGGCCTCCGCCTGGCGGTGGCTGGCTACCAGCAGGCAGAGGTCGGCGGCCCGCAGGGGCCGGGCCGCCGACCCCTCCTCCAGCGTGAGGTTGGCCTCCAGCAGCCCCTGCACGTGCACCGCGATCGCCTGGGGCAGCCAGGCCTCGATGGCGGTGGCGCTGGGCAGGGGCTCAGCGGCGACCCGCCCAGATCCCAGCCAGAGCAGCTGCAAGGGCTGACCCGCCGGGCCCCGTCGCGCCGAGCGGGCCCGCACCGGTGGCACCGCCAGCCCGGAGCGACGCAGGCCAGTGGGGCCGAGCAGCCGGTTGAGACCCTCCACCAGGGCGGGGCTGCTGCGGCGGTTATCGCGCAGATCGAAGCGCTCCACCGCAGTGGCGACCGCGGTCAGGTAGGTGTCGAGATCACCGCCGCGGAAGCTGTAGATCGCCTGCTTGGGATCACCCACCATCAGAAGGCGGTGACCGCCAGCGGCGAAAGCCTGGCCGAGGATGCGCCACTGGACCGGATCGGTGTCCTGAAATTCATCGATCAGGGCCACGGCGTGCTCGGCCGCCAGCCGCTGCAGCAGGGGGGTGGGGCCAGTGGCGGCCGGCCCTGGATCAAGGGCCGCCAGCAATTGGCCATAACCGCAGCGCCCCTGACGGGCGCGGCGCTGCGCCAGCTCGGCCCGGCCCCAATGGGCGGCGTGGCACAGCAGCCGCTCACCGCCCCCATCCACCAGGTCGGCGATGGCCTCAAGCAGAGGGCGCTGCGGCAGCGATGGGGGCGGATCCTCCCCCTCAGCCACCCGCGCCGCCCGGCTGATCGCACCGGGATGGAAGTAGTGGCGCAGGTAGGGCGTGGCCTGCACCCGTTCCTCATCGATCTCCGCCGGCGACAGCGCCAGCAGCGCCTCCACCGGCTCGCCGCGCCGCTGTCTCGGCTTCACCGGATAGTCGCGATGGCTGTAGCCCAGCTGCTTCCACTGGGCCGCCATCGCCAGCAGATCGGCTTCTAGGGCCGCGCCCAGCTCACTCCAGAGCTGGCGGAAGCGCTGCAGCCGGCCCTCCCACTGGGCCGGCCACTGGGGCGGCAGGGCCTGATCGAGCGCCAGATCGGGGGGAGGGGGTGCCAACTCCAGGGCCGGATCATCATCCAGCTGCCGCAGCACGCGCCGCAGCAGGGCCGGGCTGATCGAGAGATGGGCCAGGCTGGCCAGCACCGCCGAACCCAGGGGCAGCACCTGCTGTTGCCAGTAGTCGTGCACCACCTGGTCGATCAGGGCGCTGCCGTCGGGATCGATCTGCAGATCGGGTGGCTGGCCCGCTTCCAGCGGCCGCCGTCGAAGACAGCGGCTGGCGTAGCCGTGGATGGTGGTGATATCGGCGGCATCGAGATCCTCCAGGGCCGCCAGCAAGCGACCCCGCAAGCGGCGCATCGCATCGCAACCATCGCGGCGACGGTCTGCCAGCCAGGCCTGCAGCACCGGATCCAGCCGCCCGTCATCCTCAGTATCCAGTGCCGCCAGGGCCGCCTGCAGACGCCGGCCGATGCGGTCGCGCAGCTCGGCAGCAGCGGCATTGGTGAACGTCACCACCAGCAGCCGCCGCAACCCGATGCCGGCCTCACCCACCAGGCGCAGCACCAGATGGGCGATGGCAAAGGTCTTGCCGGTACCGGCGCTCGCCTCCAGCAGCCGCACGCCTGCCTCCAGGGGAATGGCGTTGAGATCGGTGGCCGTCATCGACAGGCCTCCAGCAAAGGCCCGTAGAGCTCTTCTGCCCGCTCCACCAGGCCGCCGGCCAGCAGTGCATCGAAGCCACAGCCGCTGCCGAAGCACACCACCATCTCCTCCTGATCGCGTTCGCCGCGGGCCTGCCAGCCCCCCTCCCAGGCCTGGAGGGCTTTGGTGCGACCGCTGCCGCGCTTGTGCCGCTCCGCCTCCAACCAGCACCAGGCCGTGTGCGGCGGGGCCGGCCAGCAGCGGTATCGCCACTCGGCCTCCAGCTGGGCGAGCCGATCCAGTTCGGCCTGGGCCCGATCGGGTGCCGGGGCTGCCAGGCTGATCGCAGCGCTGAAGCGGTCACCATCGCGCGCCAGCACCACCCCCCGGGCTGGAGCCGGGCCGGCGGCGCAGGCCAACAGCAGCTGCAGCCACAGCTCCAGCCGTTCTGCCACCGTCGCCCGGGCGGGGTGAAGCAGCACCACCGCATCGCCCCGCCGCTGCAGGGTCAGCCGCCAGGGACCCCAGGCCGCTTCCGCGGCGGAGGGGGGGCCCAGCAGCTCCAGGCTGGTGGCCAGGCTGCTCCAGCGCTGAGCCAGCCGTCGTGCCTCCAGCTCGGCCGCACTCAGGGGCGGCAGCAGGCCGCGGCCGCGGCCGAGCGCCAACCAGCCATCAACCCCCTGCAGGAGATCCGCCGCCTCTGGGTGGGGCCACTGGTCTAGGGCTTCCCGCAGAAGGCGGCTACGCAACCGTTCATCCCCCTCCAGGGCTTCGAGGTCATCGAGCCGCCTCTCCTGCTCGCGCGGCCGCAGGCCCAGCTGCCGCAACCATTGGCGCTGGGGCCCCCGCAGCCAATCGCGCAGGCGCTCGGTGGCGGCGAGCGGATCCTCCTCCGATGCAGCAGCGGCCGCCGTTGGCATCGCTGTGGCGATCAACCCGGCGGGTGGCGGCCCGGCCCCAGCCTCGAGGCGGCGGCGGGCCTCGAGCAGCCGTCGGTCGCAGCTCAATGGTGCACGGCCCTGCGGCAGGGCCACAAAATTGCACCGCTCCAGAGGGCTGGCGGGGGTCACGAGCGTGAGACGGGCAGCGGCGCCTTCCAGGCGACCGTCGAGCCAATCGAGCCACTGGCGCACCGGCCCGGCGGGCTGCAGCTCCTCGCCGCTGCGTTCCGCCCGGCAGCTCCAGCTGATCAGCAGGTGGTCGCGGGCGGAAAGCAGGGCCTCCAGCAGCACGTAGCGATCCTGGTCGGCCGGATGGGGATCACCCAGCCGGCGCTGCTGCTCGAGGGCGTGAAAGGCCGGCCGCTGGCTCTGGCGGGGGAAGGCACCGGCATCGAGTCCGAGCAGCACGATCACCCGATGGGGGATGGCCCGCATCGGTTCGAGGGCACTGACCGTGAGGGCGCCGCTGCGGTGGCCGAAGCGACCGCTGTCCACCGCCAGCCGTTCATCGAGTACTGCCGCCACCACCGGCGCTTCCAGCTCAAGAGCGCAATCGTCGGCCTCCGTCTGCCAGGCGTGGATCGCCGCCAGCAACGGCGGCAGCTCCCAGGCGGCCTCGCCGCCGTCGCTGAACAGATCCGCCAGCAAATCCCGCAGCAGCTCCGCCCACGCCTGGCAGGGCAGGGGCCGGGCGAGGCGCACCAACCAGTGGCGCAGGCGCAGCAGGAGATGCAACCAACGACCGCTGAGCTCCAGATCGGCCAGAGCCAGGGGGGCGGTGTCGCTGGGGGCCAACCCCGGCTCCGCCGGCAACACCAGCCCCAGCAGCAGGCGATCGATGATCCAGCCAAGGCTGTGGCAGGCGCTGCCGCCGCGGTCGCGAGCGTCGAGGCCCCAGCGGAAGCCACCGTGCTGCAGTGCCTGCTGCAGCTCCAGCAGGTGGTGCGGGTCGAGCTCAAAGCGCTGCTGCAGCGGCCGACTGCCGAGCAAGCCCTCGAGGGCGCTGGCGGTCAACCGTTCGCCGCCGAGGCGCAGCAGCTGCAGGAGGGTGTTGGCGATGCCAGCCTCGCTCTGCTGGCTGCGGTCGGTGAGGCGCCAGGGCAGGTCCACACCGGTGGCGGCCCCATCGCTGAATACCGCTGGCAGCAGCGGCGCCACCCGATCCACCTGGGGGGTCATCACTAGAATGTCGCGGGGCTGGAGGGTGGCATCGGCGGCCAGCAGCTGCAGCAACCGGTCCCGCACCACCTCCAGCTGCCGCAGGGTGCCGGCGCACGGCAGAAACTGCAGCGACGTATCACCCTCGGCCAGCTGGAGCGGCGCTTCACCGCTCACCAGTTCCTCCTGCAGCTGGGCCAGGAGTGGCGGCGACCGCTGTGGTGTGCGCTGGCGGGCGACGCGGGCCGGCAGCAGAAAGAGGTCGCCGTCGCGGCTGGCACCGAGCTGGGCGTCGCCACAGCCCTCCAACAGCTGGTGAAATTCCCCACCCAGGCGACCGAAGCGTGCCTCCAGCCCAGGGGCCTGCAGCAACCAGTCGGCATCGAGCGGTTCGGCCAGGGCGCGGGCGGCGCTGCGTTGCTCACGCCGCTCCTGCACCCGCTGCCAGAGATCGGGGCAGGGAGTCAGCAGAAACAGATCCACCGGCAGGTGGCCGCTGAGGGCCTGCAGCAGGCGCACCTGTACCGGAGCCAGGCTGCTGAGACCAAACAACCGCAGCCGCGAGGGCAGCAGGCCTTCAGCCGGCGGCGCCCCACGCAGGGCGGCGATCGCCGCCTCCACCCGCAGGCCGAAAGGCTGCACCGCCAAACGGCGGTGCAGGGCCCGCAGCAGCGCCGGCTGCCAACACTGCTGCGGGTCCAGGGGCCGGCCCTCGGCATCGCTGTCATCCCCCTGCAGCCAGGCCCGCAGCATCTCGGGCCGGTAGAGGCCGACATCATCGAAAGCGTCGGCGATGGCGCGCGCCATCTGCCAGCCCGACAGGTCGAGACGCCCCGGCGGGAGGCTGGCGGCCCGCAGCGCCTGCCAGCGACGCAGGGGCTCCCCGTGATGGCCATCGCGAATCGCCGGCAGCTCCGCCAGCAGCGGCCACACCAGCCGACTGGCCCGCCAGGGGTCTGCATCGGCAGCGAGCGCTGATGGATGCGCGCCGCTGAGCAGGGTGTCTACCAGCTGGCGCAGGTAAGCGCCGGGAAATGGAAAGCGCACCTGGGCCATCACACCCCCAAGATGGAGGGCCAGCTGCTCGCCCAGCCAGCGGCTGGTGGGCCAGGTGTTCACCAGCACCGCCACCTGCTCGAAGGGATCGGGGGGCTCCAGCCGCAGCTGCTGGGCCAACACCTGGGCCAGCAGTTCGATGCGATTGCTGCGGTAGAGCGTAAGCACCGCGGCTCAGAGGGGCAGCAGATCGCGCTGCGGAGTCAATGGAGCGCTCACCACACCGGGCACCTGCAACAGGGCTCCGGTTTCGGGGCAGTAGGCGCTCAGCTGACCGCCGTAACAGGCGCCGGTGTCGATCAGGCGGATGCCGTTCAGGCAGCGCACTTCGGGGCCTGGGGTATGGCCAACGACCACCTCGCCATAGCGACCGTCGTAGCGCTGCCAGAAAGCCATGCGCACATCGAGGCTGGGTTCCCAGCTGAAAGGGTCGAAGCCGGCGTGGGTCGCCACCCAACCCTTCCCCCAGTACACCAGTGGCAGGCGGCGCAGCCTCTGGGCCCAGAGGCGCGTGCGCTGCTCCCCGAGCTGGCGGTGGGTGTCAGTGGCGGTCAGCCGCTGGCGCGACAGCCAGTCGTTGCGATCGAGCAGCTGCAGCAGATCGCGTTCATGGTTGCCCATCAGCCACACGGCCCGGTTTTGGGTGACAAGACGCCATACCGTTTCCATGCAGGCCTCAATCGCCGGGCCCCGGTTGATCACATCACCGCAGAAGATCAGCCGGTGCTCGATCGGAATCCGCTCCAGCAGGTGGATCAGCGAAGCAGCGCAGCCATGCAGATCACCGATCACCCAATGGTGAAGGTCGCGATGGTCCCGGTGCTGAAGCGGGTGTGGTGGCGCCATGGGGCGCTGCAACTGATCACAGTCTGCCCTGCGGCGTCGACGATGGTTGCGCCGGGTTGAAACAATCCTGATACCGTGCCGCCACCTTGGGAGGAGCCATGGGCGACATGGCGGAGCAGCAGCAGGATCTCAGGCGTCTGCCCACCGGTCAGCGCATCCAGTTGCTGGTGAAGGCCCTGGCCGGTGCCAAACGCACCAACGAAGCCCTGGCGCGCTGCAGCGATGGCGAGGCGATGCTCGACGTGCTGCTCAACGCCTCGGCGCGGTTGGGCCTCGGCCTCACGCGGGAGGAGCTGCGCGACACGCCACCGATTCGCGACTGGATCTGGTGGAAAAACAAGGAAGCGGTGTTCACCGTGGGAGACAACAAACCGCGCTATCAGCAAGATGGCGGCCAGGGCCGCGTGTCGCCGCCCCCCGCCGATGGTCAGCGGCGGCGGTTTCTGGGGCTCTTCTAGACGGCGCTGGCCAGCGGGTCGGGGATCGTGGCGCTCGGGGCCTCAAAGCGGCCGCGGGCCACGAATTCCAGCCGCAGCTTCAAGAAGGTGATGAAGCTCTCGTCGGTCGACACAACCGCTGCCGCCGGCCGCGGCACGGTGGAAGCGATGGCGCCCAGCTCAGCGGCCTCGAGAAAGGCGGGGCGACGCACGAGCCAGAAATCGATCTCCCGGCCCTGATCGCCGTAGTGACGCACCCGCTCGCGCAGCACCTCCTCCAACGGTTCCTCGATCGTGAGAAACGCTTCGCTGGCGGCAACGAAGTGGTAGGTGCTCATGGCTGAAGGCTGCCGAACAGGGGGTCGCGCCGCGGATTCTGAACCAGCGCCTTCATCTGCCGCACCGCCTGTTCCAGACCCACCGCCAGGGCGCGGGCCACGATGGAATGGCCGATGTTGAGCTCCTCCATTCCGTCGATGGCCGCCACGGGCTCAACGTTCTGGTAAGTGAGGCCATGGCCGGCATTCACCCGCAGTCCCAGCTCACGGGCGGTCGCGGTGGCTTGCCCCAGCCGCGCCAGTTCGCCGGGCTGGTGCTCCCAGCCGGCTTCGGCGTAGGCGCCGGTGTGCAGCTCCACCCAGCGGGCGCCGCAGGCGGCGCAGGCCTGCAGCTGTCCGGCATCCGGATCCACAAACAGGCTCACGCCGATACCGGCCTCCTGCAGCCGTCCCACCAGCCCCCGCAGCCCATCGCGCTGGCTGGCCACATCGAGCCCCCCCTCGGTGGTCACCTCAGCGCGTCGCTCGGGCACCAGGGTCACCATGTCGGGGCGGAGCCGCAGAGCGATGGCCTCCATCGGCGCCGTGGCTGCCATCTCCAGGTTGAGACGGCTGCGCACCACCTGGCGCAGGAGCTCCACATCGCGGTCTTGGATGTGGCGGCGGTCTTCGCGCAGATGCACGGTGATGCCATCGGCCCCTCCCAGCTCGGCCAGCAGGGCATAGCTCACCGGATCGGGCTCCACAGTGCGACGCGCCTGGCGCACATTGGCGATGTGATCGATGTTGACGCCGAGGCTGGCCATGGCGCGGTGGCAGGATCGCTGCTGCCGACGCTATCGGCCGGGCGGCAGGCGGCGAGACCGGGCCGCAGACCCAACTGCCCCAGGGCGGCGGGCCAGGCCCCGGCACCGCACCTAGGGTGCGGACCGTTGTGTTTGCAGGCGTTGTTGGCCTCCCCCACGGCCCTGTCCAGCCCACCGCAGCGGGAGCGGACGGTGTGCAATGGCATCAGTCCGTGGCTGTCGCCGCTGGCCATGGTGGCGACCCAGGATTTGGCTCTGCCCGGCTATTTCGGGCCGATCCAGGTGCTGCATCCCGAGCGCTTGCCCCACCGGGGCGCCGCACTGTTGGCACCCACCCACCGCGCCCGCTGGGATGCGTTGTTGCTGCCCCATGCAGCCGGGCGGCGGGTGAGCGGCCGCGATTGCCGCTTCATGGTCACCATCGATGAAATGAAAGGCCTGCAGGGCTGGTTTCTGCAACGCCTGGGGTGTTTCGCGGTCGACCAGGCTCGCCCCAGCCTGTCCAGCCTGCGTTACGCGGTTGATCTGCTGCGAGCCGGCGAGCAACTGGTGGTGTTCCCCGAAGGCATGATCCGTCGCGACGACAGCCCCATCCAGCTGCAGCTGGGCCTGGCGCGGCTGGCGATGCTGGCCACTGGCCATGGTGTATCCGTGCCGGTGGTACCGGTGGGTCTGGCCTACGCCCACGCCTGCCCGAGACCCGGCGACCGGGCCGCCCTCTGTTTCGGCGAGCCGCTCACGGTGCAAGGGGAAGGCCGCGAGGCGGCTCGGGCCTTCACGGCGGAACTGGCGGCGGCGATGCTGTCGGCTGAAGGGCTGGCCCGTGAGGCGGTGGGGCGTCCCCTGCGGTCCCCCTAAAGTTTCTTGTCAGCCATCGGCTTGTTGTGATCAGCCTGTTTTCTCTTTGCCGCCGCCCACCGGTCCACCTGTCTCGCGCGGTGGCAGCGGCAGCGGTGGCGGCCTTGGCCCTTGGGGCCGGCGGGCCCTTGCTGCCCATGGCCGGTCGGGTGCTGGCCCAGGAGAGCGTCGCCGACTCTGGTGGTGCCTTCAGCCTGGCATCGGTGCAGGCGTTGGTGAGCCGGGGCGATGCGGCGGTGGCCGCGGGCAACCTCTCGGAAGCGCGTCGCCTCTACGACCAGGCGCGGGAGGCCTGCAAACGGCTGCTCGCCTTCTACCGCGACCTCAGCGGAGCCTTTCGCGGCCTCGATGCCCGCATTCCACGGGAGATGGACCAGCGGGGCCGCCAGGCCCTGGAACTGTTGGCCGATGTGAATCTGCGGCTGGCCGCGCTGTTCCGCCGCCAGAACCAGCCTGAGGTGGCCGTGCCACTGCTGGTCGATGTGGTTCGCACCATGACCCCCACCACCGAGCAAGGCCGCCGGGCCTACCAGCAGCTGGTGGAGATCGGTTTCGTCAACACGCCCTACCTCGCCGGCGGCGGTGCCGCGGCGGGTGGGGCTGCAGCCGGCAGCCCCTGACCCTTAGATTCCCAGCGCCGCTCCCGTAGTTCTCCAGCTCATGGTGCACGCCGATCAGGTCAGGGCCGCGATTCTCCAAGCTCTGCCCGATGCCGCCGTGGAGGTCGAAGACCTCACCGGTGGAGGCGATCATCTGCAGGTCACGGTTCAATCCGCGGCATTTGCTGGGCTGAATCGCGTGCGCCAGCACCAGCTGGTTTACGGCGCCCTGCGCGGCGAGCTGGCCAGCGAGGCCATCCACGCCCTGGCCCTGAAGACGTCCACCCCGTCCTGAATCACCATGGATCAAGCCCTGCGTCAGCGGATCGAGACCCTGATTGCCTCCAGTCCGGTCTTCGTGTTCATGAAGGGCACCAAGCTGATGCCCCAGTGCGGCTTCTCCAACAACGTGGTGCAGATCCTGCACGCACTTGGCGTTCCGTTTGAAACGTTTGACGTGCTCTCCGACATGGAGATTCGTCAGGGCATCAAGGATTATTCCAATTGGCCCACGATTCCTCAGGTTTATGTGAAGGGGGAATTCATGGGTGGATCCGACATCCTGATCGAGATGTACAACTCCGGTGAGCTCAAGGAGCAACTAACGGTTGCCTTGGCATCCTGAGGTACCCGCCTCAGCGTGGCTCCGATTCGAACAGGCGCCGCGGATCCCCATCGGGACCCACAAACGACGATGGATCGAGGATCCAACGCTCGATCAGCTCTTCCAGACGCCTCTGCGACTGGAGATCGAGCAGCGAACTCCGCCGCAGGGCGTGCAGGTAGCCGTCGGCGTAAAGGCGCAGCTCCGAAGGGCTGTGGTGCCGCAGTGCCAGCTCCTGGCAGGCATCGCAGAGGGATTGAAAGTGGCGGATCGCGTCGGGGTGCTGAAGAGCAGTCATGGGGATGAAACCCGTGGCGCCATTCTGGCGACTGGAGGGCCCCTGTGCAGCCGGAGTGGGGTGGGACAGATGAAAAGGCATCGCCTGCCACAGGGAACGACAGCAAAAGCCGTCTAGCCTGAGCCAGCCCTGGCACTGGGGCTGTCAAGCCCACGGTTGAGCGTCTGGATGGTCGAACCGCGTCAGCCACAGCCCAGTTCATCGCCGGCCGCGCTGGCTCCAAAGCGCGTGCTGGTGGTGGATCCCCACGCCACACTGCGCACCGTTCTGGCCCAGCGCCTGCGCCAGGACGGTCACCTGGCGGCAGCGGTGGGCTCCGCCCGCGAAGCGCTTGACCTCTGCCACGACCAGTCGCCCGATCTGCTGGTCAGCGCCGAACTGCTTGAGGAAACATCGGCCCTGCGTCTCGCGGCGCAGCTGCATTGCCCGGTGATGGTGCTCACGGCCCGCACCGGCAGTGAACCGATGGTGGCCCTGCTCGATGGCGGCGCCGACGACGTGTTGCGCAAACCCTTCGGCCTTGAGGAATTGGCAGCGCGCTGCCGCACGCTCCTGCGACGGAGCGGCAGCGGCCTACAGGAGCGGGTGTGTGTGGGGCCTCTGGAGGTGCACGTGCTGCTCCGCCAGGTGATGCTGCGCGACCAACCGGTGGAGCTGAGCCCACGCGAATTTGCCCTGCTTTGCGCGCTGCTGATGCCCCCGGGGGTTGTGCGCAGCCGCCAGGAACTGCTGCGGATGGCCTGGCCTCCCTTCAGTGGGGGCCCCCGCTCGGTGGACACGCAAGTGCTCACCCTGCGCCGCAAGCTTGAGCAGGCAGGCCTGGGCGAGGGCGGCGGCGTTGAAACGGTGCGGCAGCAGGGCTATCGCTTCAGCCTCGATACCCTGCCGGATCCCCATTCCGAAGGTGGCGAGTCCGCAACGGTCGGCCGTTCCGCCGCCTCCGAAATGGGCAGCCTCATCTGAGGTCCCAGCGGCTTCAAAGACGGCTCACCGCCAGGGTGAGGAGTTCAGCGCCGAGCATCAGGCCGCTCAGTCCAGCCAGCAGCTGGTAGGTCCAAGGTGGGCTGATGCGGCCCACCGCATGGGTGTCGATGCCCGTGGCGTTGGTGAAGCGCTCCAGAAAGCGATCAAATCGCGCCACCCGCTGGGGCAGCAACAGGGCCCCAGCGCTGCGGCTGCGTACGTAGTACACCCGGCCTCCCTGGCTGGTGGCCACCGGCGTGAGGGCGGTGACATCAGTCCAGGCCAGCTGCCAACCGCGGCGCAGCAGGGGTTGGCACCAGGGCGCCAGGGTCACCCGCAGACCCTCGCCATCGAGCTGCACCCGCTCGCTGGTGATCGCCAGCACAAACACCAAGCCTGCCACCAGGGCCAGAACCAAAAGGCCTTGAGCGGCAGGCGGGGCCAGGAGGGGCAGGGGCAGCACCAGTGCCAGATAAAGGGTCACCAGGGTGCCGCGAATCAGCGGGGCCATGCCATACACCTCCGTGTCGGCCCCGTTCGCTCCGGTGGCGTTCATCGATCTTCGGGCGAGCCCGGCAGGGGCTCGATCACGGCCGAGGGTGTGTACTGCCCCCCGAACACCTCGGCTTCGCGGCCTTTCCAGAACGCACCGAGGCGCATCAGATCGGCGTGGGCTGCCTGAAGCCGCTGCAGGTATTCGTTGGGGTCGAGCGAATCCTTTTCCTCCTGCAGCTTGGCGAGACGCAGGAGATTCCACATCCACGGTTTGCCCAGCTCGCCGCGGGCCTCAAGATAGCGAGCCAGATCTGCGGAGCTGGGGAGGGGGGAAGAGCTCATCGGAAGTGAAGGCGCCGGCCAAGCCTATGGAGCCAGCTGGCAGGCCGTGGTTCAGGCAGGCAGCGCCCAGGGATTAAGCCCCAGGTCGGCGCCGATGCGATGGGCACAGGCAAAGCCGCTGAAGGCCACCGCATTGAGCCCCTGGCCAGGAAAACAGGAATCACCCACGCAGTAGAGGCCCGGCACACCGGTGCGGTTGAAGGGCATCGGCAGCAGTCCCGGCAGGCGCAGGGCCGGGATCGGGCCATAGCTGCCGCCCATCCGCCCCAGAAAGCGGCGGTGGCTGCGGGGGGTGCCCACCTCGCGATGGCAGATGGCCGCCGACAAGCCCGGCAGAATCGCCTCCAGGCGGGCGATCAGCCGGTTGGCGTCGGCTTCTTTCTTGGTTTGGTAGTCGGCCGGCGCGAGATGGCGCCATGCGGCGATGCTGCTGGGGGTGAAGGTGTGCAAAATGTGGCGTCCTGGCGGCGCCAGGCTCGGATCGAGCAGGGTGGGCATCGACACGAACACCACCCCCTGCTCCGCCTCCATCTCCTCCCAGCACTCCAGGAGCAGATGATGGCAATGAAATCCTTCGGGCACCACCGTCGCGTCGAGGCCCAGGTGCAGGGAGAGAAAGGAAGGCGAGGGCCGATAGCGGCGTCGCCAGGTAGTTTCAGCCCTGGGCGTGTGGGCGGCATCCACCAGTGGCTGGAGCACGGCCCCTTCGCTGCCGGGCGCGCCGGCAAAGGTGTCCCAGCGGGTGGCATTGCTCACCACCCGCCGGGCCCGCAGCATTTCGCCGCCAGCCAGCCGCACGCCCACCGCAACACCCTTCTCGATCAGCACCTCGGTCACGCGAGCCTTGTAGCGGATGGCGCCGCCCCTGGCCTCCAGGCCGGCCACCAGCTTCTGGGCTATCACGCCAACGCCGCCCTTTGGGTAGTTGATCCCACCCGCATGGCGATCGGAAAACACCATGCCGGCGTTGATCATCGGTGTGCGATCCGCGGGCATCACGCTCCAGCAGAAGCACTCCATATCGATGAAACGCAGCAGCTGCTCATCACGGATGTGGGCGCGGGCTACGTCGCCCACGTTGAACGGCAGCCATCGGGCCAGCCCCAGGCAGGCCAGCGGCGCTTTGAAAAACACCTTGGCCAGATAGGCTGGATCTTCAAGCGAGAGCAAGGGCATCGCATCGAGGCAGCGGAACACCTGCCAGCAGGTGTCGTAGAAGCTGCGGATGCCCTGCGCCTCATGGGGGAACAGGGCGGTCAGATCGGCGATGAAGCGCTCATAGTCGCGATCCACCGCCACATTGAGGGCGCCAGGCAGGTGGTATTCCAGCTGGGCCGGGTCGGGCACGGTGTCGCAGCGCTGGCCCACGTCGGCCAGGGCGCGCGTGAGCAGGTTGGTGTGGCCCTTCTCTCCGAAGCCAAAGATCATCGAGGCGCCCACATCAAAGGTGTAGCCCTCACGGCGGAAGCTGCCGCCGCTTCCCCCGGGGATCAGGTAGCGCTCCAGCACAAGGGTGCGGGCTCCCTTGGCCGCCAGCTGGCTGGCCGTCACCAGACCGCCGATACCGCTGCCGATCACGATCGCGTCCCAGGTGGGGGCGGAGCTGCTGGTCACCGGGCGGTCTGGGCGGCTGGGCCGACCCTAGTGGGCAGGGGCGCCACCCATCCCCATAGGATGGGCCGATGAGCCTTGCCGCCAGCAGCCGGCCCGACCTGGCGGCGCTGTTCCCTTTTGCCCTTGATCCCTTCCAGCTGGAGGCGATCGACGCCCTCAACCAGGGGCATTCGGTGGTGGTGAGCGCCCCCACAGGCTCCGGCAAGACCCTGGTGGGCGAATACGCCATTCACCGGGCCTTGGCCCATGGCCGCAAAGTTTTCTACACCACGCCCCTCAAGGCTCTTTCCAACCAGAAGCTGCGCGATTTCCGCGCCCAGT
>JAYKGR010000131.1:0-15032 GCA_035285645.1 Cyanobacteriota bacterium | reverse complement strand
GGAGAGTGGCAGTCATGAGAACGAGAAAGATGGAAGGAGGGAGGGGCGGATGCCCGACCCGATGCAATGTAACGGATCATTGCGCGGTTTGTGAAGGGGGGTTCATGGCCCGGCCCGGGGATCCCGCTTCCCCTCCTCCAAACCCTGCTCCTCCTGGTGGGGTCTCAGTCGTCGCTGGCGTCGCCGCCCGCCGGCAACAGGCGGATCTGGCGGCGACCCAGGTGGATCTCAAATTCGTCGCCGGGCTTGAGCCCAAGCATGGCGGTGTAGGCGCTGCCCACCATGAGGTTGCCGTTGAACTGCACCTTGGTGCGATAGCTCAGGGTGCGGCCCCGCCGCCGTGGTTCGCCCGACTCTCCCAGGCTGATTCCCTTGGCTTTCAACAGGGCGTCGTAGAACGCGGTGAAGTTGAGCCGTTCGCTGCCATCGCTGCGTTGGCTCACGTAGCCGCAGGCACGGGCCAAATCGGACTTCGGCACATCCCCCAGCTCCTTGATCCGAGCCAGGAGCTCAGCCCCTGTCAGTCCCATTTGCAGAATTGCGCAACATTGTTCAATTCTAGTCTGTAGAGACGACGTGGACCCGAACGCACTCGTTCTTGCCGGTGCCGGCCATGTGCATGCGGTGCTGATCGGGCTGTGGCTACGCCACCCCCGTTGCCGACCCGATGGGCCGATCACGCTGGTGAGCCGTCGCGCTGATCTGCTCTATTCCGGTCTCGTGCCTGCCGTGCTCGCTGGTCTGGTAGCGCCACGCGACGCCCGCCTCGATCTGCGGGCCGGCTGTCGCCGCGCCGGCATCCGCTGGCTGCAGGCGGACATCACCGGTTTGCATCCCGCAGCGGCCTGCCTTGCCCTGGCCGATGGCACAGCTCTGCCCTACCGCTATCTGAGCCTGGATGTGGGCTCGGTCACGGCTGTTGTGCAACCCATGGAGCAGCCGCTGCGCCCCCTGGAGGAGACCCTGCCCTGGCTGCTGGCCCGTGCGCCCCGCCAGCTGCGACTGCGGGGCGGTGGCGCCAGTGCGGTGGAGCTGGCCCTTGCCCTGCGGGCCCGTGGTTTCAGCCCGGCGCTGGTGTTGCGAGGGCAGCGGCTGCAGTTGGGGTCGCCCGCCGCCGAGCGCGCCGCGGAGCGCCTGCTGGCCGCCGCCGGCATCGCGGTGGAGCGGGGCGCTGCGGCCGCAGCGCCGGCCCAGCTGGCCTGCACGGGCAATCGGGCGCCGGCCTGGTTGGCGGCCGCGGGTCTGCCGGTGGAAGCCGCCACCGGTCGGGTGCTCACCGATGCCACCCTGCGGGTGCGGGGCTGGCCCGCGGTGTTCGCCGCCGGCGACTGCGCCGTGGTGCAGCAGGCCCCCCGGCCTCCCGCCGGTGTGTGGGCGGTGCGAGCGGCGCCGGTGCTGGCCACCAACCTGCGGCGCAGCCTGGCGGGAAGCCGCCGGCCCCTGCGGCGCTGGCGCCCCCCCCGCCAGGCCCTGCAGCTGCTCGGTGATGGGGGTGCCGTCACCGGCCGGCCCCGGGCGCTCGCCCTCTGGGGTGCCGGTTGCCTCGGTCCCTGGCGGCTGCTGTGGTGGTTCAAGCTCTGGCTCGATCGCCGCTTCGTGCGGCGGCTGCGGCGGCTTCAGGCCCGCCGCACCAGGCCCCGCTCCAGCAGGGTGTCGGCGCTCTGATCCACTCCGGCGTTGCCCAGCTCCAGCGCCGTCACCGCGTGGCTGTTGAGGTCGTGGTCGTAGCAGCGGTCGTAGTAATCGAGCATCTGGCGGCAGGCGGTGGCCCAGTCGCGGCGGGCGATCGCCTCCAGTGCCGTGGCCGTGCGCTGCGGGCCGAGGCGACGGGCGATGCGCTGGGTGGCCTCGGCCAGGCCCGCCGCATCCTGCTGGCCGTAGAGCGTTACCAGTTGGGCCACGCGTGCCTCCAGCGGCCGGCGGATCTCCAGCGCGGGCGCGCTGGCCATCTGGCGCCAGAGTGCGGCGGGCACCCGGCACCGCCCCACCTGGCTGCTTTCCGCTTCCAGCCAGATTTCCGCCGCCTGCCGCTGCCGGTGCAGCTCCAGGGCGATCGCATTCTCAAACTGCTCGCTGCTGGGCTGGGGCGGCAGGCCGAGGTGGCCGAAGCTGCTGCCCCGGTGGTGGGCCAGCCCCTCCAGATCCACCACCGCCACCCCGCGGCAGCGCAGGGCCAGCAGCAGATCGGTTTTGCCGCAGCCGGTGCGGCCACCCAGCAGCCGGATCGGCCAGGGTTGCTCAAACAGGTTGAGGGCCCAGCGCCGAAACGCCTTGTAGCCGCCATCGAGCAGCACCACCGGCAGCTCGAGCCGTGTCGCCAGCCAGGCCATGCTCTCGGAGCGCATCCCCCCGCGCCAGCAGTGCAGCCCGAGGGGGGCCTCGGGGGCGCTGGCCTGGAGTGTCTGCAGGCCAGCGCCGAGCTCCGCCAGCCGCGGCCCCACCAGCTCCAATCCCCGCTGCACGGCCGCCCGCCGGCCCTGCTGCTTGTAGAGGGTGCCGATCTCGGCCCGTTCGCCATCGTCAAACAACGGCAGATTGTGGGCGCCAGGAATGTGGGCATGGGCAAATTCGCCAGGGCTGCGCACATCCACCACCACCGCGCACTGGGCCAGCAGCGCCGGGGCCGCCAGTTTGTTGGCACCCATCAGCACTGGGCCAGCAGGGGAAACCGCAGACTCACCCGCGTGCCGCCCAGGGGTGAGCTGCCCAGCTGCAGCACGCCGCGGTGGTTCTCCACGGCGGTTTTCACCACGTACAACCCCAGGCCGGTGCCTTCGGCCTTGGTGCTCTCCAGCGGCACCGCGGCCTGCAGATGCTCGGGCATGCCGCTGCCGTTGTCGTCGAGGGTGAGTTCGGCCCAGCCCTTCAGCCGTCCGAGGCGCAGGCGGATCCGCCCCTGGGGGCCCTGGCCCAGCGCTTCGATCGCATTGCGCAGCAGGTTGCTCACCGCCACCTGCAGTTGGTCGCCATCGCCGCCGATGAGGCAGGGCTGATCCAGCCCTTCGGTATCCACCTGCACCGCCCCCTGGCGCAACTGGGCCCGCAGGCCCAGCAGGGCGCTGTCGATCACATTGGCCAGATCCACCGGTGCTGGATCGGTCTGCACGTTGCGCAGCAGGCTGCGCATCTTTTCCATAATCCGCACCACCCGGTCGGCATCGTTCACCAGATCCTGCAGGAAGGCCTCCAGGTCTTCGGTGATCGTGGGGTCGGCCGTGGCCTCGCCCTGGCCGGCGGCGGCCTGCTGGCAGCGGGCCAGGGCCAGCTTGCAGTTGAGCAGGATCGTGCTCAGCGGCTGCTTGATCTCATGGGCCACCGCTGCGGCCGTGAGGCTGGTGCGCAGTTTGTTCTCCAGCTGCAGCCGCCGTTGATCCTCCAGCTCCTTTTCCCGCCGGCGCAGGCGGGTGAGGTCGCGCTCGCTGCGGCGCCGTTCGCTGATGTCGAGCAGGGTCATCACCAGCAGGTCATCGCAGCAGGTGGCACTGATCAGCACATCCCGCTCACTGCCATCGGCGCAGGTCACCCGATAGTCTTCGGGGTCCACCACGCCGTGGCCGCCGCGGGCGCGGGCAACGGCCAGCTGCCAGCGGCGGATGGCCTCCATCCGGCAGGCTGGATGCTGGTAGGAGCGGGCAAACCAGCTGCTCAGATCGGTGAGCTCACCCGGGGCATAGCCAAAGGTGGCCGTGAATCGCCGGTTGATCTGCAGCGTTGCCGCGCCGGCGCCCAGCGTTTCGGTTGCCACCGGTATCGAGAGATTGTCGAGAATGCGGCGCCAGCGCTGTTCGCTCGCCGCCAGCCGTTGCTGGGCTTCCACCCGCTCGGTGATGTCGATCAGCACCCCTTCCCACACCGTGGCGCCATCGGCGAGCGGCCGCGGCACCGATTCAGCCGAGATCCAGCGGGTCTCGCCCCCCACCACCACCCGGCATTCGCCCTGAAAGGGCTGCACGTTGGCGAACGCTTCGGCGTTGAGCCGCAGCCAGTTGTCGACGTCATCGGGATGCACACAGGCGAAGGCCTCCAGAGGGTTCTCGCGCGCCCGCTGGCGATCGAGGCCGGTGATTTCGAGAAAGCGCTCACTCATGAAGCTGAAGTAAGCCACCGGTTGTTCGGGGCGTTTCACCATCGTGTAAGTGCCCACGGGAATGGCTTCGGTGAGGGCCAGCGCCGCCGCGGCCCGCTGCGCATGGCCGTCTTCCAGGCGGGCCGCCTGTGAGCCCTGGGCGCTCAGATCCCGTAGGCTGAGCAACAGGTGATCGTCGACGCGCTGCACCTCGAGGAGTGTTTCCTCCCGCTGGCCGCCGTGGCTGAGCAGGGCGCACTGCAGGCGGCCCCGCCCACCGGCCAGCGCCGCCGCCACGGCCTGCTGCCACTGCTCCAGCATGCGCTGGCGGTAGGTGGGGTTGGGATAGGTGAGGGTGATCCAGTGGTGCACGCTGGGCAGATCCCCCGCGCGGTAGCCAAACAGCTTCCGCGCATCGGCATTGATCAGCAGCACACGGGGCTCCGGCTCCGCGGTCAAACCCATCAAGGCTGCTGGCAGCTGCTCCAGCATCGCGGCCAGGGCCGGCGATGGGCTGAGGGGCATCATCGTGGCCGCGCGGAGGTGGGGGTGTTGTGCTGCAATCAGATTGTGCGGCATTAGGCCCGATTCCGCTTTCCCAGTGCATTAACGCCTCATGCAACGTCGTGTTCTTCTCAGTGCGGTTCTGGCGGCCACGGCAGCCCTCGGCCTGGGTCTGCCCCCTGCCCTGCCGCCGGCCGCGGCCGCCACGCGCCCAGCCCTGCGGATCAGCGCTATCCCCGATCAGAAGCCCGAAAAGCTCAATCGCCTCTATCGCCTGGTCGCCGATGAGCTGGGTCGCCAGCTGGGGGTAAGGGTCACCTATGTGCCGGTGGTGGATTATGCGGCCGCGGTGAGTGCCTTCCGCATCGGTGATCTCGATCTGGTGTGGTTTGGCGGGCTCACCGGTGTGCAGGCGCGCCTGCAGCGGCCGGGGGCGCGGGTTTTGGCCCAGCGCGATATCGACGTGGCGTTTCGTAGCGTGTTCATCGCCAATGCCCGCAGCGGCCTGCAGCCTTTCACCCAGCAGAAGGGGCTCACCCAGCTGAGGGGCCGACGCTTCACCTTTGGCTCGGAGAGCTCCACCTCCGGTCGGCTGATGCCCCAGTATTTCCTGCAGCAGGCGGGCCTGAAACTCTCGGATTTCGCCGGTGGTTCCCCAGGGTTCAGCGGCAGTCACGATGCCACCATCGCCCTGGTGCAGAGCGGTGCCTACGAGGCTGGGGTGGTGAATGAGCAGGTGTGGCGCTCCAGCCTGCACGAGGGCAAGGCCCAACGCTCCAAGGTGATCGCCCTCTGGAAAACCCCCGTCTATCCCGATTACCACTGGATCGCCCAGCCCGATCTCGACCAACGCTTCGGCGCTGGGTTCACCGGCCGGCTGCAGAAGGCGATCCTGAGCTGGCGCCCCAGCGATCCTGAGCAGAAACAGATTTTGGCCCTGTTTGGCGCCCAGCGTTTCACCACCGCCGATCCTGCGGCCTATCGCCGCATCGAGCAGGTGGGGCGTCAGATCGGCCGCATTCGTTGAGGCTGCTGCGCCGCCATGCCGTCGCCCCCCATGCCACTGCTGGAGTTGCAGGCCGTGCAGGTGCCCGGCCGCCAACGCCCCCGCCTCGATGGGGTGTCGCTGGCGTTGGCGGCGGGCGAGCGCGTGGCCCTGCTCGGCCCCAGCGGCGCCGGCAAGAGCAGCTTGCTGGCGGTGGCCAATGGCTTGCTCCGCCCGGCCGGCGGCCAGGTGCTCTGGCAAGGGCAGCCACCGGCCCGGGCCGCTGGCCTGCGCCGCCGCCAGCAGGCCCGTATCGGCACGCTCTGGCAAGACCTGCGCCTGATCGAATCGCTCACGGTGCAGCAAAACCTCAACACCGGCCGGCTGGCGGCCTGGGGCTGGCCTCGCGCCCTGCTCAATCTGGTGGTGTCGGTGGAGCGCGACGCCTGCGCCGCGGCGTTGCGCCAGGTGGATCTGGAGCCCAGCCTGCTGCCGGTGCCGGTGGCCAGCCTCTCCGGCGGCCAGCGGCAGCGGGTGGCGCTGGCCCGGCTGCTGCGCCAGCAGCCCACCCTGCTGCTGGCCGATGAACCGCTGGCTAGCCTCGATCCGCGCCTGGCGGCCGGCCTCTTGCAACTGCTGCTGGCCCAGGCTGCACCGCCGAAGGCCCTGCTGCTCAGCCTGCACCGCCCCGATCTGCTGGCCGGTTTTGATCGGGTGATTGGTTTGCGCGCCGGCCGGATCTGCTTCGATCAGCCGCTGGCCGCCCTCGATCTGGCTGCCCTCGAGGCGCTGTACCGGGCGGAGCTATGACCCGGCCCGCCCTGCCGCTGCTGCCGCTGCTGCCGGCTCTGGTGCTGCTGCCGCTGGCCCTGCAGGTGCCGTTGCTCTGGCATGGGGGCGGGTTGGATCTGGTGGGGCGCTTCGCCCTGGCGGCCCTCACCCCCTCCCTCGATCCGTTGGTGCTGCGTTCCCTGCTGGAGGGGTTGGGGGTCACGGTGGCGGTGGCGCTCCTGGGCTGGATCACCAGCCTGCTGCTGGGGCTGCTGCTGGCGCTGTTCAGCGCCCGGGTGGTGTGGCAGGGGCTGCTGGGGGTGGCCTGGCCGGCGCTGTTGCTGCGCCGCCTGCTGGCGCTGCCGCGGGCGGTGCATGAGCTGATCTGGGGTTTGCTGTTGCTCCAGGTGCTGGGCCTGCGCCCCGAGGTGGCCATCCTGGCGATCACGATTCCCTATGCCGCACTGGTGGCGCGGGTGCTGGGCGACCAGCTCGATGGTTTGCCCCGCGAGCCTCTGGAGGCCCTGCGCACCGCCGGAGCGCCGCCGCTGGCGGCCCTGGTCAGCGCTTTGGGGCCGCCGCTGGTGCCGGCCTTGCTGAGTTATGGCGGGTACCGGCTGGAATGCGCGCTGCGCAGTGCCACCCTGCTGGGGGTGTTCGGCCTGGGCGGGCTGGGCACCGAGTTGCGGCTCACCATGCAGTCGTTGGAGTTTCGCGAGCTGTGGAGCGGCTTGTGGCTGTTGCTGCTGGTGATGCTGCTGCTGGAATCGGGGCTGGAGCGGCTGCGGCGGCGCTGGTGGGTGCCGCGGCGGCTGGGGCTGGTGCAGGCGCCGGCCCGTGAGTCGCTGCGCCTTGAAGCGCCGGCGGCCCTGGGCGGCCCCGCCAGTGGCCGTGAGCTGCTGCTGCTGGTGTTGGGCCTGGTGCCGCTGGCGGTGGCCCTGGCTGGAGGCCTGGGGTTGGAGCCGGCCAGCCTGCTGCGCTGGCGCGGCCTGCCACCGCTGCAGACGCCGGATGGGGCGGCCCTGCTGGCCCTGCCCTGGCTGTCGCTGGTGGCGGGCACTGTGGGGCTCACCCTGATGGCGGCATCGCTGGCGGTGGGTACGGCTCCGTTGCTGCTGCTGGCCGCTTCACCGGGGCGCTGGCCTCGCTTGCTGTTGCGGGCTGCCTGGGCGCTGGGCCGTCTCTGGCCGCCGCCTCTGATCGCCCTGCTGCTGCTGTTTGTGCTCAAGCCCGGCGTGATCACCGCGGCCCTCGCCCTGGGCCTGCACAATCTGGGCATTCTGGGGCGGCTGTTGCTGGAAGCGGTGGAGGCCGCCGACGGCGGGGCTGAGGAGGCGCTGGTGGCGGCCGGCGTAGGCCCCCGCTTGGCGCTGTTCCATGGCCGGGGCAGTGAGGTGGCCGGCCCATACCTGGCCTACGGGGCCTACCGCGCGGATGTGATGCTGCGCGAAACGGTGGTGGTGGGGCTGGTGGGCGCCGCAGGCCTCGGCAGCCAGCTGCTGGAGGCCCTCAGCGCCTTCGCCTGGGATCAGGTGGTGGCGGTGGTGGCCGCTCTGGCGGGCCTCACACTGTTGGGCGAGGCCATCAGCGACCACCTCCGTCATCGCCTGAGGCCCTCGGGGTGAGCCTCAGTCGTCGTCGTTGACGTCGTCGCTGCCGCGACCACGGCGGCGATCATCGTTGCGCACGCGGCCATCGCTGTCGTCGGGTGCATCGTTGACGTCGTCGCTGCCGCGCCCCCGACGGCCCCGACCACGGTCATCGCTGCTGGGGTTGTCGTCGCGTCCTTTGCCGCGCCCACGCCCCTTGCCGCGGCCCCGGCCGCGCCCCTTGGCAATGGTGCTGCCACCATCATCGTGGCTGATCAGATCGGAGCTGGAGCCAGCGCTGCCCAGCAGGGTGGTTTTGGTTTCGCTCAGGCGCGCGGCCGCGGCAGGTTGGGCCAGTTCCACGCTGGTGAGGGCCACCGTGGCGGCTATCACGGCGATACCGCTACGGCCAAGGAATCGCCAGGCGACTCCAGATCGACGGGTACTCATGGGAGCCTTGAACAACAAGCTGCCACCATACGATCGCGGCAATCAGCGCCGTAAAGGCTGTGACGTCTCGATGCTGAATGCACCTCCGTGGTGTGCAGGAGAGGTTGGGCGGATCGTGAGCCCTGGCTGCGCCAAAAGCAGCATCAGAATCAGCCCCACGGCAAACCAAAGCACGCTGCTCGCCGCCGCTGGCGTCAGCTTCGATGGCTCTTTGATCTGAGGCACCAGATCGGAGGCGGCAATGTAGAGAAAATTGCCCGCTGCAAACAGGGTCAGACCACCCAGCGGCAGGCTGCCGGCCAGGCTCCAGGCGAGCAGTCCTCCCAGGGGAAAGGTGAGGGCCGCGATGAGGTTGGCCACCAGGGCCGTGCGGCGGTTCCAGCCGCTGTGCACAAGCACGGCGAAATCGCCCAGCTCCTGGGGAATCTCATGGGCGACAGCCGCCAGCCAGGCCACCACGCCGGCAGCGGGATGCATCAGAAAGGTGCTGCTGATCCCCACACCGCCCATGAAGTTGTGCAGGCTGTCGCCCAGCAGGATCAGCAGGCCTTCGGGGCGTTTGGGTGCCTGGCCTGCACCGCTCTGGGCGGTATGGGAGTGGTGCCAGTGAAGGCTCACTTCCAGCAGCAGAAAGCTGCTGAAGCCGGCCACCACCCAGAGGCTGCCATCGAGCGGATCACGGCCGGCAAGGCCCTCAGGAATCATGTGAAAGAACGCCCCCCCCATGAGGCTGCCGGCGGCCAAGGCCACCATCGGCAACAGCAGGCGATGCAGCCGGCCGGGTCCAATCAGCATGGTGAGGCCCCCCACCAGCGAAACCAGGCTCATCAGGGCTCCGCCCACCAGAATCCAGAGCAGCGTCATGAAGCCGGGCACACCCCACAAGGCTGGCGCTGCCATGGGGGTGTGCAGGGCCGTGCGGCAGGTCTGCGCCCCGGTTGGCCTCAGACGCTCTGCTGGGGCTGATGGTTAGGACAGGGTGGTGAGGGCTTCTTGCGCAGCCAGCTGGCCGAGGGGATTGGCTTCGGCAAGAGCGTCGAGCCAGGAGCGGGAGGAAGACAGCAGGGCATCGCTGCCGCTGAGGCCGGCGATGCGGTGGCGATCAGCATCGCGGCCCGGGCCGCCACGGGGCTGCCGCTGGCGGCGCCGTTCACCGCCGGAGATGAGGCTGTCGCGTCGGAAGTCGTCGGTTGGGCGATCACTCTGGCGCTCATCCGCCAGCACAAACCGCTGGCGGATGTGGCCGCGATGACCGGCGTGGCCGCGATGGCCGCGATGCCCTTTGGAACCCCTGCCCGAGGCACCTCGTCCCTTGCGCGACGAACGTCGTGTGAGCGCATTCAATGAAGCGGCCAGCTCGGTGGTATTGGTGATATCGGTGGTGTCAATCCCTTGGGGCTCATGGTGCACATAGGGATTGAAGGCTGGCGGCGCATAGTTGCGCGAAATCGGCACCCCATCGGGGCGCTCGGCCACGGTGGGATCAAAGTTCAGCATCATCATCAGATCCTCATGGCCGAGGATGTGACAATGCAGCACAAATGGCCCCTCAAATGTACGGAAGTGCATCAGCACGCTGACTTCGCCATTGGGGGTGAGCCAGATGGTGTCGCGCTTCGCCCTATCTTGTGGTAGAGGTGCCTGGCCGTTGTAGCTCTCCACCTGCTGGCTCTCCAGGTGCACATGCACCGGATGGGCCCAGCCCCCGGAATTGTTGCGGAAGATCCAACGTTCTGCCCCACCGGAGGAGGGGGTGAAGTTGGCATGTTCAGGTACGTAATCCACCTGATTGATCTGCCAGTGACCGTTGCGGCGGCTGAATTCAAAGGTGCGCGTAGCGGCAATGGTGGTGGGATCGATTTTGCTGTGGGGCCGCAGCGGGGTGCCAGGAACCACCTTGGGAATCTGGGCTGGGGGCACCTTGGGGCCGGCAACCTCGAATTTCAGCAGGCGATCGGGCGTTAACAGAGGCCTCGGATCGAGCGGAGTTCCTTTGGGGCCGCGCCCATCGGTTTGCTCCATGATATTTTCCAAATACACCACATCTCCAGCTTTGTATTTGGAGAAATCAATCACCACATCGGCCCGCTGAGCCGGGGTGAGAAAAATGTTGTTTTGGCGGATGGCTTTGGGATAGAGCCAGGTATCGCTGCCCAGGCCAATAAACGGCGGTCTGCCGCCATAATTGTCTGATAGTTGTAAATTATAGAATCGGGCAATCGAACCATCGAGGATCCGAAAACGATATTTGGTGGGTTGTACGGTGAGCGTTGGATACGCCTTTCCGTTTACGGTTTCGATGTCGCCGAGCTGGCCGTCGAATTCCAGGGGATCGTGATGTAATGTACCGTTGGCATTAAATCGCTTATCAGCAAGTACGAGTGGAATATCCCATCTCGAGGGCTGACTCATGAAGGTGGCTTCCTTCCAGGCCGCCGGGCTTCCGCCCCAGCCTGGCAGCACCTTGTTCTTGATCAGATTGAGCTCCCGATCATCAAAGGTGAGCCACATCCCTGCCGTGCCTTCCAGCACGTGTTTCTCTGTTAAATCAATGCCATGATCGTGGTACCACATGGTCGATGGAGCTTCCGAGAAGTCTGGCTTCCCGTTCTTCATCGGCACGGTATTGGCGTAGTAGTGGTCTCGATATTTGCCCGGCTCTACCACAAACGTTGGAAAACCATCGGCATGGGCGGCGTTATGCCCTCCATGCAGGTGGGTGGAGAAATGCTCACTGGCTTGGTTGTAGTTACGCACCACCACGGGCCGTCCAACCCGTGTTTTGAACAAGGGGCCCGGCGTAATGCCGTTATAACCCACAATGGGTGAACTAATGGGGCGTAATGTTTCGCTGGCTCCAGCCAGTTCAACGTCGTTGAAAAAAGTATGACTACTGGGGCGTATGAAGAGATCGTACCAGGCTGTTTGTCCGGTTTGATAGTAAGGAATAGTGGTGCCGGCAACCTTGCGGTTGAAATACTCAGGAGCGATCCCGTGGTAGGAATGCTGCTGCGGATCAACGTCGGTGTAGAGGGCCGGAGGCTTGTTGCCCCAGGGCTGGTTGTTGTTGCCAACCGCCCTTGGTTTCAGAACTTGAGGGATGGGCAATTTGTCCACCCATTTGGCAACTCTGAAGGGGGAATATTGGGGCTGAAAATATTCGATTGCCATGTTTTCAAAGCCCCGGCATACTTATGATTCAGTTTAATTCTGCCAGGGCTCATCTTCTCCGGATCGCCTGCCTTTCGTCGGCTTCAGGTTGGCTTTGGCGAAGAATCGGGTAATTCTTCTTTTAAATTAAGTCAATCATGATTCATTTTTGTGCTGAAGCCTTCTTGAGGCGTCGCTGATCACAGCATGTGTTGCCCTCAGCCCTCGAAGCTGCGGGCCTGGCTGACGCCCTGGCTGGTGCTGCCGTTCAGGTAGGCGAGCATCGTGTCGGCGTCCGACACCTCGAAGGGGTCGATCGGGCAGTTGTCGCCGAAATCGGGCTCGCTGAAGATGGTTTCGATGGTTCCGTCGTTCACCAGCATCGAGTAACGCCAGGAGCGCATGCCAAAGCCCAGATTCGACTTGTCCACCAGCATTCCCATCTTGCGGGTGAACTCGCCGTTGCCGTCGGGCAGGAGAAACACGTTGCGGGCGCCAACGTGGCGGCCCCACTGAAACATCACGAAGGCGTCATTCACCGAGATGCAGATGATCTGATCGATGCCGTGGGCTTGGAACTGCTCATGCAGCT
Source organism: Cyanobacteriota bacterium (assembly GCA_035285645.1). Classification (GTDB taxonomy): domain Bacteria; phylum Cyanobacteriota; class Cyanobacteriia; order PCC-6307; family Cyanobiaceae; genus Cyanobium. Next base: position 2,925 of record JAYKGR010000131.1, on the reverse strand, counting down.
CCTCGTAGCGGGGCAGGTGATTGGAGGAGCAGGTGGGCGTAAACGCGCCAGGCAGGGAGAACACGATCACCCGCCGGCCGCGGAAGAGGGCCTCGCTGCTGAGGTCGTGCCAGCGGTAGGGGTTGGGGCCCGGCACGGATTCATCGCGCACGCGGGTTTTGAAGATCACCTGGGGAACCTGTTGCATCGGTGTCATGGGGGAGGGAGGCGGTGGCGCGGCGGCGCCGATGTCTGCAGCCTAACTCATAGCGACTCCGCATAAGCCCCTGGGTGCGTGGCCCGGGGCTGGTCTCGGCGGCGGGCCGTTGCCAAGCTGGGATGGCCCTGCTGTCGCCGCCATGGCTGCTCCCCTGATCCCGCCGCAGAAGCAGATGACCGGCATGCTTGGCCATCCGGTGGCGGAAAACCCGATCGATCGCATGTTCGATGCGGTGTATGCCCATTACGGGCTGCCCTGGCAGTTCTGGAAGAACGACATCGCCGATGAGGCTGATCTGGCCTTGGCGGTGCGGGCCCTGCGGCCCCTGGGCTACCGCGGTGTTGGCATCACCGTGCCCTACAAGGTGGCGGTGATCCCCCTGCTCGACGCTGTCGATCGGGATGTCACCGCGATCGGGGCCGCGAACTACGTGACGATCGAGCAGGGGCGCCTGATCGGCCACAACAACGACGGCAAGGGCGTGGTGAAAGCGATCGAGAAGGTGGCCCCCCTGGCTGGCCAGCGGGTGGTGATGCTCGGTGCCGGCGGCGCCGGACGGGCGATGGCGGTGGAGATCGCCTGGGCTGGTGCCGCCCACCTCACCCTGGTGACCCGGCGGCGCGAGCAGGGGGAGGAGGTGGCTGCCACGGTGACCCGCGCCAGCGGGGTGCCGGCCGTGTGGCAGCCCTGGCAGGGGGAGGTGGCCCTGCCGCAGGGCACCACCCTGCTGATGAACGCCACCCACCTCGGCTGTGCCCCGGAGCTGGAGCCCGTGCCCGTGCGCTGGGACACGGTGGATCCCGCCTGCGTGGTGGTGGATGTGATCACCAACCCGCGCATCACCCCCTTTCTGGCCACCGCCCGCCAGCACGGCTGTCGGGTGGTGGATGGGGTGGAGATGCTGGTGCAGCTGGCGATGCAGATCTTTGAGCGCTGGACGGGGGTCACCCCTGAGGAGTCGGTGTTTCAGCGGGCTGTGGCCGACGCCCTGGGGGAGTGACCTCGGGCGCGCTGGCCTCCCGGATCACCGGATTGCGGAGCCGGCCGATGCCCTCGATCTCCACCGCCACGGTGTCGCCCGGCGCCAGCCAGCGGGGGGGATCGGCCGCCATGCCCACGCCGTGGGGCGTGCCGGTGAGGATCACGCTGCCGGGCAGCAGGGTGGTGCTGGCGCTGAGAAACGCGATCAACGCCGGCACATCGAAGATCATGTCGCTGGTGCGGGCGTGCTGCACCAGCTCGTCGTTGTGCCAGCCCCGCAGCTCCAGATCGCCCGGATCCGGGATGGCGGCCGGGGTGGTGAGCACAGGGCCCAAGGGGGCAAAGGTGTCGAAGGTTTTGCCTCGACACCACTGGCCACCACCCAGCAGCTTTTGCCAGTCGCGGGCGCTCACGTCGTTGGCACAGGTGTAACCCGCCACCGCCTCGAGGGCTTCGCTGCGGCTCACGTTGCGGCAGCGGCGGCCGATCACCACCGCCAGCTCGGCCTCGGCATCCACCTGGTGGCTGGCCAGGGAAACCGGCAGCTCAATCGGCCCATCGGGGTGCTGCAGCGCCGCTGGCGACTTCATGAAGAGCACCGGATACTCCGGCAGGGGGGCGCCGGTTTCCTGGGCGTGGCGGCGGTAGTTGAGGCCGATGCCAAAGATGGCGCTGGGCTGCACCGGCGCCAGCCAGCGCTGCACCCGTGCCGCCTCGCCCAATGGCACCACGCCGCTGAAGGGGTCTCCCTGCAGTCGCTCCAGGCTGCCATCGGCGTGCAGGCCGCCGTACTCCACCGTGCCGTCGGGAGTGAGGTAGCGGGCGATGCGCATCGGCCGGGGCGTCAGCGCATGTCGATGGCGTTGAGCCGTTCGCGGAAACTGCGGGCCGACGCGGCGGCCTCATCGTCGCCGCCGTCGACGGGCGGCAGGCTGGCCATCGGATCGAAGGGGGGCTGCGCGGGGCGAACATCGGCCACGCGGGCGGCGGAGCGGCGTGAGCGGCCGCCACCGGCCCGCGATTCGATCGCCCGGGTGAGCGCGCGGCTGCGGTTCACCTCGGCCACGCTCTCGCCCTCGCCGGGCCGCACCAGAGGCTGGGCCCGCAGCTCGGAGCGCACCTGGTTGAGCAGACGAAAATGGCCGGTGCTGCTGTATTTGCGGAGCACCGAGGGGTCCCAGGTGCTGTTGGGAGTCTTGGTCATTCACTTAGCGTAGGCCCACGGTTGCCACAGCCAAGGCCCCTGGAGCTGTGATAGGTTGTAAAGAGCCAACTGGAAGTCGATTCGACTTCGCTTTCGACAGCGGATCCCAAGCGGTTCCAGGCGCACCCTTCCTGTTGGTTCACCCCCATCGCTCCTCCGTCCCCCACCATGTCCAGGCTCGTTGGTCTGCCGGCCCCCGACTTCACGGCCACCGCTGTGGTCGACCAGGAATTCAAGGAGGTGAAGCTCTCCCAGTACCGCGGCAAGTATGTGGTGCTGTTCTTCTACCCCCTCGATTTCACCTTCGTCTGCCCCACCGAGATCACCGCATTCAGCGATCGCTACGCTGATTTCTCCAGCCGCAACACCGAGGTGCTGGGCGTATCGGTTGACAGCCAGTTCAGCCACCTGGCTTGGATTCAGACCGATCGCAAAAATGGCGGCATCGGCGAGATCGCCTACCCGCTCGTGGCCGACCTCAAAAAGGAGATCGCCAGCGCCTATGAGGTGCTCGACGAAGAGGCCGGTGTCGCCCTGCGCG
>JAYKGR010000130.1:0-3034 GCA_035285645.1 Cyanobacteriota bacterium | reverse complement strand
CGCTGTTGATCCATGGGTTGGCCAGCCGCGGCGAGGCCCGCCAGAAGGCCAGGGAGCTGCTGGCGGCGGTGGGCCTGGAGCCGCCGGAGGCATTTGAGGGGCGTTTGCCCCGCCAGCTCTCGGGCGGACAGCAGCAGCGGGTGGCGATCGCCCGCGCCCTGATTCTCCAACCGCGGGTGCTGCTCTGTGACGAGAGCGTGAGCATGCTCGACGCCGAGGTGCAGGCGGAGGTGCTGGAGCTGTTGCGGGGGCTGCAGCAGCGCCTCGGCCTGGGGCTGATCTTCGTGACCCACGACCTCAGCGTGGCCAGCGGCTTCTGCCACCGGGTGATCGTGCTCGATGGCGGCCGGATCGTGGAGGAAGGGCCCGGTGCCCGCCTGCTGGCGGCCCCGCAGGCCGCCATCACCCGCGCTCTTGTGGAGGCGTGTCCGCAGCTGCCGGTGGCGGCCTGAGGGTGTCCGCCAGGGCGTGGTACACCGACTGGCCCTGCACCAGCCGGCCCACACCCGCCCCCAGCGCCGCCGCCAGCAGCATGCCGGGCAGCAACTGCTGGTCGCCCGCCAGCCGCAGCGAGAGCACCAGGCTCACCAGCGGCAGCTGGGTGGCCCCAGCCAGGCAGGCGGCCATCGACAGGGCCAGCGCCAGCGAACCAGCCCCCAGGGGGGTGCCGATGGTGTGGCCCAGCAGGGCCCCCAGGGCGAGGGCCGGATCGATCAACCCCCCCGGGGTGCCAGCCGCCAGGGCGAGGACCGGGCCCAGCAACCTGGCCAGCAGGCTGAGCGGCGCCGGGGCCGCCGGCGACTCGCCGTGGATCAACGCCGTCATCAGCCGTTCGCCATCGCCCAGGCCGGCACCGCCGCTCACCAGGCCGAGCAGGGTGATGGCGGCCCCCAGCCCCAGGCCCACCGTCAGCGGGCGATGCCGCAGCGGCGTGCGCAGCCAGCTGGCCAGCCGCAACAGCAGCAGGCTCATCAGCGCCCCCATCGCTCCGGCCAGCAGACAGCAGGGCACCGCCCAGAGCAGCTGCAGCGGTTCGCTGGGCAGGGCGCTCAGCACGCCCAGGGCAAATTCGGGCTGGCCTCCCAGGCCGCTCACCAGGGCTGCCAGGGCCGCCACCACCAGGCCGGGCCACACCAGGGCAGGGCTGAAGCGGCCACAGAGTTCTTCAATCAGAAACAACACCGCAACCAGCGGAGTGTTGAACCCGGCGGCGAGGCCAGCGGCCGCGGCGACCGCCAGGCGATCGCTGGCGGCCATCCAGCCGAGCAGCCGGGGCCAGCGCCGTTGCAGAGCCACCAGCACCGCCCCCCCCAGCTGCACCACCGGTCCCTCTCGCCCCAGTGGCAGCAGCGCCAGGGTGGCCAGGGTCCAGAGCCCCAGCCGGGCCCCAGTGGCGCCGGGCCCCATCAGCTGGCCGCTGAGAGCGGGCTCCTCCAGCACCACCAGGGTGTGGGGAATGCCGGAGCCACCGCCATGGGGCCAGCGCCGCATCAGGCGCAGCAGCAGCGGCATCGCCAGCAGCGGTGCCAGGGCGAGGGCCAGGCTGGCGCCGCTCCAGTGGCCGCCAAAGGCGGGCAGTGTCCCCAGCAGGGCGTCCTGCCAGCGGTCGAGCAGGTTGAGCGGCCAGCAGGCCAATCCCACCGCCACCCCCAGCAGGCCCAGCTGCAGCAGCTGGGTCAAGACAGGGGCGACGCGCTTACGGGTCAAGGCGATCAGGCGACCTGGGGCAGTTCGTCTTCGGGTTGATCTTCGGATGGCAGGGTGAGCTCCACCTGTTCCAGACCCACCTCCACGCCGATGTGCTGATCCGGCCGGCCGGTGATCAGCAGGGCGGCCCGTTCGCCGGTGGCGATTGCCCACAGCCATTTGGTGAGCAGGCTCACCCGGTTTTCGTTGTCGGGCATGAAGGCCAGGTGGGCCAGCCCCCAAAGCAGCCAGCCCGCCAGCCCGGTGAACTGCAGCCCCCGCAGATCGGCCACGGCAAAGCGGCGCCCGATCACGGCCATGCTGCCGAAGTCAAACCATTGGAACGGCCGCTGCCGCTCGCCGCGGAGGCCGGCCAGGATGTCGAGTGCCACCCATCCGCCCATCTGCACCGCTGGCCCCGCCATGCCGGGCAGGGGCTTGGCATCGGCGGTGTGGCTGTAGGAGCAGAGGTCGCCCACCACTCTGATGTCCGGATGGTCGGCAATCGTGAAATCGCGCTGCACGATCACCCTGCCACCGCGATCGAGCGGGCAGCCGGTGCGCTCCGCCAGCAGCCGGCCCAGGTGCGAGGCCCGCACGCCGGCGGTCCAGCAGATGGTGGCGGCCTCCAGGCGCTGCTCGGCGGCCTGGCCCGGAGCCGGGGTTTTGAGGGTGGCCAGCAGCCGTCCGGGGGTGATCTCTTGCACCCTGGCCCCCAGCATCAGCTCCACCCCCTGGCGGCGCAGGTAGGTCTGGGTGGCCTCCGAGAGGGCGGGGGGCATGGCCCGCAGCACCCGATCACCGGGATCCACCAGCGTCACCCGGCAGAGGTCGGGATCAAGCTGGCTGAATTCGGTGCTCACCACATCGCGCATCAGTTCCATCAGCGAACCAGCCAGTTCGCAGCCGGTGGGGCCGCCTCCCACCACCACCACCGATTGCAGCACCCGGCAGCGCTCGCAGTCTGGGCACTGCTCGGCCGCCTCGAGGGCGTTGAGCAGGCGGCGGCGAATCTCATCGGCGTGTTCGAGGATCTTCATCGGCGGGGCCAGCGGCCGCCAGGCCTCGTGGCCGAAGAAGCTGCTGCCCGATCCGGTGGCGAGAATCAGATGGTCGTAGCGCAGGTGCATCCCGTTGAAGGTCACCTGGCGCTCGGCGGGATCGAGGTCAACCACCTCACCCAGCAGCACCTGCACGTTGTCGGCCCGGCGCAGCAGATGGCGCAGCGGGGTGGCGATGTCAGCTTCTGGAACAAGGCCCGAGGCCACTTGATAAAGCAGGGGCTGAAACAGATTGAAGTTGCGCTTGTCGATCAAGGTCACCCGCACCGGCTTGCCGGCCAGCCGCT
>JAYKGR010000129.1:0-5210 GCA_035285645.1 Cyanobacteriota bacterium | reverse complement strand
GGGTGGGTGCTTTTACTGTGGAGGGTATGAATGGCACCTTCGTGGCGGTCAACAACGGCAGGGGCCGTTTTGATCACAGCGACATGTTGATTCACCTCCAGGATTTCAACCTGTCGGCCGGCTCACCGATCACCCTCGCCTGAGGACAGCCGCCATGTCTGTTTCCTTCAACGGCAGCTACAGCCAGAGCTTTGACGGCCTGGCCGCCAGCGGCTCCGGCCTCACCTGGACCAACGACCTGACCCTGGAGGGTTGGTACCTGTTCCGGCAGCCGGAGCCAGGCACGGCAATCACGGCCTACACCACGGGTAGCGGCAGTGCCAACGCCGGTAGCTTCTACAGCTTTGGCGCCAGCGGGGATTCCGACAGGGCTCTGGGTGGAGTGGGTTCCGGTGGTTCCTATTTCGGCAGTGCATCGTCTGGTGCCTTGGCGGGATGGATTGCCTTGGCCCTCACCAATGACACGGCCAGCGTCATCGATGCTCTTGACCTCAGCTTTGCTGGCGAGCAGTGGCGCAATGGCGGGAATACCAGCCTCCAAGACATGGTGCTGGAGTTCGGCATCGGTGTGGATCTCGCCAGCGTGCCCAGCTGGATTACCCCCGGTGGTTCATTCACCTGGTCGTCGCCGGTGATCGGCAGCAGCGCAGCAGCGGTGGATGGCAACAGCGCCGGCCGGGTGAACGGCCGCGGAGGCCAGCTCACCAACCTGGGCTGGCAATCCGGGTCGACCCTCTGGCTGCGTTGGCAGGAGCGCAACGACAGCGGCAACGACCACGGCCTGGCCATCGACGACCTCAGCCTCACCCTGGCTGGAGCTGTCAGCCCTACGGTCAGCGTGGTCGCTCTGGATGATCAGGCCACCGAGGGCAGCGCCGATACCGGCCTGTTTCGCTTCAGCCGCAGCGGCGGCGACCTTGGTGTGGCGCTCATCGTGCCCTATGTGTTGGCTGCTGGGCCCGGCGCCGCCGATCAGGCCGATGTGGCCGAAATGCTCAGCGGCAGCGTCACCATTCCGGTTGGGGCCAGCAGCGTCGATCTGGAGATTACCGCCCTGGAAGACGGCTTGGCCGAAGGCCAGGAAACCTTGGCCCTCAGCCTGCCACCGCAAACAGGAGTGAGCCTGGGCACTGCCGATGCCAGCGTGACCATCAGCGATGCGCTGGCGATCACCCCGATCTCCGCCATTCAGGGCAGCGGCAGCAGCAGTCCCCTGCAGGGTCAGACGGTACGGGTGCGCGCTGTGGTTGTGGGTGATTTTCAGGCCTCGGTGGAGCTGGGCGGGGTGTTTCTGCAGGAGGAAACCGTCGACTGGGACAGTGATCCACTCAGTTCGGAGGGCCTGTATGTGGCTTATGGACTGGGGGGCCTCAACCTGGACCTCGCGGTTGGCGACCGGGTGCTGGTGAGCGGCACCGTGGCCGAGAGTTTTGGCCGTACCAGTCTCACCACCATCACGGCACTAAGCCGCGAAGCCACGGGTGTGCTCGACGACGTGGCGATCACCACCATCCCCGACCTGGTGGCGGCCCGCAGCAGCGTCGCCGACTTGGAGCCCTGGGAGGGGATGTGGGTGCGGTTCGACGAGCCGCTCACCGTCAATGGCTTGTTTGGCCAGTTCCGCTTTGGCGAGGTTGAACTCAGCGCGGGTGGTCTGCCCGAGCAGCCCACCAATGTGCAACTGCCTGGGGCAGCGGCCTATGCGGCTGAGCAGGCCATGGCCCGCCGTGAACTCGTGCTCGATGACGGCAGCAACACCAGTTACCGCACGGCCGCCAATGCCACGGCCGCGGCACCGGTGGTCGCCGACCTGCTGCTGCGCCGCGGCGATCAGGTATCCGCTCCCCTGGAAGGGGTGCTCTCCTACGACTTCAACCGCTATCGGTTACAGCCCACCGCCCCGGTGAGTTTCACCAGCCTCAACCCCCGGCCGCTCACGGCGCCGGAGCGCCACGGCGACCTGCGGGTGGCCAGCTTCAATGTCCTCAATCTGTTCAGCACCCTCAACGCCAGCGGCGCGCTCACCGACACCGGCCTGGCACCGCGAGGGGCCAACAGTGCCGCCGAACTCGACCGTCAGCTCACCAAGCTCACGACAGCCCTGTTGGGCCTGGACGCTGACGTGATCGGCCTGATGGAGGTAGAAAATGATGCCGACGACGCCACGCTGGCGCTTCTGGTGGGCCGGTTGAATCAGGCGGCCGCAGCAGCCGGCAGTGCGCGCAGCTTTGCCCCCGTACCCACGGGCCTGATCGGCAGCGATGCGATCAAAGTGGCCCTGATCTATGACCCTACCGTGGTGGCTCCGGTGGGTGATGCAGCGGTGCTCGACACCCCCGCCTTCACCAACCCCCTGGGCTACGCCACCGACAAGAACCGTCCGGCTCTGGCCCAGAGCTTCCGTCAGATCGAAGGCGGTGAGGTGCTCAATCTGGTGGTCAACCACCTCAAGTCGAAGGGTGCCGCCGATGCGGTGGGGGCTGATCAGGATCAGCTCGATGGCCAGTCGGCCTACAACGCCACCCGTTTGGCCGCCGCCGCTGAGTTGGCGCGTTGGTTGCAGCGGGACCCCACCGGCAGCGGTGACCCCGACTGGATGATTCTTGGCGATCTCAACAGCTATGCCAAGGAAGATCCCATTCGCCTGCTGGAAAGCGAGGGCTACGTGAATGCCATTCCAGCGTTCACCGGCGTACCACCCCGCTCCTATGCGTTCTTCAATCCGGTCGACATGACCGGTGCCCTCGACCACGCCCTGCTTTCACCCAGCATGCGGGCTCAGGCGGTGGCAGCGGAGGAGTGGGCGATCAATTCCGCTGAGCCTGCGTTCCGCGATTACAACCTCGATTCCAGCAGCAATGGCAATGCCTCGCGGCAGGATTTTTTTGCCATCGATCCCTTTCGAACCTCCGACCACGATCCCCTGGTGGTGGATCTGCAGCTCGTTACCCCCAGCGGTGTGGATGCTGTGGCGGGTCGGCAGGCTGCTGAGGTATTTGCCAGTGGCGTGGCATCGGGAGATCCGTATGGCGATTCGGTGATCCTTTGGACCCGCATTAGCCCGCCGTCTGGGTTTGCGGCAGCCTCGATTCCTGTGCAGTGGGAGATTGCTACAAGTGCCGATTTTGCCGCGGGCACGGTGCTGAACAGCGGTCTGTTCAGCACCACTGCGGATCGCGACTGGACGGTGAAGGTGGAGGCCAGTGGACTCCAACCTGGCAGCCGCTACTACTATCGCTTCACGGTGGGTGGGGTGACCTCCCGCACTGGCGAAACCCGTACCTTGTCGAGCGACGCCGAGAGCGTGCGCCTTGCGGTATTCTCCTGCGCCAATTTCACCGCAGCGGAGGCTTTTGAGGCCTACAGCCGGGCAGCTGAGATCAATCGCAGCCAGCCCTATGACGCCATCCTTCATCTGGGTGATTACATTTATGAGTATGGCCAGGGAGGTTATCCCCAGGCGGAAGATGCCGCTGGAGACCGTGGCTTTGTGCCTGCCCAGGAGCTGATCACTTTGGCGGATTATCGGTTGCGCTATCAGCAATATCACACCGACCAAGGCTTAGTGGATCTGCGGGCCGGCGCCCCATTGATCGCCATCTGGGATGACCATGAAACGGCGAATAACAGCTACCGTGATGGTGCCGAAAACCATGACACCGCCACGGAAGGATCATGGACGACCCGCCGCGATGCAGCCCTGCGGGCTTATTACGAATGGCTGCCGATTCGGGAGCCTGAACGCCGCCGCGGTAGCGATGCAGGCAGTGCCACCACTCCCCTCACCCAGGGCTACCGCTCATTTGATTTCAGCGATGTGCTGTCGCTGCATGTGCTGGAAACTCGCCTGACGGCCAGGGACCGGCAGCTGGATTACGCCGACGGGCCGGTGCAGCAGGTGCTGGCGACCGCCTACGGCGATCCCAGCCGCCAGATGATCGGCGCTGCACAGCTGGCCTGGCTCACCCAGGAGATGGCAACCTCCACCGCCACCTGGCAGCTGCTTGGCCAGCAGACGCTGATGCAGAACATGACGGTTCCGGCGGAGCTGCTTCTGGGGGCCACCGCCGTCACCCAGCTGGCGACCACCGATCCGGCAGCGGCCCAGGCCCAGCTGCTGGCGCTGCTCAGCCAATACGCCACGCCGCTGCAAAAACGAGCCGACGGCCTACCGCTCACTGTTGAAGAGCAAGCCCTGCTCAGCAGCCCTCAGAAGATCCCTTTCAACCTGGATGCCTGGGATGGCTACGGCGTGGAGCGAGAAACCATCCTGCAAACAGCCCAGGCCCTCGGCAAGAAGCTGGTGAGCCTGGCGGGCGACACCCACAACGCCTGGGCCGGGGTGCTCGACACGTTCACTGCTGATCCCAACACCCCTGGCGCTGTCGTGGGTGTTGAATTGGCCACCCCTGGCGTTACATCACCTGGTTTGGAGCGGTTGCTCCCCGGCGCTGATGCCTTTCTGCGCCAGGCTTTCCCGGGGATCGATGGTTTGGATGGCCTCTTTCGGGCTTATGTGCCTGATCTTGCCTATGCCGATCTCAATCGCCGCGGCTTTCTTGATCTCACGGTGAACCATGCCGGTATCGCAGCTGGGTTTGAGTTGCTATCCGGCCGCGATGCCACCACGGGTCTTCCCCAGTGGAGCCGCAACAGCCTGGCGGTGGGTGCTGATCTGAGCCTCACGCCGGTGCCCCCCAGCGTGAGCGCTGTGGGCGGAGCGGACAGCCGGGTGAGTGCCAGGCTGGGCGATAACCGCATCACCGGTACCACCGACCCCGGCCGAGCCCTGCAGCTGCTGGTGGATGGCAGCGTGCTCACCACGGTGCAGGCCGATGCCCAGGGTGGCTTCAGCCACGCGTTCAGCCCGCAGGAGCTGCGCAGCCTTGGCCAGGGGACCCACCAACTGGTGGCTCGGCCTGCTGATCTCGCTGTGGGCGAGGCGGATTCCGACCCCTTAGCGTTTGCCGTGGATACCCTCAAGGCCACGCGCAGTCAGGATGTGCTGGTTGGCACCGCCCTGGCCGACGACTTCATCTTCCCCAGCTTCCACACGGGTGTGCCTGGGGCGGGGCGTCTGTCCTACGACACGATTGTGGATTACCAGGTGGGCGATCGGATTGATATCCGTCGCTTCAGTGAACGGGTGATGGGGGCTCCGACCAGCCGGCGCATCACCAAGGTGGAGGGAGAGGCCAAAAACCTTTCCA
>JAYKGR010000128.1:0-36567 GCA_035285645.1 Cyanobacteriota bacterium | reverse complement strand
GCAGGTCGGTGATCTTGCCCTTCCCTTCGTCGCCCCACTGTGCACCGATGACGACAACGTTGGCCAAGGACGCAGCGGCCCGAAGCCGCTTCAAAGCACAATGCGGAAGCCTCTCAGATCAGGGGGTCGTTCGTCAAAAGATCGCAACGAAACCCACGGGATGGCTCAGGCGCCTCGCACCACTGTGCTCTCCGCCTTCTTGAGTTCTTTCTCCAGCCGGCTGCGCAGGGCGTCGGGCAGGGGGCGGTTGGCGTAATTGGCGTAGTGGCCGGCCAGCGAGTTGAGAGCCGTTTGCATGGTGGTGAACGACGCCAGTCCATTCACCTCGGCCCGGGGCCGGTACCGGGCCGTGTAGTCGTTGATCAGGGCCCGGGCTGAGCGCTCCGCCTCGGCGTGGCCTGGGTCGTCCTGGGGTAGGGCGATGGTGGCCAGCAGGGTGTCGGCCACCGTCACGGTGTCGTTCACATAGTTGCCGCTGAGTGCACCGGTGCTGCCGCAGGCGCTGAGCAGCAGGCCGAGGCTGAGGCACAGGGCCACCGCCCAGCTGGACAAACGGCGCAGAAGGGCGGCCATTGTGGAGACTGCGGATCGGCGGATCCTACGGCGCGTGGTCGGCCAGGCCCTGGCGCTGCACGGCCAGCCGGGTGAGCAGCCGCGCCACCGCCGCATCGGCCGCCAGCTCTTCGGTGGCGCCCCCGGCCCGCTCCACCAGCTCCACCTGGCCCGAGGCTGCTCCACGCCCCACCACCAGGCGCCAGGGAATGCCCAGCAGGTCGGCATCCTTGAATTTCACGCCCGCCCGTTCCTCGCGGTCGTCTAACAGCCCATCCACCCCCGCCGCCAGCAGGTCGGCATAGATCCGCTCCGCCAGCGCCACCTGGGTGGCGTCGCGCGTGCTGGCGATCACCACGATCACCTCAAACGGGGCGATCGACACCGGCCAGCAGATGCCGTTGGCATCGTGGTGCTGCTCCACGGCGGCCTGGGCCAGCCGCGACACGCCGATGCCGTAGCAGCCCATCCACAGGGGGTCCTCCTCCCCGGTTTCGGCGGTGAAGCGGGCTTCGAGGGCCTGGGAATATTTGCGCCCGAGCTGAAAGATGTGCCCCACTTCGATGCCGCGGGAGGCTTGAAGCCGCTGGCTGGGATCGTGCTGGCAGCGATCGCCGGGCTGGGCGGCACGCAGATCCAGCCGTTGCCGGGGATCGAGCCCGTCGGCATCGGGCAGCTGCAGATCGCTCCAGCGGACACCCACGCGGTGCTGATCCCGCTGGTTGGCCCCGCAGACAAAACATTCCAGCTCCGCGGCGGTGGCATCGATCAGGCGCACAAAGCGTCGCTGCAGCCGGGCATCCCCACACTCCAGCACCCCGCTGTCGAGGTCTGGGCCGATCGCGCCGAAGGGCACGCCCGTCAGATCCAGGTTGAGCCCGAGGCTGCGACAGCGGTCGGCCTCCAGCGGACCGATGTCGAGCAGGGCCCCGGCTCCCTCCGGCGCCCGGCTGGCCACCGCATTGGCGAGCTTCACGTCGTTGAGCTGCTGATCGCCCCGCAGGGCCACCAGCAGGGGCAGCACCGGCCCGGCGGCAAACCGCGCCAGCAGCAGCAGCACTTTCACGGTTTGGCTGGGGTGAAAGCCGTGGGCTGTGCAGAGCGCTTCGATGCTGCTCTGGCCGGGGGTGGCCAGCGCGCTGGGGCCGGAGCCGGGGGGCAGGGGCACGGCCGGCTCCGGCAGCGACACCGCCCGCTCCTGGTTGGCCCCATAGCGCCCGTCGGGGCTGGCCAGCACCAGATCTTCTCCCGCATCGGCCAGCACCATGAACTCCTGGCTGGCGGATCCACCGATGGCGCCACTGTCGGCTTCCACCCCCACGGCTCTGAGGCCGCAGCGGGCGAAAATGCGGCGATAGGCACCGTCCATGGCCCCGTAGGTCTGCCTCAGGCAGGCCTCATCGGCGTGGAAGGAATAGGCGTCCTTCATGATGAACTCCCGCCCCCGCATCAGGCCAAAGCGTGGGCGGATCTCATCGCGAAACTTGGTCTGGATCTGATACAGGCAAACCGGCAACTGGCGATACGACCGCAGCAGATCAGCCGCCAGGCTGGTGACCACTTCTTCATGGGTGGGGCCAAGGCCCAGGGCCCGCTCCTGCCGATCCACCAGGTGAAACATGATCCCCTCGCCGGCGGTGTAGCCATCCCAGCGACCGCTGCGCTGCCACAGCTCCGCGGGCTGCAGCTGGGGCAGCAGCGTTTCGAGGCTGCCGGTGGCCTCCATCTCCTCCCGCACGATGGTGGAAATCTTGCGCAGCACCCGCCAGAGCAGCGGCAGGTAGGCGTAGATCCCTGAGGCCACGCGACGGATGTAGCCGGCGCGGATCAGCAATCGGTGGGAGGGAATCTCGGCCTCGGCCGGATCCTCGCGCAGCGTCACCAGCATCAGGCGTGACACGCGCATGGCTCGGGGCTCGGCAGGGTGCGCGGACCCTATCACCAGCGCTTCAGACGAAACTGGAAATCTCTGCTAATGTCGCCCGGACGTTTCCGGGATCTGCCCGACAGATGCTGTCTTCTTCAGAGCCGATCCCCTCCGCAGTGGTCGGTTCGGGAACCCAGATCCCCGTGGAACACGGATCCCAGATTGCCGCCGATCGCTCAGCCAGTAACGAAGCACTGATCGGCATTGACGACGTTCAGAAGAGCCTCAATCGTTCGCGCGCTTCGGTGTACCGCTACACCAACACCGATCCCCGCAATCTCAATCCCGCTTTCAATCCCCGCAAGCTCAATCCGGAATATCGCAGCGATCAGAAGGATCCGCTGCTGTTCCACCCCAACGAAGTGGCGCGTTTCGCCCGCGATGTGTTGCGCATCCGCGAGGTCACCGTGGAGGTGCTCAGCTCGCCGTCTACCGCCACGCAGCAATTGCTGGGGGCGATCCTCGAGGAGCTGCGCCAGATCCGCCTCCGTCTCGATGGTCTCGACACGGCTCCCGCCGACCTGAGCGCTCACCGCCAGAACAGCCTCTCCCAGAACCACCACGAGCAGCAGGCGCGACCGGCCGCCTGAGCCCTGCCTCCGTCCGCGCTGATCGGTGCCAGAATGGTGCTTGATTCTGTCACTTGAATCGTGTGGCGGCTGTGTTCGCCACCCCCATGAACAGCGCTCTTTCCCTCCAGGCCGCCTCCACTGATGACGGCGACGACGATCCTCCCCGCTCTCCCGGTCTGCCGCCCCCAGAGCTTCGCGAAGGCCTGATCGAGCCCCACCCCGTGCTTGAACCGCTGCGGCTGGTGCTGGGTCTGCTGATCGCCGCAGCCACCCTCACGGTTCCCCTGGGTGCCGTACTCCTCGATCGTGCCAGTTCCTCGCTCACGATCACCCTCCCTTCCAACCTGCCGCGCCCCCTGAGCCATGGATCTGACGCGACTGTCGGCTTCACCAGCCCCCGGGGTGGTGAATCTGGTGGTGGAGATTCCGGCCGGCAGCCGTAACAAATATGAATACAACGCTGACGCGGGAATCATGGCCCTCGATCGGGTGTTGCACTCTTCCGTGCGCTATCCGTTTGACTACGGGTTTGTGCCCGGCACCCTGGCCGACGATGGCGCCCCGCTGGACGCTCTGGTGATCATGACGGAGCCCACCTTTGCCGGCTGTCTGCTCACAGCCCGGCCCATCGGCATTCTCGACATGATCGATTGCGGGGCCCACGACGGCAAGCTGCTCTGTGTGCCCTGTGCCGATCCGGGCCAGCGGGCCATCCGCAGCATCCGCCAGATCGCGGCCAATCAGCTGGAGGAGGTGGCTGAGTTTTTCCGCACTTACAAGAGCCTGGAGGGACGCGTGACCCAGATCACCGGCTGGCTCGATGAAACCCATGTACCCGCCTTGCTCGATCACTGCGTGCGGGCTCACGACCAGGCCGCAGCGCGCTAACGGGTGGCCGCCGGTCCATCGCGCCGCTGCATCAGGTAACCCTCCACGTCGAGGGCCTGAAAAATCCGGGCCGGATCGCCGAAGCCGGCGGCATCCACCAGGGCCGTGAGCCGGGAGGCGCCGATCGGATGCACCGCCTGGCTGAGCTGGGGCGGGCTCTGCGGATCCACATCCAGGCCGCTGGCGCGCTGATAGCCGAGCCGTGCCTGTCGCAGCTGCGCCTGGAGGGCAGACCGTTCCGGCTCGGCCAGGTCGACCAGGAGCGCCTGGGCACCCGGCTTGAGCTGGCGGGCCAGGGCGGTGAGAAACGCCAGCTTGCTGCCGTCGTCGGGGAGGGCCTGCAGCACCAGCACGGCAAGGGCTCCATCATGGGGATCCCCGCAGGCCAGTTGTTCCACGGTGCTGGCTTGCCAGTGAATGCCCGGCTGATCGTGCAGGCGCCGGCGGGCGGCGGCCAGCATCGCCTCGGATGGATCGAGAGCTGTGAGCTGCCAGTCGGGGCACTGGTGGCGTGCCTCGAGCAGCTCCGCCCCCGTGCCGCAGCCCGCCACAAGAACACGGGCTCCTGGCCTGGCCCCGAGCGGGGAGGCCGCCAGCAGGGCCACCCCCAGCCGCGCCAGGCTGGCGTATCCCGGCACCACCTGCTGCACCAGCCGATCGTGCTGCAGGCCGGCATCGCTCGCGCTGGCCAACTCCTCCGGGGGTGGCGTGATCAACGGCAGACCAGGTGCAGGATCCGACGATGCTAGTCACGGGTTCCGACGCCCATCTGTCCACCAGGGCCCGTGAGGCGCCCTGCGTGCCTTAAGTTGGGCGGCGCGTTCCTCCAGCCCGATCGTGCCCACCATCCGTTTTGAGAACGAAGGCCAGCAGGTGGGATGCATCGAGGGAGCCAATCTGCGCAAAGCCGCTCTCGATGCCGGCGTCAACCCCTACAACGGTCTCAACAACGTCAACAACTGCGGCGGTCTGGGCCAGTGCGGCACCTGCGTGGTGGAAGTGATCGAGGGGGCTCGCAACCTCTCCCCCCGCAGCGATGTGGAGGAGGTTTACCTAGCCGATCGTCCCGCCTCCTATCGGCTGAGCTGCCGCACCTCCGTGAACGGCGACGTCACCATCCGCACCCGCCCGTCGGATGGCGTGGGCAAGGGTTCCAACAGCCTGCTCGGGGCCATCAAGTCGCTGGTGGGTCTCAAGTAAGCCCTTGGGCGCCCTGCAGCTCTACAGCTATGCCTCCTGCAGCACCTGTCGTCGAGCCCTGCGCTGGCTCCACGACAGGGGTGTAGCGGCCAGCATCAGCGATATCACCGTCTCGCCGCCTCCCCTGGCCCAGCTGGAGCAGGCCCTGGTGCAGCTGGGCCGATCACGGCTGCTCAACACCAGCGGTGTGCGGTATCGCGAGCTGGGTGCCGCCACGGTGCGAGCCTGGAGCGACGCCGAGCTGCTCCAGGCCCTCGCCGCCGATGGTCGCCTGATCAAGCGCCCGTTTCTGGTGGCGCCCGATGGCACCATCCTCACAGGCTTTGATCCGTCGCGCTGGGACGAGGTTCTGAGCGGCCTGGCTTCACCGTGAGCTGATCGAGCTCGTCGATCAGGCCGGCGATACCGCTGCGGCTGATCTGGCTGAGATAAGTGAGTTTGAGTTCCTCCAGCAGGGTGCACACGAGCTCCTGAGAGCGCTGCAGCACCGGGCCGCTTTCCAAGGCCGCCGCCAGCTCCTCCCAGAAGCGATCCACGCAGCGCTGCAGCAGATCCAGCTGGGCATCATCCCGCTGGGCCAGCCGCTCGGCTGTGCTGCGGCTCAGGTCGAGCAGGCTGTCCACCATGCCGGCGGCCAGCTGGCGGCTGATGCCCTCTTCCACCCGCAGCAGCGGTTGCAGCTGCCGCAGGGGGGCCGGCACCATGGCGCTCTCCAGGCTCTGTTGCAAGGTGTGACCCAGCACGCCCTGCAGTTCCGGTGCGAGCCGGGGCGCCACCTGGGCCAGCAGCAGCGGCGCCCAGATGCGCACCAGCTCCACCAGTTCCCGCTCATCGTTCACCGACACGGTCTGATGGCTGCGGAGGGTGCGGATCCGCTGCGGCCAGCGATGGGAGCGGATCAGCGCCTGGCAGCCATCCAGCAGTTGCAGCGCCAGCACTTCAAACAGCTCCACCGCCAGCAGGGCCACCACGCCGCGGCTGACCACGGCCCGCAGCGGTTCGAGATTGATCAGGCCGCTGTTCTGCAGCCGCGCCAGCACCGGCACCAGGCGCAGCCAGCGCCAGAACGGCAGCAGCAGGGGCAGATCGATCCAGCGGCGCAGCAGCGCCTCGCTCCAGCTCAGGCCCGGCAGCCGTCGCCGCTGCCGAATCGCCCGCAGCAGGATGTCCAGAAGAAACACGCTCTGGAACAGGGCCAGGTCGTAACGCCAGAAGGTGTCGGTGGGCAGCCCGTTGGTGTCGGTGGAGCGCCAGTAATTGGTGGCGACCAGGGGCAGCACCCGCAGCTCCCAGAAGCGCCGCTCCTCCTGCCAGGGATGGCGCTTCAGCCACTCGGCAGAGAGCAGCCGGGCGGCTGAATCCTTGGCGGATTCCCGCTCGCCCCGCTGCCTGAGCCGGTTTTTGATCTTCTCCAGGGTGCCGGCGGCATCGGAGGCCTGAAAGGGGTTGGTGTCGATCATCTGGGCCGTGAGCGCCGCCTGGCGGCTCAGCAGCTGTTGCTGGGCAGGGCTGGGGGCCTGGCCGGCGCCCAGCCCTGCCATGGCCTGATCCAGCTGCTCGAAGGCCCGGAGGTAGGTTTCGGTATCGCGGTGGGGCACGATCCCCTTGATCGGATCCACCCAGGGGGTGATATTGGGCAGCATGCGCAGAGGCACCGTGAGCCCCACACTCGGGATCAGGGTGAGTTGGCGCTGCAGCCAGAAGGTGCGCAGGGGGATGTAGGTGAGGTCGAAGGCCACCCAGGCCAGGTTCACCGTGGCCCAGATCGCCACAAACCGATCCCAGTGGCGACCCAGGCGGCTGGCACCATGGGGAGACCTGTCGTGCCAGCGGGGTCGGGCCATCGGGCGCCAGTCGGGGGACGGGTGCCTAATCTGCCTCCCCAGAGCTTCCCCCGCTGCCCCCGCACCTTGAGCCACAGCCCCAGCCCCCGGCCCAGCCACCAGGGCGCCGATTCCGCTCCAGGGAGGTCGGAGAGCCCGTGGGCCTTCTGGCGCAGTGTGCTCATCACCCTCGGGTTGGCCCTGGGCATCCGCCAGTTTCTGCTGGAGGCGCGCTACATCCCGTCAGGGTCGATGCTGCCGGGTTTGCAGATTCAAGACCGGCTGCTGGTGGAAAAGCTCAGCTACCGCTCCAGGGCGCCCCGCCGCGGCGACATCGTGGTGTTTCACGCCCCGCACCGCTTCGATCCGGCGCTGGTGCGGCAGGGCGAGGCCGGACCGCTGCGCTGCCTTCTGGTCAACCTGCCCCTGATCGGCAGCCTGCCGAGCGTGCAGGCCCCGGCCTGCGATGCCTACATCAAACGGGTGGTCGGTCTGCCCGGCGAGCGGATCGCGGTGGATCCCACCGGTGCGGTGCGCATCAATGGTCAACCCCTGGCCGAGCCCTACGTGCTCAATCGCTGCCCGGTGACGGCGCGGGGGGAGGGGCCCTGCCGCACCCTCGATGTGGTGGTGCCGCAGGGCCACGTGGTGGTGCTGGGTGACAACCGCGCCAACAGCTGGGATGGCCGTTTCTGGCCCAGCAGCCCGTTTCTGCCCCAAAATCAGATCATCGGCCGCGCCTTCTGGCGGTTCTTCCCCTTTTCGTCGGCCGGATCGCTCACACCTGCCACGTCGCCGGATCGCTGAGGCCGCTGGCCACCACCTGACCGGTGAGCTGGCGCTCGCGAAAGGGTTGGTTGGCGGCTTGCGATGGTAGCGGTTGGCTGGCGGGTTGCCAGGGGCGCTGCGGATCAAACAGCAGCCAGCGCCGGCAGCCAGGGCCCAGCTGTTCGGGCGGCAGACCCAGAAACGCGCAGGGACCCCAGCACAGCGCCTGCCAGAGCTGCTCCGGCGTCCAGCCGCCCGCCACCACCAGCTCCTGCCAGAGCAGCGACAGCACCAGGCCATGGCCCGCCACCCCAGGCCGCCGTTGGTCGAGCGGCAGCAGTTGCTCCTCGTGATCCTGGGCGCTGTGGTGCACCGCCACCGCCGTGATCACACCATCGGCCAGGGCCGCGATCAGCGCCTGGCGATCACGGGGGGCCCCCAGAGAGGGTTCCATCCGCCAGCCCTCGTCGTGGGGAGCCAGGTTGGCGCTGTCGGCCACGAGATGCCACCAGCACACCGAGGCCTGAGGGGCCTCCGCTCCAGCCTGCCGCAGCAGCGCCACCCCCTCGTCGGTGGAGAGGTTCATCAACCGCAGCGGTTGCCGGGGGTGGAGGCGGGCCAGCGCCAGCAGGGTCTGCAGCGGCAGGGTTTCACTCACCGCTGGATCGGTGGGCCAGCCCAGCCGCAACGCCTCCACCCGCTCCCGCAGAAAGCCACCGCCGGTGAGGCTTGCATCGCGGGGGGCCAGCAGCAGCGGATGCGCCAGCGCCTCGCCCAACCGCAGCGCCTTCTCCACCAGTGCGGTGGGGGGCAGCTGGGCGCCGCCGGCGAGGCCGATGGCGCCGGCCGCCAGCAGCTCGGCATGGGGGGCCAGCTCACGGTTGGCCCCCCCGTTGCTGAAGGCGCCCCAGCTCAACACCCGCGCCTGGGGCTCCCCAGGCTGCAGCAGCAGCTCGGGCCGATCGCGCCAGGGCTCGGCCTGGGGCAGCACGGCCACCGTGCCGTAGCCGCCGGCGGCGGCGGCGGCCATGAGGCTATCCAGGGTTTCGGCCCGGCCCTGCAGGTGCTCCTCCAGCAGGCTATGGGGATCCACCAGGCAGGGGGCGAGCAGCAGGGATTGGGCATCCAGCACCATGGCGGCGTCGGTGTCTTCCGGAGCCACCGCCAGCATCTCGCCGGCGCCAATCCACACATCGCTGCACTGCAGGGGCTGGCCGGGGCCCATCAGCGTCTGGACCCCCCGCAGCAGCAGAGTGGGGGAGCCGACCATCACAGGGCGCCGGCGGCGGTGCGATCGAGCACCCCACCGAGATGGCTGGTGAGATTGAGGCTGCTCACCACCGGGCCGGAGGCGACACCCTGGGGGTAGTCGATCACGGTCACGCCACCGTTGCCCTGCTTGATCGCCCAGATGTCGGCCGGCGACAGGCCGAGCAGGGCGCAGAGGATCGTTTTGTTCACGGCGTCGTGGGCCACCACCAGGGCCGTCTCATCGGGGTCGAGCGCGGCAGCGATACGCTCCCAGCAGGCGAGGGAGCGGGTCCACACCTGCTGGATGGTTTCGCCCTGCGGCATCTGCACGGTGTCTGGGGCCCGCTTCCAGTCGGCCAGCAGCTGGGGCCAGCCCTCGGCGATCTCCGCTTCCAGCCGGCCTTCCCAGAGGCCGTGGCCGATCTCCAGCAGGCCGGTGGTGGCGGTGAGCGGTACCCCCGGGTGGGCGCTCAGGATCCGTTCGGCGGTCTGGCGGGGGCGGGCCATGGCGCTTGTATAGGCCCGATCGATGGGCACGTCGGCCAGAAAGCGGGCGGCCGCATCGGCTTGGCTGCGGCCGTTGGCGTTGAGCGGGATGTCGATCTGCCCCTGGAAGCGGCCCTGTCGGTTCCAGTCGGTTTCGCCGTGGCGCACCAGCAGCAGCCTGGGGCCCTGCCGGCGGCTGGGCAGGCTCCTGCCGAGATGGGCGGTGCCGTTCAGCGATTCGATCTGCACCTGCCAGCGGCCGTCTCCAGGGCTCACGTTCACCACTGAGAGGCCGGCATTGTCGAGGCGCAGGCGGTTGAAGCCATCAGCTCCAAGACCGAGCAGGCTCAGCAGCAGGCAGCGCAGGATGCCGTTGTGGGCCACCACCAGCACGGTGCCGTCGCCATGACGATCGAGCAGGCCATCGACAAAGCGCTTGGCCTGATCCATCAGCTCCGGCACCGGTCGGTAGGGCTGGCCGTTGGCCCGCACCAGTTCCAGGGTGTGGGGGGCCTCACGCCAGAGGCGCTCCTGCTCGGGATAGCGCGCGCTGAGCTCCTGCCGCAGCAGGCCGCTCCACGGTTCCAGATCGATCTCCAGCAGATCGTTGCTGGCGGTGGCCGTCAGGCCCTGCCCCTGGTGCTCCAGGAGGTGGGAGGCCGTGAGGGAAGCCCGGCGCAGCGGCGAGCAGTAGGCGGCCACCAGCGGGATGTCGCGCAGGGCTTCGCCGGTTTGCCGGGCCTGGCGGATGCCCTCCTCGGTGAGGGTGGAGAGATCGTCGCGGCCCTGGATGCGCTGCTCCAGGTTGTAACTGCTGAGCCCATGGCGGACCAGGACGATGCGAAGCGGCACGGACAGCAGTGGATCGACGGCGCCACTGTATGAGGGAGGCCGCAACACAGAATCGGCGGTAGCAGCTGTGGGGAGGGTGCGGTGAACAGTGCGGACGGCGATCCGGTGCGGCCTCAACCCGGCCCCCGCCGGGCGGGCTGGCGGGGCCTGCTGGCCCTGCTGAGCCTCTCGCTTGCCCTGGTGATCTGGTTCAGCGGGTTGATCGACAGCCTGCAGCGCCCCTCCGTGGGCGATGCCCTCGGCCTCAGCCAGCTGGAACTCGACGCGATGGTGGCCGACTGGCTGCCTCCAGGTTTGCGCCCAGCCCTGGTGGGCGAGGATCCGCGCGGCGCCCTGCGGGCGGAGCTCGACCGCCAGCTCGACCAGCCGGCGACGCCGCCGCCGGTGAGCCTGCGGCTGGAGCGGGCTCTGTTGCAGGCGGCCGACGGCTCCGATGCCCCCTTGCGCGATCTCGAAGCCACGCTGGAGCAGATCGACCCCCAGCGGCGGCCGCTGCTGCGGGCCCTGATCGATGCGGAGCCCCTGCCAGCGGAGCAGCTCGCCACGCTGCTGCAGCCCTGGGGGGCATCGCCGCTGCTGGCGCAGCTCAGCTGTGAACGGCTGGGCGGGCGCCAGGACGCCTGCCTGGAGCGTTTCGGCCGTCCGGCCGAAACCCTGCTGCGCTTTCTGGTGGTGAGCGTGTTGCCGCTGCCGGCCGTGTTGGTGGGCGTGTTGCTGCTGGTGCGCCAGCTCTGGCTGTGGCGCCGCGGCCGCGGGCCCCAGGCTCCGCCGCTGCTTGGTCCCCCGTTGGATGGCCTCGATCTGGTGCTGCTGATCGCCGGCGGCTTCGTGGTGCTCGGTGAGGTGATCGCGCCGCTGGTAATGGTGCCGCTGCTGGAGCGGCTGCTGCGGCACTCCAGCCTCAGTGCGCCGCTGCGGCAGGGGCTGCAGGTGCTGGGTCTTTATCTGGGGCTGGCCGTGGCTCCCCTCGCGCTGCTGGCCTGGCAGCTGGCCGGTAGCGCGCAACTGCCGCCGCCGCAGGGTTGGTTGCAGTGGCGCTGGCGGCCCTGGGCTTCAGCGGCCAGCAGCGCCCTCAGCCATGGCCTGATGGTGCTGCCGCTGGTCGCGCTGGCCAGCTGGCTGCAGGAGCAGCTGGTGGGCGATCCCGGCGGCAGTAACCCCCTGCTCGAACTCGTGCTGACCAGCGGAGAACCGCTGGCCCTGGGCTGCTTCGCCCTCACGGCGGTGGTGCTGGCACCGCTGTTTGAGGAAACGCTGTTTCGCGGGGTGTTGCTGCCGGTGGTGGGTCGGCGTCTGGGCGGCGGCCCTGCCGTGATCATCAGCGCCGCTGTGTTTGCGCTTGCTCACCTCAGCCTGGGGGAGTTCACGCCTCTGCTGGTGCTCGGCCTGGGCCTGGGCTGGCTGCGCTGGCGCAGCGGCCGGCTGGGCCCCTGCGTGCTGCTCCATTCCCTGTGGAACGGGTTCACATTCGCGAATCTGATCGCCCTTGGCTCATGAGGAGCTTGCTGGCGGCGGCCCGGGGTGGTTCACTTGCCCAGTGCATGTGACACCCCCGTGGTCGCGATTCAGTCTCATCTGTCTCATCAGCGTCGGGCGGCCGCGAGGCCGCGTCGTCCGCTGAGGCTGATTCAGGGCGCGATCACCCCCAGCCCCGCCCAGCGTCGCCGCCCCTGGCTGGGCACCCTGCATCGCCTCACCGATGGCGCCCTGGTTGGCCTGGGGGCCACCCTGTTGGGGTTGACGGGCCTGTCGCTGCATTGGCAGGCGGAGTGGGCCCGCAGCTACGACCAGCTGCAGGCGGCGCAAGTGCTGGAGCATCGCCTGCAGGAATCCGCTGCCCTGCTGGAGCAGCACCATCTCGGCGCCGCCCGCCGCTCCAATGTGCTGGTGCCCACCAGCAGCAACCGCCTCATCCACCTGCCGCCCCCCAGCCGACAGCCGGCGGCAGCGGGCGCCTCACCGGCCACCGCCCTGTCTGCCGCCGCTGGAAGTCTGCGTCAGATGCCGGCGGGCTACTGATGGCCGTTCCCCGCACGCGCCGCCATCCGCCCAGCCCGGCCGAGCGCAACCCGCGTCGCGAGCGCCCAACCGCCTCCGGTCGCCCGCCACGCCGGCCCACCCGCCATCGGGTGGTGGAGATGCGCCCGGTGCCGGCCGCTCGCCTGCTGGCGGTGTACGGGTTGTTGGTGCTCGGCCTGGGGGGGTTGTCGGCCCGGCTGGCCTGGTTGCAGGTGGTGCAGGGCGATCGGCTGCAGGATCGAGCCCGCGACCTGCAAACCCAATCGGTGCAACCCCTCGGCAAGCGCCGCACCATCGTGGATCGCCGCGGCCGTCTGGTGGCCCTCGATGAAGAGCGCTACACCCTCTGGGCCCATCCCCGCTATTTCAGCGTGCCCGGTGACGACCCGGGCGCGGTGCGGCCGGTGGCCGACGTGGCCGCACGCCTCTCGAAGGTGCTGCTGCAGTCGCCCGAACGGCTGGTGGCCACGATCGGCGAGCGCCGCAGCGGTGTGCGGCTGGCCACGGGCGTGGATCCGGAAACGGCCCAACGCATCCGCGCCCTCGGAATCAGCGGCATCGATCTGGAGCCCTACCCCCAGCGGATGTATCCCCAGGGGTCCCTGTTCGCCAATGTGGTGGGTTTTCTCAATCTGGAGCGGGTCCCGCAGGCGGGCCTGGAGCAGAGCCGCCATCGTGATCTCCAGCGCCATGAATCGGTGTTCAGCATGCGCCGTGGCGCCGATGGCACGCCGCTGCCGGTAGGGATCCGCGCCGGCAGTCTCTATGGCGATGACCTGCGCCTGCAGCTCACCCTCGATGCTCGCCTGCAACAGGTAGCCCAGCAGGCTCTGGCCAAGCAGGTGAAGCAATGGAACGCCAAGCGCGGTGCCGCCCTGGTGATGGATGTGCGCAGCGGGGAACTGCTGGCCCTGGCGTCTACCCCCACCTACGACCCCAACAAATTCTGGCGCTACGACCCGGGACTGTTCCGCGAATGGTCGGTGCAGGATCTCTACGAACCCGGCTCCACCTTCAAGCCCATCAACCTGGCCTTCGCTCTCCAGGAGAAGGTGATCGATCCCAAGGGCAAGGTGAATGATGTGGGTCAGCTCACAATCAATGGCTGGCCGATCTTCAACGCCGATCGCAATGCCAACGGCCTCATCGACTTCCCCACGGTGCTGGCTGTGTCGAGCAACGTGGCCATGGTGGAGGCGATGCGCACCATGAAGCGCGATGTCTTCTGGAGCTGGCTGCATCGCGTGGGCATCGATTCGGTGCCCGATACCGACCTGCCGGGCGCCGTGGCGGGTCAGCTCAAAGCCCGTCAGGAATTCATCGGTGGGGCCATTGAGCCGGCGGTGGCCTCCTTTGGTCAGGGTTTTTCGCTCACGCCGCTCAAGCTGGTGCAGCTGCACGCCATGCTCGCCAACGGCGGGCGCCTGGTGAGCCCCCACATCACCCGTGGCCTGCGTTCCGGTGAGGCCCTGGCGGAAACGCCCACCGGCTCCGGCATCCAGCTGCTCGATCCGAAGGTGACCCGCACGGTGGTGAGCTGGATGGAGCAGGTGGTGGACAACGGCAGCGGCAAGGGGGTGAAGATTCCGGGTTATCGCATCGGTGGCAAGACCGGCACGGCCCAGAAGGCCCACAACGGGGTGTACATCCCGGGGGCTCGAATCTGCAGCTTTGTGGCGGTGTTGCCGATCGAAGATCCGCGCTACGTGGTGCTGGTGGTGGTTGACGAGCCCAAGGGTGGCAACGCCTACGGATCCACCGTGGCGGTGCCGGTGAGCAAGCAGATCCTGGAAGCGTTGATCGTGTTGGAGAAGATCCCCCCCAGCCCGGCGCCTCCCAAGGCTGGGGCTCGCAAAGCCTGATCCGTGCGCAAGCTGGCATTCTTCTGGTGACCATCGCCGGTTCTGGCTAGCGTCGGATTCAGACACCTACAGGTCTCGATGGCCAACCTGCTCGATCAACTCGCCGCTATGACCGTGGTCGTGGCGGACACCGGTGACATCGATGCCATCCGTCAGTTCACGCCGCGGGACGCCACCACCAACCCGTCGCTGATTCTGGCGGCCGCCCAGATTCCCACCTATCAGGAGCTGATCGATCGCTCGCTGCGGGCCTCCCGACAGGCGATGGGCACCGACGCCAGTGCCGACCAGGTGGTTGCTGAAGCCCTGGATGAGATCAGCGTCACCTTCGGCCAGGAGATTCTCAAGATCGTGCCGGGCCGCGTGTCCACCGAGGTGGATGCCCGCCTCAGTTACGACACCGAAGCGACGATCACCAAGGCCCGCAAGCTGATCTGGCTGTACAAGCAGGCGGGGATCAGTCGCGATCGGGTGCTGATCAAGATCGCCTCCACCTGGGAGGGAATCCGCGCCGCTGAAGTGCTGGAGCGCGAAGGCATCCATTGCAATCTCACCCTGCTGTTTGGCTTTGCCCAGGCGGTGGCCTGCGCAGAGGCCGGCGTGACCCTGATCTCTCCCTTTGTGGGTCGAATCCTGGATTGGTACCGCAAGAGCACCGGCCGCGACAGCTATCCGGGTGCCGAAGATCCTGGCGTGCTCTCTGTATCGCGTATCTTTAATTACTTCAAGTCTTACGACTACAAGACTGAAGTGATGGGTGCCAGTTTCCGAAACATCGACGAGATCATTGAATTGTCGGGTTGCGATCTGCTTACCATTTCGCCGGTGCTGATGGATCAGCTGCGCAGTACCGATGGAGAATTGGAGCGGCGACTCAATCCCTTCGATCTACCGGAAGCAGAACCAAGGATCCACGTTGACAAGCCAACGTTTGTGCAGATGATGGCCGACGATGTCATGGCTCACGAAAAGCTCGAAGAGGGCATTCGCGGGTTCTGCAAGGCCATCACCACCCTGGAGGCGCTGCTGGCCCATCGCCTGGTGGAACTTGAGGGTGGTTCGGCTTTCAACCATGCCGTGCATGAGATTTTCCTGCTCAATGATCTCGATGGTGATGGCTGCATCACCCGTGAGGAGTGGCTGGGTAGCGATGCGGTGTTCGCCGCTCTCGACACCGATAACGACGGCCGGCTCGTGCCGGAAGATGTGCGCGGTGGGCTTGGCACACCGCTGGCCCTCAGCCGCGTCTGAGGCAGACTGGCGCCAGCGTTTGGCCGGCCACCATGAATGCACTCGATACCATGCGTGCACTCGCCAGCAAGGGCGAGGTGATCAGCGTGGCGGCCGGCGCGTCGGTGTTCCAGGCCGGCGAGCCCGGTGATTGCATGTTCGGCCTGCTGGAGGGCACCGTGGAGCTCAATTGGAACGACGGCCTGGGTCGTGAACAGATTCAGGCCGGCGATGTGTTTGGCGCGGGTGCTCTCGTTACCCATGAGCACCAACGCTATGGCAATGCTGTGGCTCTGAGCGATTGCCGGCTGTTGGTGATGAATCGGAACAAATTTCTTTTTGCTGTTCAGGAATCGCCAATGTTTGCGATTGAACTCTTGGGTTCCATTGAAAGCCGTTTGCGTCAACTCAAGGATCGCGGCATCGGTTGAAGCCTCAACCGCGCTGCAGCATCAAGCGCCGGATCACCCGCTGGGCGATGTCGCCATAGCCCATCTCCCCTGCCAGGATCTGAGCGATCCGTTGTGGGGCCGTGGGGCGTTTCACCCCCAGTTGATACCCCACTTTCGGCACCCGATAAAACACCTGGGCGATGCGCCGCCCCCAGGCCATCGATTCGCCCCATTGCCGGCGCATGCTGCTGGTGTAGCCCGCCAGGGCGTTGGCGTCGCCCGCCAGCCAGCCATCGAGCGCCTCGGCGGCACGGCAACCGCTCAGCAGCGCCGGCCGCAGACCCTCGGCCAGAAAGGGATCGCAGAGCGAAGCGGCATCGCCCACGGCCACCACGCCATCACCGTGCAGCCGATGGTGGCCGTCCCAGGTGCGCAGCTGGCTGCGACGGCGCTCTCCGGCGTCTGGATTCAATCCCAACGCGGGGATGAGTTGGGAGAGCACCGCATCGGCATCGGCCTCCTGGCGTCCGATGAACGTGCCCACGCCGATGCTGGTGCCGCCGCGGCGGGGAAAGGCCCAGCAGAAACCGTGATGTACCAGGCCGAAATCGAAGCGGGCCATCGCTGGATCCTCCATCTCCTGCGCCATTTCCACCGCCACGGTGCTGGCGAAGTGGGGATGGCGGGGCCCCAGGCCCAGGGGCGTGGCCAGGCGTGAAGCGGAGCCATCGGCAATCACCACCGCCCTGGCGCGCAGTGGCGGCTGCTGGTGGGCCTGTACGCACCACAACCGCTGCGCTGGATCGTGCTCCACCGCCTGCACCGGCGCGTGACGGCGCACCTCGGCGCCGGCGTTGCTGGCCTGATCACTGAGCAGACCATCGAGCCGGGGCCGGCTGGCGATCCAGAAGGGAGCTTCGCCGGGCAGTTCGGCCAGCACGGGATCATCCAGGCACCAGGTGAACCGAACCCGGCGGATCACCTGATCCACGGCATCGCCGAGCGAAAACGGAAACCAGCGCTGCACCGAAGCGGCCATGCCAGCGCCGCGGTTCGGGCGGTTGGCGGGGTCATCGGCCTCGAGCACCATCACCCGTCGGCCGAGGGCCGCCAGGTGAAAGGCCGCGGCGCCGCCGGCGGCACCGCCCCCCACCACAATCACATCGGCGTCGGCGTTCAAACCTTGAGAATGTCGGCTTCCTTCTCCGACAGCAGCTTCTCGATCTCGGCGATGAAACGATCCGTCAGCTTTTGCACCTTGTCTTGGGCGTCGCGGCTCTGATCTTCTGAGAGATCGCCATCTTTTTCTTCTTTTTTGATGCGATCAATGGCATCGCGGCGCACGTTGCGCAGAGCCACCTTGCCATCTTCCGCGTAGCGGGAGGCGAGTTTGCAGAGCTCTTTGCGGCGGTCTTCGGTGAGGGGTGGAATGTTGATGCGGATCAGTTTGCCGTCGTTGTTGGGGGTGAGGCCGAGATCGCTGAGGCTGATGGCCTTCTCGATCACATTGATCGAGCTGGAATCAAAGGGCTGAATGGCGATCGTCTGGGCGTCGGGGGTGGAGAGGGTCGCCAGCGACTTGAGCGGGGTTTCGGCGCCGTAGTACTCCACCACGATCTTGTCGAGCAGGCTGGGGTTGGCTCGGCCGGTGCGGATCGTGTTGAAGGTGCGCTGGGTGGCCTCCACCGATTTGCGCATGCTGGCTTCGATGTCCATGGCTGGCGTGGGTTGGCTGGGGAGAAGGGTCTAGGGGTGGATGCGGGTGCCGATCGGTTCACCGGCCACGGCCCGGCGGATATTGCCGGGGGCGAAGACATCGAAGACCACGATCGGGATGGCGTTGTCTTTGCAGAGGGCGATGGCGGTGCCATCCATCACCTGCAGTTCGCCGCTGAGCACCTCCAGAAATGAGAGGCTTTCGTAGCGCACGGCATCCGCATGTCGGGCCGGGTCTTTGTCGTAGACCCCATCCACTTTGGTGGCTTTGAACACCACATCAGCACCGATTTCGGCGGCCCGCAGGGCGGCTGTGGTGTCGGTGGTGAAGAAGGGATTGCCGGTGCCGGCGGCAAAGATCACCACCCGGCCCCGCTCCATATGGCGAATCGCCCGCCGGCGGATGTACGGCTCGGCCACCTCCTGCATGGAGATGGCACTCTGCACCCGGGTGGGAATGCCCACGCGCTCCAGGCCATCCTGAAGGGTGATGGCGTTCATCACCGTGGCCAGCATGCCCACGTAGTCGGCGGTGGCGCGGTCCATGCCGGCGGCCGAACCCTTGAGGCCGCGGAAGATGTTGCCGCCGCCCACCACGATCGCCAGCTGGGTGCCATCTTCCACCACGCCGGCTACGTCGGCGGCGATCGCCTGCACGATGGCGGGATCGATGCCGTACCCCTGTTCACCCATCAGCGCCTCACCGCTGAGCTTGAGGAGGACGCGTCTGTAGGACATCGGGGGGAGGGCTCTTGCGCACAGTAGCAACGCAGGCCGCAGCGTCAGAATTCGATGCCAGCCTGGGCCTTGACGCCCTGTTCGCGGAAGGGATGGCGCACCAAGCGCATCTCCGTCACCAGGTCGGCGCGCTCCAGCAGCGCGGGCGGGGCCCCGCGACCGGTGAGCGCCACGTGGGTGAGAGGAGGTCGCGTGTCGAGGCCGGCGAGCACCTGGTCGGCTTCCAGATAGCCCAGTCGCAGGGCCACATTCACCTCATCGAGCACCACCAGGCGCCGATCGGCATCCGCCAGGTAGCTGAGGGAGCGTTGCCACGCCTCCTGCACCAGCTGCCGATCCCGCTCCCGGTCTTGGGTTTCCCAGGTGAAGCCCTCCCCCAGCGCGTGCCAGTGCAGGTCGTCGCCGAAGAGGGCCAGGGCGCGGGCTTCTCCCGGTTGCCAGCCCCCCTTGATGAATTGCACCACCGCCACCCGCTGGCCATGCCCCAGGGTGCGCAGCACCAGCCCCAGGGCTGCGGTGGTCTTGCCCTTGCCCTCGCCGGTGAACACCAGCACCAGGCCCTTCTCGCGGTTGCGTTCCCCTACCCGCTGGCGCTGCACCGCCCGGCGGCGTTCCATGCGCCGGCGGTAACCCTCGGCGTCGGCCTCCGGGGCCAGATCGCCGCCGGGCCCGAGCACGCCGGCATCGCGATCCAGGTCGTTGAGGTTGGGAGCGGTCAACGGAGTGGCGGCTGCGGCAGTGCCCCACTCTGCCGTTTTCAGGCGGCCCGTTGCCGCGCCAGGGCCGCATCCACCGCCTGCTGCTGATCGCGGCGGGTGATCCAGTGGTGATAGGTGCGGGTGTGGATCGCCACCGAGTGCCCCATCATGCGGGCCGCCACGGTGTCGGGCAGGCCGATGTGAATGGTGCGCACCGCCCAGGCGTGGCGTAGGTCGTAGGGGGTGATCGGCAGGTCGTAGCGGCGAAACTGCTCCGCCACCCGCTGGCCCGTGCGCTTGAGCGAGCCGCGGCGCAGATCGGTGCAGACCGGCGGCAGCGCCCCGCGATCTGCCGCCAGCGCCTCCAGTCCGAAGAGGTCCACCCATTCGGGTCGGAAGGGCCACACCTGATGCTCGCCGGTCTTGCTGGTGGGCAGCACGCGGATCACCCGGTCGCCCCCGGGCGCCAGAGCGCTGAGATCGCAGAAAAACACCTCATGGTTGCGCAGGCCGTACGTGGCCATCAGTCCGTACACCAGCCGCCAGGCGGGGTTGGGGATGGCCTCCGCCAGGGCCACGATGCGTTCATCGCTCGGCAGCGGTCGGAAGCGGGCCTGGTGCAGCCCGTAGCCGCCGGCCCGCTCCGTCCAGTCGTCGGGCAGGGCGATGGCGGCATGGCGGGCCAGCGCAGCCAGGGCGATGGCGGCCTGCTGGCGACTGCGGCTGGCCAGGGCGTAGCTCTCCAGCACCTCCTCCAGGAGGTCGGCATCGAGGGTGGCCCCTTCGGGGGCCAGGCGTTCCAGTCGGCGCAGGTAAGGCCGGTAGGCGGCCTGCCAGGTGCTGCGGCTGCCAGCCGGCTGGCGTCGCCGCCGCGGTTCGGCGAAAAAGGCCTGCTCAAACGCCTCCAGCAGCGTGCTCAGCGCCGGTGGGGCAGGCGCTGGAGCCGGCGGTGACGGTGCCGTGGTCGCACCGCCCCATTCCTCCCAGCAGAAACGGCCTTCGGCCAGCTGCCGCAGCACCAGCTCAAGGCGCACCAAGGCCTGGGCCAGGCCGGCCTCGGAGGCGGGCAGGCCCAGGCTGAGGCGCTGGCGGCGGCTGCGGCTGGGATCCACACGGTCGGGCAAGGGGCCCCGCAATCCCAGCCGCGTGCCGCGCTGTTCCAGCCGCAGCCCCACGCCGGCCGCCTCCAGGCGCCCATTGGCGCGCTGCAGGCGGGTGCCAAAGGGCAGCGACGCCTCGGCGAGGGTCGTGGCAGCGGTGCTGGTCTCAGCGGCGTGGTCCACAGGTGGCGGGAGCCCTTGGCGCGGACCCTATCGGCCCCGGGCGCCGGTGTCGCCCCCGACGGACAGGGTCTGCGCCAGCGGCGTTACGCTCGATCAACCTTTCCCAATTCCACCGGGCATGGCCAAGGTCGGCGTCCTGCTGCTCAACCTGGGTGGTCCGGAGCGGATCCAGGATGTTGGCCCTTTTCTCTACAACCTTTTCGCCGATCCAGAAATCATCCGCTTGCCGGTGCCGGCATTGCAGAAGCCCCTGGCCTGGTTGATCAGCACGTTGCGCAGCGGCAAATCGCAGGCCGCCTACCGCTCGATCGGCGGCGGCTCACCCCTGCGGCGCATCACCGACCACCAGGCCCGGGAGCTGCAGAGCAGCCTGCGCCAGCGGGGAGTGGAGGCCACCACCTATGTGGCCATGCGCTATTGGCATCCCTTCACCGAGTCGGCAGTGGCCGACATCAAGGCCGATGGCATCGACGAGGTGGTGGTGCTGCCGCTCTACCCCCAGTTTTCGATCAGCACCAGCGGCTCCAGCTTCCGGGAGCTGCAGCGGTTACGCCAGGCCGATCCGGCTTTTGAGCGGCTGCCGATCCGCTGCATCCGCAGCTGGTATGACCACCCCGGCTATGTGGCGGCGATGGCGGGCCTGATCGCCGCTGAGATCCGCGGTTGCGACGACCCTGCCGCCGCCCATGTGTTCTTCAGTGCCCATGGCGTGCCCAAGAGCTACGTGGAGGAAGCCGGCGACCCGTATCAGAGCGAAATCGAAGCCTGCGTGGCGCTGATCATGGCCGAACTGGCCCGCCAGCTCGGCCATGCCAATCCCCATACCCTCGCCTATCAGAGCCGCGTGGGCCCCGTGGAGTGGCTTAAGCCCTACACCGAAGATGCGCTCCACGAGCTGGGCACTGCCGGTGTGCGCGATCTGGTAGTGGTGCCGATCAGTTTCGTGAGCGAGCACATCGAAACCCTCGAAGAGATCGACATCGAATACCGGGAGATCGCCACCGAGGCCGGAGTGACCCACTTTCACCGGGTGCCGGCCCTCGACACCAACCCCACCTTCATCGCCGCGCTGGCCGATCTGGTGCAGCAGTCGCTGGCCGGTCCTGAGGTGAATCTCGACCAGGCGGCCCAGTTGCCGGGCAAGGTGAAGCTCTACCCCCAAGACAAATGGGCCTGGGGCTGGAACAACAGCTCGGAGGTCTGGAACGGTCGCCTGGCGATGGTGGGGTTTTCTGCCTTTCTGCTGGAGCTGATCAGTGGCCGTGGTCCCCTCCATGCGCTCGGGCTGCTCTGAGCGGCGGTGGCCAGGCCTGCGCTGGCTGGTTGTGCCCTGGGCCCTGCTGCCGCTGCTGGCTGGGCCCGTCGCGCCGGCGCAGCGCTCCGGCTGGGAGCTGGCGGTGTTTCCGGTGCTGGCCTTTGAGCGCTACAGCTCGGCCTTCGGCCATCGCCACCATCCGATGCATGGCGATGTGCGCCTGCATGAGGGCCTCGATATCGCCGCGGCGGCCGGATCCCCGGTGCGCAGCTGGTGGCGCGGCCGGGTGGCGGCCGTGATTCACGACCGCGGCTGCGGCCTGGGGGTGGTGGTGCGCTCGGGCGACTACGAGCACCTGTACTGCCATCTCAGCGGCCGTGTCAGCGGTGGTGCGTACCGCAGCGACGGTGTGCTCCTCCAGACAGGCGATCGGGTGGAAACGGGCCAGTTGATCGGGCGAGTGGGGAGCAGTGGTATGGCCACCGGCCCCCATCTGCACTGGAGCCTGCGCTGGCGTGGCCACCTGGTGGATCCGGCGGCCGTGCTGCGGGCGATGGCCGGCGGCCGCTCGTGGCCTTCCATCACAGCTGGTTCGGCATCTAACCTGAAGTTCGTACGCTGAGCGGCACAGCCTGCGATACAGCCTGTTCGACACCGCCTGCTCCACACCGCCTGGCCAGCCGCTGCCGATGGCCTGGTTTCCGATCACCGTTTTTTCCCCGACGCCGTGACGATCACCCCCGTGCCTCCTACCTCCGTGTCCACCGGCCGAGCCAAAGGCCCGGTTGCCGAGGCGGTGTCGTCGCAGCGGATCAGCGGTGCCGATGCCTTGATGGATGCCCTGCATCGCCATGGCGTGCGCCACATCTTCGGCTATCCGGGCGGGGCGATCCTGCCGATCTACGACGCCCTCCACAAGGCCGAAGCCCGTGGGGATCTGAAGCACATTCTGGTCCGGCATGAACAAGGGGGCACCCATGCGGCCGATGCCTACGCCCGTGCCACCGGCCAGGTGGGGGTGTGCTTCGGCACCTCCGGCCCTGGGGCCACCAATCTGGTGACCGGCATCGCCACCGCCCACATGGATTCGGTACCCCTCGTGGTGATCACCGGTCAGGTGCCCCGCGCCGCTATCGGCACCGATGCCTTTCAGGAAACCGACATCTTCGGCATCACCCTGCCGATCGTGAAGCACTCCTGGGTGGTGCGCGATCCGCGCGATATCGCCCGCATCGTAGCCGAAGCCTTCTTGATCGCCGCCAGCGGCCGCCCCGGCCCGGTGCTGATCGATGTGCCCAAAGATGTGGGGGCTGAACTGTTCGACTACCAGCCGGTGCCCCCCGGGAGCGCCGTGCCCGCCGGCTTCAAGCCGTCTCCCCAGGCCCCTCCCGAGGCCATCGCCCAGGCGCTGCAGCTGCTGCGCCAGGCCCGTCGCCCCCTGCTTTATGTGGGCGGCGGGGCCATCAGCGCCGGCGCCCATGCCGAGGTGGCAGCCCTGGCTGAGCGCTTCGCCCTGCCGGTGACCACCACGCTCATGGGCAAGGGGGCGTTCAACGAACATCACCGGCTCGCCGTGGGCATGCTCGGCATGCACGGCACGGCCTACGCCAATTTCGCCGTCACCGAGTGCGACCTGTTGATCGCCGTGGGCGCCCGTTTCGACGACCGGGTGACCGGCCGCCTCGACAGCTTCGCACCCCGCGCCCAGGTGATCCACATCGATATCGATGCGGCTGAAGTGGGCAAGAACCGGGTGCCGGAGGTGCCGATCGTGGCCGATGTGAAGGAGGCTCTGCAGGCCCTTCTGGCCGCCTCTGCCGGTGAAGGCTGCGAAGGCCGCACCGAGGCCTGGCTGTCGCGCATCGACACCTGGCGTCAGCATTACCCCTTGGTGGTGCCCGCTCCCCTGGGGGAGATTGCGCCCCAGGAAGTGGTGGTGGCCTTGCGGGAGCTGGCTCCTGATGCCTTCTACACCACGGATGTGGGCCAGCATCAGATGTGGGCCGCCCAGTTTCTGCGTAACCCCCCCCGCCACTGGATCAGCAGCGCCGGCCTGGGCACCATGGGCTTCGGCATGCCGGCGGCCATGGGCGTGCAGGTGGCCTTTCCTGATCAGCCGGTGGTGTGTGTGGCGGGCGACGCCAGCATCCTGATGAACATTCAGGAGCTCGGCACCCTCAGCCAGTACGACCTGCCGGTGAAGGTGGTGGTGCTCAACAACGGCTGGCAGGGCATGGTGCGGCAGTGGCAGGAGAGCTTCTATGAGGAGCGCTACTCCGCCTCGGAGATGACCGGCGGCATGCCCGATTTCGAACGGTTGGCCGAGGCTTTCGGCGTGCGCGGCATCCGCATCGTGGAGCGCGATCATCTGCGCTCGGGTCTGCAGGAGGCCCTCAACCATCCGGGCCCGGTGTTTGTGGATGTGGCGGTGCGGCGCAATGAAAACTGCTATCCGATGGTGCCTCCCGGCGCCAGCAATGCCCAGATGGTGGGTCTGCCCAGCCATCCGGAGCTGGCGATCGACACCATCCGCCAGTGCGGCACCTGCGGCAGCACCACCGCCAGCGCCCATCTGTTCTGCCCGCACTGCGGCGCCAAGCTCTGATGACAGATCCCGGCCGGAGGTGCGTCCAGCAGGGTGCGGCTGGCTTCCTGCTGGCCTGGGGCTTGCTGGTGCTGCTGCTCAGCCCCCTGCCGGCCGCGGCCGCCGAGGTGTTGCAGGTGCGCGATGCCGATCTGCTGCAGGTGGGTGATCACAATCGCAGCTATGCGGTGAGCCTGGCCTGTGTGGCGCTGGAGCCGCAGCAACGGGAGCCAGCCACCGCCTGGTTGCGGCAGCAGCTGCCCCGTCGCACCCGCGTCAACCTGCGCCCTCTTGGCAGCGCCAACGGGGTTCTGCTTGCCAGGGTGAGCCTGGTGAACCCACGGGCGGCAACAGCCGCTGCTGAACCGCCCATCTCCGACCTGGGCGACGGCCTGGTCGCCGCAGGCCTGGCCCAGTCCGCCCCCTGCTTGCCATGAGTCTCAACCGCACCGCCAAGGGGATTGTGCTGGTGCCCACCCTGCTCCTGGGGGGTGCCTTTCTGGCGGCCGCCACCTGGCTGGGCGAAGGTCCCGCGGCCCAGAACCGGC
Source organism: Cyanobacteriota bacterium (assembly GCA_035285645.1). Taxonomy (GTDB): domain Bacteria; phylum Cyanobacteriota; class Cyanobacteriia; order PCC-6307; family Cyanobiaceae; genus Cyanobium. The sequence goes on along the minus strand of JAYKGR010000128.1, from coordinate 11,923 downwards.
CCCTGGCCCTGGCCCTGGGCGGTGTGCTGATGGCGGCAGGCCTGCTGGCCCAGCTGCTGCCTGAGCCCAAACCGGAACCGCCCGACTGAACCGCTGGCGTCAGCGGGTTGGCGGCGGTGGCGTGGCCGGTGCCCCCGGTTTCGCCTGCTGGGCCTGCTGCTCCTGCACGATGCGGAAATACTCCGGCGGCGGGAAGATCACAAAACGGTCGTCTTTCGACTGGGTCATCTGCCGCAGGGCAAAGGTGATATCGGCAGCCTGAGGTACCAGCTTGCTGTTGGCCGGAGCACCAGCGAGGGCTTTCTGCAGATCGGCGTGGGTCACGAAAAACACGCCCCGGGGACCCTCAGGAGTATTCACCGACAGGAAGGGCTTGGTGAAGAACACCGGCATGCCCAGCCCTTCGTTGATCTCAGCCTCCTTGAGGCCTTCCTTGCGCAGCAGCTCCCGCGCGGCCGTGAGGTCGGCCGTGCTCGGCACCACCGGCCCGATCATGCGCTGCCCATCTTTGAGGGTGGCGTTGATGGCGTTGATTCGATCGCTGGCGATGCTCAGCGGCATCGGCAGCACCTGTACGGTGCCGCTGGGGTTGGCCTGCTGGGCCTTTTGCCGTTCGGCTTCGGCGCGCGTGCGCTCCATGTAAAGCGGCACCACCAGCAGTTTCTCCTGCGCATTCACCTTCGGCACCGGTACGCCCTTCTCGTTGACCAGCACAAACACCGGCACCACCACGAGTTTGCGCATGGCCTCCGCTTCCGGGATGGCGCGGGCGGGGGCGGCGGCCAGCACCGGCACGGTGAGCAGGGAACTCAGCACCGTGCCCAGCAGCCGGTGTTGGATCGACATGCGCGAGGGAGGAAAAATCCAGCGTAGGGGTGGGCCAGGAGGGCGATTCGCTCGGGAGAGACGGTCGGCGGAGATGACCACAGACTGTGGCGCCGGGACAGCGGGCGGCCCTGGCCTGGCCAGAGTTGAACCAGCTGATGGGGACACGCCGTGGCCGATGCCGATGCCCTGGTGCTGCCGCTGGAGGAGGTGGGCTTGGAGGCCATCGCCCTGGTGGGCGGCAAGAACGCCTCCCTGGGCGAGTTGATCCGTAGCTTGCAACCCCTAGGGGTGCGCGTGCCCGGGGGCTTTGCCATCACCGCCGCCGCCTGGCGGTTGCTGCTGGCGGCCAACGGCCTGGAGGAGCGATTGATCGCCGCGCTGGCGGGGGTGGACGGCCGGGATCTGGCGGCTTTGCAGGCCGCCGGTGCCGCCGCCCGGCGCTTGCTGCTGGCGGCCGAGCCGCCGCGCCAGCTGGTGGCGGCGATCCAGGCCGCCTATCGGGCGATGGCCACCACCATGGGCCCAGCCGCGGTGGCGGTGCGCTCGAGCGCTACCGCCGAAGATCTGCCCGAAGCCAGCTTTGCTGGTCAGCAGGAAACCTTTCTGAACATCTGCGGCGAAGAGGCCCTGCTGGCGGCCTGCCGCCGCTGTTGGGCCTCGCTGTTCACCGACCGCGCCATCGCTTACCGGCAGATGCAGGGCTTTGGCCATCACGCGGTGGCCCTCTCGATCGGTGTGCAGCGCATGGTGCGCTCCGATCTGGCCAGCTCGGGGGTGATGTTCACGATCGACACCGATACCGGTTTCCGCGATGCGGTGCTGCTGACCGCCGCCTGGGGGCTCGGCGAAACCGTGGTGCAGGGAGCGGTGAACCCCGATGAGCTGGTGGTGTTCAAGCCCACCCTGGCCACCGGTCATCAGCCGATCGTGGGCCGGCGGCGGGGGAGCAAGGCGATCCGCCTTGTGCTGGCCGAGCCCGGAAGCGATCAGGATGCGCCGGTGCGCACCGAGCCGGTGCCGCCGGAGCAGCAGCGCCAGTGGGCGATCAGTGATGCCGAGGCCTTGACCCTGGCCCGCTGGGCTGTGGCGATCGAAGCCCACTACTCCGAGCGGCGGGGTGGTGCCACGCCGATGGATATCGAGTGGGCCAAGGATGGCCTGAGCGGTGAGCTGTTCATTCTCCAGGCCCGCCCGGAAACGGTGCAGAGCCGCCGGGGTGGGGCGGTGCTGCGCCAGTGGCACCTGGAGCCCCATGGCGTTGACCCGATCCTCAGCGGCCGGGCCATCGGCGATGGGGTGAGCTGTGGCCGGGCGCGGTTGATCGCCAGCCCGAAGGAGATCGATCGCTTTCAGGAGGGCGATCTGCTGGTCACGGTGCGCACTGATCCCGACTGGGAGCCGATCCTGCGCAAGGCCAGTGGGGTGGTGACCGACCAGGGGGGGCGCACCTGCCATGCGGCCATCCTGGCCCGGGAGATGGGCATCACGGCGATCGTGGGCACCGGCGACGGCACCCGCCGCCTTGTGGATGGCCAGCCGGTCACCCTGGCCTGCTGCGAGGGTGAGGAGGGCCATGTGTACCCGGGTGCATTGCCCTTCTGCGTGGAGGAGACTCCGGTTGACAACCTGCCCCCCACCCGCACCCGGATTCTGATCAATGTGGGCAACCCGGAGCAGGCCTTCGCCCTGGCGGCTATCCCCTGCGATGGCGTGGGTTTGGCGCGGCTGGAGTTCATCATCGCCAACCACATCCGGGTGCATCCGCTGGCACTGCTGCAGCCGCAACGGCTGAGCGATGCCGCCGAGCGGGCGGCGATCGCACGGCTCTGGGAGGGCTATTACACTCCGGCCGATTACTACGTGGATCTGCTCGCCCAGGGGATGGGCCGCATCGCGGCGGCGTTTTTCCCGCGGCCGGTGATCCTGCGGTTTTCTGATTTCAAGAGCAATGAATACGCGCGGTTGCTCGGTGGCGCCGCCTTCGAACCGGTGGAAGACAATCCGATGATCGGCTGGCGGGGCGCGTCGCGCTACACCTCAGCCGCCTTTCGTGAGGCCTTCGGCCTGGAATGCCGCGCCCTTCTGCGCGTGCGCCATGCCATGGGGCTCACCAACGTGATCCCGATGGTGCCCTTCTGCCGCACGCCCGAGGAGGGCGATCGGGTGCTGGCCGAGATGGCCCGCCATGGCCTGGTGCGGGGCCAGGAGGGGTTGCAGGTGTATGTGATGTGCGAGCTGCCGAGCAACGTGATCGCTGCCGAGGCCTTGGCTGCGCGCTTCGATGGTTTTTCGATCGGCTCCAACGACCTCACCCAGCTCACCCTGGGGCTCGACCGCGATTCGGCGTTGGTGGCCCATCTGTTTGATGAACGCCACGCCACGGTGAAAGCCCTGATCCGCATGGCGATCGAGACCGCCCATCGCTGCGGCCGCCCGATCGGCCTCTGCGGTCAGGCGCCGAGCGATGACGCTGCCTTCGCCCGCTTTCTGGTGGAGCTGGGCATCGATTCGATCAGCCTCAACCCCGATGCGGTGGTGCGCACCCGGCTGGTGGTGGCGGCGGCGGAGGCGGAGCTGGCCGGGAAGGGCTGAGCCCCACGGTCAGCTCAGCCAAGGAGCAGCGCCATCTCCGCCGCCGCGCGGAATACCAGCCCGTGGCGTTCCACCAGGGCGTCGAGGGCATCGTAGCCGCCGCCGATCACGGTGGCCACGGGGATGCGGCGTCGCACGCAGGCCTCCAGCACCATGCGGTCGCGCAGCAGCAGGCCGGTGTCGCTGAGGGCGAGGCGGCCCAGCCGGTCTCCCCGATGCGGGTCAACACCAGCGTTGTAGAGCACCAGCTGCGGGCGCACCTGCTCCAGCAGCTCCGGCAGCACGCCGCCCACCGCCGCCAGGTAGGCGTGATCGTCGAGGTCGTCGGCCAGGGGCAGATCGTGGTCGCTGGTTTGCTTGCGCAGGGGAAAGTTGCTGGCGGCGTGAGCCGAAAACGTGAACACCCGTGGATCCGCGGCAAAGATCGCGGCGGTGCCATCACCTTGATGCACATCCAGATCCACCACCATCAGCCGGGTCACCGCCCCCTCGCTGAGCAGCACCTGCGCCGCCACGGCCACGTCGTTGAAGATGCAGAAGCCGCTGCCATAGGTGGGAAAGGCGTGATGGGTACCGCCGGCCAGATGGCAGGCCAGGCCGTGCTGCAGGGCCAACCGGGCGGTGAGCAGGGTGCCGCCCACGGCGAGCCAGGTGCGCCGTACCAGGGGCGTCGTAGCCGGCAGACCGATGCGCCGCTGCTCCGCTGGGCTGAGGTGGCCCTTGGCAAACGCTTCGTGGTAGCTGCGGCCATGCACCAGCTCCAGGGCCCGCCGCGGAATCGGCAGCGGCTGATGCACCTGCTCGGGCCGGGCCAGATCCAGACGGCTGAGATGGTCGTGCAGCAAGCGGAATTTGGCCATCGGAAAGCGATGGCTGCTGGGTAGCGGTGCCGAGTAGGCCGGGTGGTAAACGAGCGGCGGTCGCATGGCCACACCTCCAATCCTCGCGCAGACGGCCAGGCTGGTACCAGCTTCGCCTGCCCCGTGCCCCGCTTTCCCCCCCACGCCTGGGCCGTGCTGCTGCTCACCCTGCTGGCGGGTCGGTATCTGCTGTGGCGGGCCACCGCCACCTTGAACCTCAGCAGCGGGCCGGCCGCGGCCCTGAGCCTGCTCACCCTGGCGGCCGAGGTGCTGGTGATCGCGGCGGCCTTTCCCCAGTTGTGGTTCAGCCTGCTGCCGCAGCCCCCGTGGCAACCGCGGGTGGAGCGCGCTGCGGCCGCGCTGGCGGCTCAGCGCGCGGCCGGCATGGCGCTGCCCCGGGTGGATGTGCTGGTGCCCAGCTATGGCGAACCCCTGGAGCTGCTGGAGCGCTGCCTGCGCGGCGCCCTGGCCCTCGATTACCCGGCCCATACGGTGTGGCTGCTTGATGACAGCGGCCGGCCTCAGGTGGAAGCCCTCTGCCGGCGGCTGGGCTGCCGCTATCTGGCCCGCTCCGACCGCCGCCATGCCAAGGCCGGCAATCTCAACATGGGTCTGGAGCACAGCGACGCCGAACTGGTGGCGGTTTTTGATGCCGATGTGGTGCCGCTGGGCAACTTCCTGCAGCGCACGGTGGGCTTGTTTGCCGATCCGCAGCTGGGTCTTGTGCAGACGCCCCAGCACTACATGAGCGCTGATCCGGTGATGCGCAACCTGCACCTGGAACGCTGGCTGATGCCCGACGAGGAGAGTTTCTACCGCTGGATCGAACCCAGCCGCCAGGCCCTGGGGGCGGTGGTGTGCGCCGGCACGTCTTTTGTGATGCGGCGGCGGGCTCTGGAGGCGGTGGGTGGCTTTGAAACCGGCACCCCGTCGGAAGACCTGGCCACCGGCATCCGCCTGAACGCCGCCGGCTGGGAGAGTCTGTATCTGCCGGAGAAGCTCAGCGCCGGCCTGGCTCCGCTCACGGCTGGGGCGATGGCCCGCCAGCGCTCTCGGTGGGCCAGCGGGTCGCTGCAGGTGCTGCGCACCGGTGCCAGCCCGCTCACGCTGCCGGGGCTGCGGATGCGGCAGCGCATCGGCTACATGGAGGGCATCGTGCATTGGCTGGCGGTGCTGCCGCTGGCGCTGCTCACACTGGGAATTCCGCTGTTGATCAGCGTGGTGGGCACGGTGCCGGTGCAGGTGGAACCGTGGGCGCTGTTGCGGGTGGCCGTGCCGTTTCATCTCACCCAGCTGCTGCTGGCGCGTTGGCTCAGCGCTCAGTCGCGCACGGGGCTGATGGGTGAGCTCTACCGCTGGATCTTTCTGCTGCCGATCACCGCTGCCGTACTGGCCACCCTGGCTGGACGGCCCCAGCGGTTTCGCGTCACGGCCAAGAGTCAGGCCGTGGTGAGCGGGAGCGTGGATGGCGGGTTGCTGCTGCCGTTGCTGCTGCTCCTGGTTGCGCAGGGATTGGCGATCGGCCGCCTGCTGCATGCGGGGGCGCCGCTGTCGGCTTCCTGGCTGGTCACTCTGCTGTGGATCGGCCTCACCGTGGTGCTGCTGCTGTTGGCGATGCGGGCCTGCTGGCAGCGGCCTGGGGATGGCTCCGCCCCCTGGTTTGCCCTGCACCAGCCGCTCGTTCTCAGCGGTGCTGGGGTGGAGCCCCAACCCGCGCGGTTGCAGGCCATCAGCGAAGCGGGCGCCGAGCTGGAGCTTTGCGCCGGCGTGGAGGGGCCACTGCCGGACGAGCTGCGCCTGGCGGTGCTTCGTGCCGATGGCAGCGGCGAGGTGCTCCTGGAGCTGGGCTGGCAGCCGCGGGTGCGGCGCCGGGGCGGGCGCTGGGGTGGTGTGTGGTGCGCCGCTGGCGGCGGTGCGCTGGCGGCGGCGGAGCGGCGGCGATTGGAGGCGTTTCTCTATCAGCGCCCCGGCCTGTGGCCCAGCCCTCGGGCACCGTGGGAGCTGCGGGCGCTGCCGCGGGCCCTGCTGCGGCTGCTGCGCCCCCCCCGGCCGGAAGGCTGGTTTGACCGCAGCCTGATCGCCCAGTGCTCCGCAGGCCTGCCCTGCCCTTCAGCTCGAAGCTGAGGTGTAAAACCGCAGGGCGAATCGCCAGAACCAGCGGCAGACCAGCAGCAGCACCGTGGCCATGGCCAGCGCGGCCAGGGCTCGCGTGGGATGGGCTCGCCCCAGGATCGCCTCAGCCGGCACGGTGGTGAGAAACGCCACCGGCAGCACCAGGGTGAACAAGCGGCGCAGGCCTGCGGGGTAGGCGCTGATCGGGTAGCGACCGGCGGTGAGCCCGGCCCGCAGCACCTCGGTGGCATTCCAGGTTTTCACGAACCAGATGCTGGTGGTGGCGAGCAGAAACCAGAGGGCGTAGAGGATGAGGGCGGCAGCGGCCAGCAGCACGGCGGTGAGCACCAGGGTGCCGGGGCCAGGCCAAACGCCCACCGCGACCAGAGCCGCCACCAACAGCCCCACACCGCCGAGCATCTGGGGAAGGCCGGCAGGGGAGAGGCTTCGCAGCGACAGCCAGAGCTGTGCGTCGACCGGTTTCAGCAGCACAAAGTCGAGCGTGCCCTCCTGCACGTGGGTCACGATGGTGCTCAGGTTGGGCTGCAGCACGCTGCTGGCCAGGCCATCGAGCAGGGTGTAGAACGCCAGCACCACCATCGCGGACGGCCAGCTCCACCCCCCCAGATCCTGGCCCTGGCCGTAGAACAGGCTCAGCAGCACAAGGCTGCCCACCAGGTTGGCCAGCACCGCCAGCAGATCGATCACAAAATTGGCGCCGTATTCGCTCTGGCTGGCCAGGGAGGTGGTCCAGAAGAGTCGCAGCACCCGCAACAGGCGAGCCATGTCTCAAGCTCCCATGGCGCCGTAACGGCGCACACCCAGGCGCCAGCAGCCGATCACCAGCGGCAGCAGCAGGCCGATCCAGAGCAGCTGGAGCGCAAAGCCGCTGATCACCCCCACCGGTGCACCGGCCAGCAGCCGCGCCGGAAAGTCGATCACCAGCGGAAACGGCGTGCAGAGCGCCAACCGGTGCAACCAGTCGGGAAAGGTGTCGAGCGGGGCCACCAGCCCGGAGAGAAAGAAGAATGGCGTGTAGAGCAGGCGGTCGAGGGCGGTGGCCCGCTCCGTCCAGAAGCAGAGGATGGCCACGAGGCTCTGCAGCAAAAAGTTGAGCGCAAAGGCCAGCTCCACCGCCACCAGGCCCCCCAGCCACTGGGCAGGGTTGGGAGCTCCGATCGCCTGGGGCTGCAGGGCCAGGAATACCCCTGCGATTAGGAGGGTGAACGGCAGGCGGGTGGCCTGTTCCGCCAGGTGGGCGCAGAGGTAGCGCCAGAGGGGATGCAGGGGCTGGAGCAGATAGGGGGCGAGGCGGCCCTGCAGGTGGTCGTCTTCAAAGGCCCAGGCCACCCAGGCCAGGGTGAACTGACGCACCACAAACACCGCCACGAAATAGCGGGCCAGCAGGGGGCCGGCCAGGGAGGGCGCGGCTCCGGGCAACTGGCTCCACAGGCCGAACATCAGAAACGGGATCACGCCAGAGAGCGCCCAGAGGGCAATTTCGGCGCGGTATTCGAGCATGGTGGCGTATTGGGTGCTCAGCAAGACGCGCGCCAGGCGCAGCGGTGCCGCAGCCCCTTTGGATCGCCGCATCAACCAGGCCGGCACTGGATTCATCGCTCCAGCTGCTGCCAGAAGCTCCACTTGAGGGCAAAGGCCTCCCGCAGCCTGCCGATGAAGCTGGTGTGGCTTTCGAAGCCCTGCCAGTCGACGATGCGGGCCTCGAGCAGCTCACAGGCCCGCAGGTGCTGAGCGGCGTAGCGGTAGCGCTTGGAGCGGCCCATCGACAGGGCAAACACCACCATGGCGCGCAGCAGCAGGCTGGCAGCCAGTGGATGATCGGCGCTGAGGCGTTCCGCTGCTGGTTCGTACACCGCATAGGCGTCGCCATCCCAATCCTGCCAGTGGGCGATCACGTGCCGGGCGGCGCGGGGCAGTGCCGGCCAGAACACCAGAAACTGCAGCGCCAGCAGTGGGGAGGGATGCTGCTCCGCCAGCCGGAAGGCCCGCTCCTCGGCTTCCACGTCGGCGAAGCCATCGAGCCGCTGCAGGTAGTCGCGCAGGGGCGGAATGGCGAGGGTTTGGCTGAACACCAGCCAGCGGTGCTGCTGGGCCTCCTCGCTGCGGCCGAGGGCCTCCAGCACGGCGATGCGCACGCCGTGCCAGGAGTCGGCTTCCAGGGTTTGGGTGGCCTGGGCAGCGTGGTTGAGTACCGCCAGAGCCTGCTCGGCCCGGCCTCCCTCGAGCAGGTGGGTGGCGACCGCCGCGCTGGTGTCGGGCCAGCGGAGCTGGTTGGGTTCGAAGAGCTCCAGATAGGCATCCAGATCGCCCCGCGCCAGGGTCAGTTGTTCCATGAACAGGTGCTCCACGCCGCTGCGCTCCAGCAGGGCGTCTTGAAGCTGCAGCAGCCCCGCTTCCCCCAGCAGCGGCGCCAGCGCCGGAATCAGCCCGTCGAGCTGGCCATAGCCGTTGTCCTGCAGCAGGTTGGCGGCGTGCTCCACCAGAGCCTGCGATGGGGTGGCGGCAGCGGTGGCCAGGGTCGCCAGCTGGTGCACGCCGCGCTGAAACAGGCCGATCACGGCACCGGTGGCATCCGAGGTGCGATCCAGCACGCCTTCGGAGAGGCCCAGCAGGCGCACCTGTAGATCCATCGCCAGCGCTGGATCGGCGCTGGCGATGGAACCGACGATGGCCTGCTGCTGCGCCTCCAGATCCGCGAGCAGCGCCTTGCGTTTGGCGGAATCGATCAAGGTGCTGGAACGGGCGATCGCCGCCAGCCGCTTGCGCACGGCCTGAGCCGCTGCCTCGGCCCCACCGGCGGCGGCCAGGGCCAGCCGCAAGCGTCTCTGGATCACGGCATGGCCCGCGCTCACCTCGATCAGCAGCTCCGCCAGCGCCTCCACGCCCAGCGCCTGCAGGTTTGTGGCATTGAGGGCTCGCTTGCCGGCCATGACCTCGTATTCTGTGCCCTGAGCATGGCACTACTAAGGGGTGTAGATCTGCTGGATATGCTCTCCATCACCAGCTGACGAGCGAACGGATGCGTTGACTTTCGGTGTCTGCGGAGACATCCATGAGCGATCGCATCCCAACAGCTATGGCCCATGGCGGCGGCGGCGGAGGACATGGTGGCGGTCACGGCGGTGGTCGTGGGGGCGAGGAAACGGCCGCCAATAATCTCTCTTTTCCCGTGATCTTCACGGATGGAGTGGCGCTTCCTTTGGCCGGCGTGGCTAATCAATATACCTTCAACACGCCCTATGATCTCAACGGTGATGGTGGCATCACCAGCGCTGATCAGCAAGATGGCTCTTACCTGTTTGCCCAGAAAGTGGAGGGCAACACGTGGCAGGCAGACACATTGCTGATTCCTGCCGATCAAGATCCGGCAACCAATCTTTTTGTGAGTACCATTGACTGGGGCGATAGCTTAGAAGGTGGTAAACCGATTGCGATCGGTAGGCCCACGCGCATCGAGATCAGCTTTTTTAAGAACCTCGGCACTCCCCTGCAAGGGGATGTCGCCCTTGAGCCAACGATGACCTCCTATCCGATGCAGTTGCTGGCCAATCCCAGCAGCCCGGATGAGGTGCAGGGTGCATCTGCAGCGACTTATCCCTTATCGGGTGAACTTCCGAATGAAAATGTGCTCGTATCGGAGTCTACGGAAGCCTCCGTTTATGGGCAGGATGCCGAGCTTGCGCTGCAGTTCATCACCGGCGTACCGGCAGCCGACGACTTCATCTGGAATGGTGATTACTGGGTGGATGCCGACCTCAGTGATTCGGTGACCATCGACGCCCCGATCGCTGGCCTGAGCTTCGGGGGTGAAGTCACCGTGAGTGGCAAGGTGGTGTATGGGGTCAGTATGGGCGGCTGGCGACCGGAGCGTGCTGGCACCTATCGGGCCACGGTGTTCTTCCCGGAAGCGGGCAATCTTCAGCTCGACGCCGCCACGATTCTTGCCAGTACGGAGGAGGGCGAGGATAGCGAGGCTGTTGCTCAGACAGCTCAGATCGATGGCCTGAGAAACCTCACCTATCTGGATCTCTTTGTTGAGGGAGATCAATCCCCGGTCGTGGCACCGATCGTTTTGACGAAATCGGAAGATGACCCCGACTTTGTGATCAGTCTGATCAGTTCAGCAACGGATCCGGAGGGAGCTGAACTCACCGCCTCCAATGTGGTGGTTGTGGCCAGTGACGGCATCAGCCCGGTGACCCTGCCGCCTGGCACTACGGAAGTTCAGGGCTCCAATCTCCTGATTCGCCCCTCGCTTCTCGAGGCACTCAACTCCGGAGAGTCGCTGACGATTCAGGCGTCGTTTTCGGTGAGCGATGGTACCAATCTTGTGCCATCCACGGCCACGATCACGGTTGCAGGGCGCGATGCCAGCGGCCCTCCCCCGAATGCGAGCAGCCCTGGTGAAAAACCTGGAGAAGAATCGGGTGGTGAAGCCATCGATTCGCCACCGAGAGAAAACACAGGCACCAGGGCTAGAGAGCAGATCATCGGCGGCCCGGGTAACGATCGTCTGCGGGGGCGCAATGGCAATGACAGGCTTGTCGGTGGTGCAGGTCAGGATGTCTTGATCGGCAAAAAGGGTGACGACGTTCTCGATGGCGGACCCGGTAGAGATTTGCTGAAAGGCGGCGCCGGTGTCGATGCCTTGATCGGAGGGTCGGGTGCCGATACCTTCCGGCTTCGCTTGAAAAGTATCTCCGGCAAGGACAGTCAGCCAGATCGCATCTTTGATTTTGATCTTCGTCGCGACCGTTTGGATCTCGACCGATCGATACGTCGGCAGATGTTGTCATTCACCAATGGCCTGCTGACGGTGCAAATCAAGAACCAGGAGACAGCCCTGGCCCAGCTCGGAAGCCTGAACGGCATCAGCGAGTCGGAGCTGATGGATCAGATCCGCTTGGTTTGACGTCTGTCATCTGTCATGGGAGCGGGCAGGGGTGATGCGCCGCCACAGGCGGCGGCGGATGGTGATGGCAGCGCCCAGCCCAAGCAGGGGCAGTGGCCCTGGCACCTCTTCCACCTGGATCTGGTAACGGCTCCAGCATCAGCCAATAACCATCCGATGCCGCTTGATACCTACCCGGAGGAAAGCCAAAGAATTCATACAAATCACCTGTTTCGATCTCGTGTTAAAAGCCACCGGGAGGATTGCCGGGTTGGCTGCTGCATGATTGTCGCTGACTGAGCAGATTTGGGAGTAGGTAGGTACCATTGAGCTGGGCGTAGATTGACCGGATTGTCATTGTGCCGATGACGGATGTTGCAAACCCACATTCATCCGCCACTGTGGGATCCGCCGCAGCACGAAACCAGTCACCGATGCAGAGGAGATTCGGCTTCTCCGCCCTCGCTGACGCTCACCATCAACCCCAACCCTGGGTGGTCGGTGGGTTAGCGAAGCTGGATTAGCCCCACCGTGTCCATCGCTTCCACTCCATCCGCAGGCGTTGCCTGGCCATTGGGTGCCAATGCGTCCAGAGTGCGCGATGCCGCAGGCGTTCCAT
>JAYKGR010000127.1:0-29101 GCA_035285645.1 Cyanobacteriota bacterium | reverse complement strand
GGGTGGTCGGTGGGTTAGCGAAGCTGGATTAGCCCCACCGTGTCCATCGCTTCCACTCCATCCGCAGGCGTTGCCTGGCCATTGGGTGCCAATGCGTCCAGAGTGCGCGATGCCGCAGGCGTTCCATCGCAGCGGCTACGAGCCGGGCGGTGGATTCACCCTGCCCATGGATGGGCCGGCAACCGCTTCGGGCGGACAGCCATACCAGAGATTCAGGGTTGAATTGATAGAGATCCTCCTCGCATCGAACGATGTTGGGGGCTGTTTCGTCGGCTGCTTGTCCAGTGCCGAGGTCTATGCCAAAGCGCGCGAGGATCTGGGAGCGCTGCTGCTCCACCCGATTGGCCACAGGTGTCATGATGGAAGAGTGAAAGCGAAGTTTTTCGCCTGGTAACTCTTGTAGGCAATGAATCAATGCGTTGTTTTGTCGCATTGATGGTGTCTGTTGTTTGCTGGCAAACTTCCAGTACGAGTAGAAGAAACGAACAGCATCCAGGCTGATTCCGTCATTGGTGCGGCGCACGGTCGTTCCCTGGCTATTGATGCCCGCCTGGGCGCAGAAGTCACGTACCACGCAGCCTTTGGTGAGCTCGCGGCGCCGGTATGGCCTGATGATTAGGGAAGACTCCCCAAAGACATCTGCCAATCGATTTAAAATGCTTAGATAGTCTAGATGTCCGTAGTCGTTGTCCGCGGTATCTGGAGCCAGTGGGTTGTTGCGCAGAAAGCCCCATTTTACTTTTTGTTGAAATGAGCTCTCTAGCCATGATAAATATGGCCTTAGATACACGATAAGATGAATCTCGAAACCGTTTCTGGCGATCACTTGCTTCAGGTACTGAAGCTCTTTATGGCCAAGCTTCCAGCAGTCTTCTCCCGAAAGTACCGCGGTCTGACCGTTTTGTTTGCTCCTCTGGAGGGATCGATTGAGATGCTTAATGTAGCGCGCTCTAAGTTTGGCGGTTTGCGCGACGCTGATTCCCTTGCGCTGATGAATCCAGTACTTTTCAGGTTCATCCAAGCTGATGGTTGACAGGGCCTTGCTTGCGTTTGCCTCGCCAAAATTAATGTAAAAAAAATTGCGATCTCTAAGGCAAAGGTAAAGGTATTCTTGAATCGAGGAGGTGCCGGTCTTCGGCATCCCCGCGTGCAACACGCACCTGCTCATGGGTGTACCGGATCATCGTATAAGCTATCACAATGTGGTTTTGGATAAAATTTATTTGCATCCCAGTGGTCGGGTCCGTCTCGCGTCATTGACGTCACGCAGGTCGGGCGCACGCGCCACCTCTATGGAGCCAATCGATGCTGTTTCGCGCTCCACTTGGTTCTCCTCAGAGTTTGCCGCCGCCAAGCAAGGCCTGCTTGACAATCGGGCAACCGCCTTGACAAGGAGGCTGATCAGGCCCTTATTTGATTTCATACCAACTGCTGCTCATTCTGTGCCTCAGCCCAGATGAACCGACCTGGGTCCCCACCATGTTCAACCAAACAGGGAGAAGCTGAGGAGCCCACTGGAGGTCAAGCCGCTGCTCTGCAATGCGTCCTTCGCCGTGGATGGCAACCAGCTGCTGGTATCATCAAAGCCCCAGATGGTGCGTACACCTTCGCGATTCCAGTTGATCAGCATGGCACGCTTCCGCGGATGGCCAACGGAAGCAGGTGCTGGATCTGGATCACTGGGTCAGCGCCAGTCGCTGAGCTTGCTGATGTCGTGGATGTTTGGGCTTCGAGAGAGGGAGCGGGCTCTTTGATGTGGGGAGATGTCGCGATCCACTTTTCGCCTTCAAAGCTCTAGCGGTATGTCGGCGCGACTGTGAATGGGTTGGCTCTTCGGGGCGGCTCGGGTTGTCATGGACAGGGCCGAATCCGATCAAAGGCCGACCAGTCGATGTGCGGTGGCGCAGCGTCTCGTGCGTCTCGTGGGGGGTCGTCAATCATGTCGGCGAAGCAGAAGCCAAACCGCAAGCGCTGCAGAGGCCAGTGGGCTTGCGCATGCACCGGTCGCTCGATGGTCTGATCGACGCCGCTGAAGGCCACCACCACCTCGGCATGCAGCCGGGCGAGCTCCTCTCGACCGATCCCATGCAGAGGACTGGAGGCCTCAAGGCGATGCATGGCCGTCCACACCAGCAGAAAGGCCATGCCGCGGTCGCGCTCCAGCACAAGCGGCCTGAGCCGACGCAGCCGGTGCCCCTCAAGGCTGAACTCGTCGATCGCCAGATAGGCCTGCAGCTTTACCTCACGCAGGATGTTTCCTCGCTCATTGGCCAGCCGGAAGCTGAGGGTGGGTACACCGTTGTAAAGGTGCACCACCGCCACTTCCGAGAAGCGGATGCGGGTGTTGCTGCGGGCGAAGCGGGCAAAGACCAGCCCGGTGGTGATGGCGACGAATAGCAGCCCGCTGAGAGACTCGATCGACACCAGCACGTTGGCGTACAGCCCACGGGGATGCAAAACGCCGTAGCCGATCGAGCCCAGGGTCTGCACGCTGAAGAAGAAGGCCTCGGCGAAGCTGCTCCTGGGCTGTTCCGTGCCACCGATACCGGTGGGATCCAGCTGGAACAGCCCGGCGAACAGCAGGTTGATCGCCAGATAGAGGGCCGCGATCAGGGCCAAAAAGGCCGGCCAGGGGATGGCCAGAGCCAAAAGGTACGGCTCACGCCAATGGCGCCAGGCTGGGCGATGCCGACCGGCGAGGAGACCACTCTCGCGGCGGAGCTTCTGACGAAGTGGTGGCATCGCCGGTTGACAGCTTCTGGCCATCGTCGCGCGTCAGGCCTGGCAGCTGAGCTGCGTGCCAGTCGACAGCGCTAAGGGGTGTGACAGGTGGATGGTGGCATCACCCGCCACTGCGACTTCTGTCGTCAGCGAAGCACGGCCCGGATCGGGATCGGTCGCCAGTCGCCAGCCCTGCAGCTCATGAAGCCGTTCCAGTCAGGGCCCTGGAGGGTTCCGTGCAGCGAGGCCATACAACTTTTAGCTCCTGGCCCCTGCTCTGACCCAGGATTGGGCCATGACCACACCCCCTGTCGATCTGAGCGGCGACGACTGGCGCCGCATCAGCGATGCCCTTCGCTACATGGCCCGCGACCTTCACCACCGCTCGTTTGCGGTGACGGCCGACCGCCGGCAGCTTCTCTGGCAGGAGATGGACCGCTGCCTGGCCCTGGCCGAGCGGGTAGCGGAGCTAGGCCCTGCCGGCCGCGACTGAGATCACGGCGGTGCAGCCTGCTCTCCTGGTTCCGCTCCCACCCCAGCTGCCAGCTCCAGCTGCTGCCAGGGGCGGGCGCAGGCTGCACTCAAGGCGTCCTCTCAGCGCTCCGGTCTGACTCTGAACAGCCCAAGCTGCGGACGGATCCCAGACAGGCTCGAAAACCACCGTTTTGAGCGGTTTTCGAGCGGAGCTGTTCGGGCTAATCCCTGAGAATTCAGTCGGGGCGACAGGATTCGAACCTGCGACCTAGTGCTCCCAAAGCACCCGCGCTACCAAGCTGCGCCACGCCCCGATGGGAATGAGTGTACCGACCCAGTGGCTGGGACCAGATCCAGGGGAGCGGCAGGCCCGACAGCATCACCGCAACGTTTGCAAAACTTAACCCGAATTTTTGAAAATATCAATGTCTTCCTTTGTTTGATTCGATTGCTTTATTGGTCTCTGTTGACATGGCGGTGCCCGCATGGCGATTGTCGCCTCAGTTCGAGATGGCCTCTCATGGCTTTTCAGCTCACGCCTAGCGATCTCAATCTTCTCTCCAGGCTGGTCAAGGGTCAACCTGTTGACGCTGGAGCCAGTGGCAACCCCAGTGCCACCGGCATTCGCACATTGAGTGGCCTTGGCAACAACATCCGCAACCCTGAGTACGGGGCTGCCGATACTCCGTTCATTCGGATCACCGAGGCGCGCTACGGCGATCCCATCACCATCACCGACCCGGTGACCGGTGCCGTGACCCAGAACCTGGGGGTGAATCCGATTTTTGCGGGTTTGGACCCCCGCGCGATCAGCAATAGCGTGGGTGCTCAGGATCCGAATACCCCCAAGCAAGCCAACGGGCTCAACTATCTGTTTTCTGCCTTTGGGCAGTATGTGGACCATGGCCTTGATTTTGTGGCCAAAGGGGGCAATGGCTCGATTCAGATTGGCCCCCCCGGCACCGGCTTTGGCCCTGGTTCCACCAACCCCGCCGATCTCACGCGCGCCACGGTGGTGGGCTATGACGCCAACGGCGTACCCCAGCACCTCAACAAAACAGCTCAATTCATCGATCAGAACCAGGCCTATGGCTCGATTGAGCTGGTCGGCATCTTTCTGCGGGAAACAAATGGCAGTGGTGGCGTCACGGCTCACCTGGCCAAAGGCATCGCCGATCCCTCCAATCCATCCATGACCCTGCTGCCAACTCTCCGGCAGCTGATTCTCGATCACTGGAGCAACAACACCCGCTTCCAGGCCAATGGCCTGGACACCACCTTCCGGACCTATTACCCCGGCTTGGTGAGCGGCGCTGGCGTGATTAACACGTCGATGGTGAAGGGCCTCTACGAAAACTTCATGGGCAGCAATCAGCCGCTGCTGCTCGATCTCAACCCCTTCCTCAGCCCCCTCGACCACATCGTGGCCGGTGATGGGCGGGCCAACGAAAACATCACCCTCACCGGCTGGCATACCGTGTGGGCGCGCAACCATAACTACCATGTGGACAATCTGCGGGCCAATGGTTACGTGGGTACGGAGGAGGAGCTCTTCCAGGCAGCCAAAATTATCAATGAAGCTGAATATCAACGGGTTGTTTACGTTGATTTTGCGGATGCATTGCTGGGCGGCATGCGGGGCTCGCGCGGTGGCTGGCATGCCTGGGATGATTACATCCCCGAGGCCGACGCCAGCATCTCCCACGAATTCGCAGCAGCCGCTTACCGCTTCGGTCATTCTCTTGTATCGCAGACTGTTCAGATCATTGACTCCACTGGCAATATTGCCAATGTGTCACTCTTTGATGCCTTTGTAAACCCAGGCAATACGGGCGAATTCGCCTCTGCTTTGCCTCCTGGCTACACCCCCCAGCCTGGCTACCAGCAATATGGTGCCGGCGCCATCCTTAATGGCATTGCCCAGCAGGCCTCCGAAGAGGTAGACACCCAGGTGGTGGATGCCATCCGCAACGACCTGGTGCGCATCAGTGCCGACCTGTTCGCCTTCAATGTGGCCCGTGGCCGCGACCTGGGCATTGGCACCCTCAACCAGGTGCGAGAAATGCTGCGCACCTCCACCAACCGCTATGTTCAAGAAGCGGTCAAGTTTGCTGGCAACCTAACCCCCTACGCCTCTTGGGAAGACTTTCAGCAGCGCAATGGTCTTGCCGACACGGTGATGGCCAAGCTGCGCGCGGCCTATCCCGATCTGGTGCTGGAAACATCTGAAGCGATTGATGACTTCAGGGAGCACAACCCAAACATCACACTCGTGAATGGCAACACGGTGAAGGGCATCGACCGCCTCGACCTCTGGGTGGGAGGTCTGAGCGAGCAGCACATCAATCATGGCGTGGTGGGGCAGACCCTGTGGGTGATTCTCCACGACGCTTTTGACCGGCTCCAAGAGGGAGACCGCTTCTATTACTTCAACCGCATCAATGATCTGGATCTTTATGATCAGATTAAAGACAATAGCTTGGGGGATATTCTGACTCGTAATACGGGTTTCAATTTCTCTGACGATGTTTTTGTGGTGCCGGCTGGGCCTGGAGGGGCTGACACAACCGCTCCTGTAGCCAGCAGCTTCTCGCCGGCGGCCGGCAGCACCGGAATTGCCGTCACCAGCGAACTTGGCGTCACGTTCTCCGAGGTGATTGCTCTGGGCAGCGGCAGCATCGAGCTGCGCACTGCCGCTGGCGCCCTGGTGGAATCCTTTGCCCCCGGTAGTCCGGCCGTTTCCGTGCTGGGCCGCACCCTGGTGGTTGATCCCACGCAATCCCTCAAGGGCAACACGGCCTACGTGCTCCGGGTGGGCGCCGGTGCCGTCACCGATCTGAGCGGCAATGCCAATGCCGCCGTGCAGAGCCCGGCCTTCACCACGGTGCCGGTTGGCGTCACCCGCATCGGCACCAACGGGGCCAACACCCTCACGGGTACCGATTACGACGATGTTCTCGAGGGCCGTGGCGGCAACGATCGCTTGTTTGGCAAGGCCGGCAACGATCGCCTGCTCGGCATGACCGGCAACGACCAGCTCACCGGTGATAACGGCGATGACGTGCTCGATGGTGGCGCTGGCAACGACAGTCTCAACGGCGGCAATGGCGACGACCACCTCACGGGTGGGGCCGGTGTCGACATCTTCACCATGCGGGCGGTGGGCCCTGTGCGCACCCCCGAAGTGGCCGGCACCGACACCATCACCGACTTCGTGCGCGGCACCGACAAGCTCCAGCTCAGCCGCGGCACCTACGGCGGCTTCGGTACCGCCACCACCTTGAAGGCCACCCAGTTCCTGGTGGGCAATTTCGCCGGCGGCACCGGCTTCACAGCCCTGCAAACCCCCGCCAACCGCCTGGTGTACGACCGCGATTCGGGCACGCTCTGGCATGACGCCAACGGTCGCCAGGCCGGTGGTTACACCGCCATCGCCACCTTGCTCAACGGTGGATCTCCGATCGATGGCTTCGGCCCCGCCAACATCACCCTGACGGCGTGATCGAGGGTTGGGGGATGGCGTCAGTCGGCGTCATCCCCTAGCCCTGCTGGGTCGCGGGTGATCGCCACCAGGGAGGGGGCAAAGAGAAACACAGTGTCGCCGAGCCGCTCCGATTGGCCATCCATGGCGTACACACCGCCCGATACGAAATCAATCGTGCGCTGCGCTTCAGCTGGCGTCATGCTGCCCAGGTGCAGCACCACGGTTTTGAGCCGCTGCACCGCCAGCACCGCTTCGGTGGCCTCTTCGAAGCGCTGGGGTGTCATCACCACCACCTCTGGGGTCCAGGAGCCGAACGGGGTTTCCATGGGTCACCAGCCGAGCATCCCATCAGCTGAGCACGGCAATCGCATCGATCTCCACCCGCGCCCCCTTCGGCAGCGCCGCTGCCTGCACACAGGCCCGAGCCGGCGAAACCCCCGCGCCAAACACCTCGGCATAGATCGCGTTCACCGCGGCGAAATCGGCCATGTCGGCCAGGTACACCGTGGTGCGTACCACCTGCTTGCCGCTGGCTCCCGCCGCCGCCAGAACCGCTTGCAGATTGGCCAGCGCCTGGCGGGTTTCGGCCGCCACATCACCCCCACCCACCAGGCTGCCGCTCACCGGATCCAGGGCGATCTGGCCCGAGCAGTACAACACGCCGCCCGCCAGCACAGCCTGGTTGTAGGGGCCCACAGGGGCCGGTGCGGCAGCAGTCTCAATCGCAGTGATGGTCATGGCAGGAGAAGATGGGGGCCTGAACGCTTGGCCCAAAGCCATCAACGCCATCCTCTCCCACCCCCCGGATCAGGTGTGCATCCGCGGGCTCTGGCACCGCTATGCCGCCCAGGGCGACTGGGCTGTGGAAAACCTCAACCTCGATCTGCCCCACGGTGAGCTGCTGGGCCTGTTGGGGCCTTCCGGCTGTGGCAAAACCACGCTTCTGCGTCTGATTGCCGGGTTTGAACGGCCTGAACGCGGTGAGATCGCCATCGCGGGTCGCGCGGTGGCCGGTCCTGGGCGCTGGCTGCCCCCCGAGCGTCGCGGGGTGGGGATGGTGTTTCAGGATTACGCCCTCTTTCCCCATCTCGACGCCTGGAGCAATGCCTGCTTCGGCCTGCGGCCCGGTGATGATCGGCAGCGGGTGCGCTGGTTGCTGGAGCTGCTCGGCCTGGCGGGTCTCGAGCGCCGCTACCCCCACGAACTCTCCGGTGGTCAGCGTCAGCGGCTGGCATTGGCCCGCGCTCTTGCTCCCGCTCCAGGACTGGTGCTCCTCGATGAACCCTTCTCCAATCTCGATGTGGAGGTGAGGCTGCGGCTGCGCAGCGAATTGCCCGGGGTGCTGAGCGATTGTGGAGCCGCAGGACTGATCGTGACCCACGACCCGGAGGAGGCCCTGGCGATCTGCGACCGGGTGGCGGTGATGGCGGAGGGGCGCCTGCATCAGTGCGCTCCCCCCCGCGACCTGGTGGAGCAACCGGCCACCGCCTTCGTGGGGCGTTTCGTGCTGCAGGCCAATCTCGTTCCCGCCCGTTGGCAGGGGCAGCAGGCCCTCACACCCCTGGGCACCCTCGTGCCCGACCACGGCCCCGCCCCCACCGCCAGCGACAACCTGGAGGTGCTGGTGGCGGCGGAGGCGATCCAGGCCGAACCGGCCGACGATGGCGACAGTGAGGTGGTGGGGCGCGAGTTTCTCGGCACCGACTGGCTGTATCAGATGCGCTGCGGTGAGCGGCGCCTGCGTCTGCGGCTGCCTCTGGCGGTAGACCTGCGGCGCGGTCAGCGCTGTCACCTGCGGCTGCGGCCCGGCAGCCGGGCCCGCCTCTATCCCCAGGGCCTTACGCTGCGGGCATTGGGCTGAGCGGCACCCAGTGATCCTTGTGCTGGCGCAGACGGGCCAGCTCGGCCGCATCGGCCGCCCGTACAAACAGATTGGTGGCCCGCTCCAGCCCGATCGTGCTCGGCAGAGTGGGCTCCCCCAGCGCTCGGCGCTCTCGCACCTGCCGCAGCCTTTCGCCGATCGCCCCATCCTGAGGGGCGCATTCGGCCGCCCACTGCAGATTGGCTTCGGTGTACTCGTGGGCGCACCACACCCGGGTGTCGGGCGGGAGGGCCGCCAGCCGCCGCAGCGAATGCAGCATCTGCTCCGGCGTGCCCTCAAACAGTCGGCCGCAACCCCCGCCAAACAGGGCATCCCCGCAGAAGAGTTCGCCGGGCTCCCGGCCTGTCGCCGGCACATGAAAGGCCAGGTGGCTGCGGGTATGGCCCGGCACCGCCAAAACCACCACCTCGTGCCCCAGCCAGCGGCGCCGGTCGCCATCCACCAGCCCGTCGGTCTGCAGGGGAATCCGCTCCCGTTCCTCGGCCGCCGCCAGCACTGCCAGATCGGGCCAGCGCTGCAGCAACCCCGCCGTGCCGCCGATGTGGTCGTGGTGATGGTGGGTGTGTAGCACCACCACCGGGGTCAGCTGCCGTTGTTCCAGCCACTCCACCACCGGCTCGCACACCGCTGGGTCAACCACCAGGGCCTGCCGGCCGTTGTGGGCCACAAACACGTAGTTGTCGCGCAGCACCGGAATCAGAGCCACCTGCAGTGGGCTCGCAGCGGCGGCGGCATCCGTCATCGTTAAAGTCCAGCCACGGCTTCCCCATGATCCCCCGGATGATCACCATCGCTCTGGCCAAGGGAGCCCTGCTGCGCGAGTCGGTGGAGCGCTTCGCCGCCGCCGGCCTCGATTTCCACACCCTGCTCGATCCCGGCAACCGTCAACTGATGGTGGCCAGCGCCTGCGGGCGGGCCAGGGCCCTGCTGGTGCGCAACGGCGATGTGCCCGTGTACGTGGCTCGGGGCCAGGCCCAGCTTGGGGTGGTGGGGTACGACGTTTTGCGTGAAGCGCAGGCTCCGGTGGCGCATCTGCTCGACCTCGGTTTCGGCGGCTGCCGCATGGCTGTCGCCGTGCGCGCCGCCAGCGGTTGGCGGCGCGCACGCGACCTGCCCGCCCACTGCCGGGTGGCGAGCAAATTCACGCGCTGTGCCCAGGCCTATTTCGACAGCCTCGATCTCCCGGTGGAGCTCATCCACCTCACCGGTTCCGTGGAGCTGGGTCCGCTTACCGGGATCGCCGATGCGATCGTGGATCTGGTGGCCACCGGTCGCACCCTGCAAGACAACGGGCTCGTAGCGATTGAAGACCTGTTTCACAGCACCGCCCGGTTGATTGGCCATCCCCTGGCCTATCGCCTCGATACCGGCACCCTTCGCACGCTGGTGCAGCAGCTGGGAGCAGCGCCGGTGGCGGGTTGCGCCTGATGGCCAGCCTCGATCGCCAGCGCCTCGGCCGACTCCTGCCCTACCTCCGCCGTGATCGCCGCCGCCTGCTGCTCAGCCTGCTGCTTTTGATTCCCCTGTCGCTCGCCAGTGCTGTGCAGCCCTTGCTGGTGGGGCAGGCCATCTCGGTGCTCAGCCGCGGCCGCTCCGCCCAGGAGGCCGCCGCGGTGTGGCCCTGGCTGGCAGGCCTGCCGGTGCCGGCAGCCCTGCGGGTGCTCGTGCTCCTCCTCGCCCTGGCCGTGATGCTGCGACTGGCGCTGCAGGGCACTCAGCTCTTCAATGTGCAGGTGGTGGGCCAGCGGTTGGCGGCCCGCATCCGCGCCGACCTTTTTCAGCACGCTCTGGCGCTGTCGCTCCGCTTTCACGACCGCACTCCCGTGGGCAAGCTCCTCACGCGCCTCACCAGCGATGTGGACGCCCTCAGCGAGGTGTTTGGCAGCGGCGCCGTCGGCGTGCTCGCCGACTTGGTGAGCCTGGTGGTGATCGCCACGGTGATGCTCACCATCGAATGGCGCCTTGGCCTGCTGCTGATCGTGCTGCAGGTGCCCGTGACCGCCGCCATGGTGTGGCTGCAGCGCCGCTACCGACGGGCCAACTACCGCGTGCGTGAGGAGCTCGGCCAGCTCAATGCCGATCTGCAGGAAAACCTCCAAGGCCTGGAGGTGGTGCAGATGTTTCGCCGCGAACAGGAAAACAGCCGAAGATTTGCCAGCGGAGCTGACGCCTACCGCCGCGCCGTGACCGGCACGATTCTCTATGACAGCGCGATTTCCGCTTTCATCGAATGGGTGGCCCTGGCGGCCATCGCCCTTGTGCTGGCACTTGGCGGCTGGATGGTGACGGCCGGCGCCATGGGGCTGGGGGTGCTTACCACCTTCATTCTCTTTGCCCAGAGGCTGTTTGATCCTCTGCGGCAGCTGGCCGAGCGCTTCACTCAGATCCAGGGGGGCCTCACCGCCGTGGAACGCATCGGCGAGCTCCTTGAGCAGCCCCTGGAGATTCAGGACCGCCCCCATGCCGTCGCTCCAGCGGCGCGTTCCTCGCCGGGTGAGGTGGTGTTCGACAACGTGAGCTTCCACTACCGCCCCGATGAGCCGATCCTGCAAAACCTCAGCTTCCGGATCGCCCCCGGTGAACACGTGGCGATCGTGGGCCCCACCGGTTCCGGCAAGAGCACGGTGATTCGCCTGCTCTGTCGCCTCTACGAACCGCAGGCCGGCCGCATCACCCTCGATGGCGTGGACATCCGCGATCTGCCCCAGGCCACGTTGCGACGACGGCTGGGGGTTGTGCTGCAGGACACCTTTCTGTTCAGCGGCAACGTGGCCGCCAACCTGCGGCTCGACGAGCCGATCAGCGATCAGGAGCTGCAGCGCCTCTGCCACGAGCTTGGCCTCGCTCCCCTGCTCGATCGCCTCGACGACGGCCTGTTCAGCGAACTGCGCGAACGGGGCGCCAACCTTTCCTCCGGCGAACGGCAACTGCTGGCGGTGGCGCGGGTGGCGATCCGCGATCCGTCGGTGCTGGTGATGGATGAGGCCACCGCTTTCCTCGACCCTGCCACCGAAGCCACCCTGCAACGCGATCTGGAGCACTTGCTCACCGGTCGCACCGCCATCGTGATCGCCCACCGGCTGGCCACCGTGGAAGCCGCCGATCGCATCCTCGTCTTGCGTGGCGGACGCCTGATCGAAGAAGGCGATCACCAGCAGCTGCGCGCTGCCGGCGGTCTTTACGCGCAGTTGGCGATGCTCCAGGAGCGCGGGCTGGCCACGCTCTGATCTGTCGCCTCGGCCCCCCGAGCCGGAAGATTGTGGCGCAGCCAGGCGGCGATCAGCTCGGCCAGCCGCTCGGGTTGTTGGCGCATGGGCAGATGGCCCGCTCCCTCCAGCACCTCCAGATGGTGCCCTGGGCTATAGGCCGCCAGGTGCCGCACGTAACGCGGCTCCATCACCTGATCGCGCTCCCCGGCAATCCACAGGCTGGGTACGGTGAGCGCCGCCGTGAGCTGGGGAAGCTGGCGCACAGCGCCCCGGCCGGTGCTGCAGGCCAGCAGCCCCTGGGCTGCTCGGCGCTCCGCCCGCAGCGGGCTGCGGATCGCGTTGGTGCCTGCCACCTCGGCCAACCAGCAGGGCCGCAGCGCCAGAAAAAGGGCTCCGCCACGCCGTACGCGCGCGAAGGGGCGGGGTTGCCAGACACCGCCGCCGGCCGCGATCTGCACCATGGCCCCCAGATCGGCTCCCAGCCGCTGGGCCGCATGCAGGGCGATGCTGCCCCCGAGCGAATGGCCGATCAGCACCAACGGCCGGCCAGCGGCCCGCTCCAGGCTGGCGGCGGCCAGCCACCGCCCATAGCCCGCCAGGCTGGGTTGCAACCGCCGCGGCCGCGGCGTGCCGCCAAACCCCGGCAGGTCGGGGCACCACAGGTCCCAGTGGGGCTGCAGCTGCTTCTGCAGCGGTTGCCAGAGGCGGCCTGACAGCAACCAGCCGTGCACGGCCACCAGCAGCGGGCGGGCGGGGGCGGCGGCACCTGGGCTGGCGGCTGACGACAGGGCGCACTCCCACGGAATTCCCCTACCCTGCCTCAGAACCGCAGCCGTTGGGGTCGAGTCTTCAGAGTGTGTAGCTCCCCAGCCCTGGCGCCCGATTGCGCCGCTGATGATTCTCTGCTCACCGCGCTCTACGGCGAAGGCCATCGCCTCTGCACCACCCCCAATCCCCAGCTGAGCGTGGTGCTGAGCCACCGACGCGAGATCGATCTGATTGAACTGGAGGCCCTCTGCGATGCGGTGGGCTGGAGCCGCCGCCCCTTGCGGCGTGTGCGGCGGGCACTCGATCACAGCCTCCTGCGGGTGAGCCTCTGGCGTCACGATCCCCGCCTGCCCAAGCTGGTGGGGTTTGCGCGCTGCACCGGCGATGGCGTGATCGAAGCCACCGTGTGGGATCTGGCGGTGCATCCCCTGTATCAAGGGGCCGGTTTGGGCCGCCAGCTGATGGATTACCTCCTGCATCAGCTCAAGGCCATGGGGGTGGCGCGGGTGAGCCTGTTCGCCGATCCCGGCGTGGTGGCGTTCTATGCGGCCCAAGGCTGGGAGCTCGAACCCCTGCAGCGGCGGTGTGCCTTCTGGTACGCCCGCTGAATCGCCCTTGCGCGCAGCCGCTTCAGTACAGGCGTGCCAGTTGCTCGGCGGGGGTGCCGCGGCGCCAGGCGCGCCGCAGCCGGGCATTGCGCCAGGTGGCCCGCCATACCCCCAGCTGTTGCCAGCGGCGGGCCTCCACCCGCAGCGGTGCCCCCAGGGAGCGGAGCCGCAGCTGCCGGCGCAACCGCTCCACCAACAGCAGGTCTTCCATCAGCGGCAGGGGTGGTACGCCGCCCACCGCCATCAGGGGCCCACGGTGCACCAGCAGACCCTGATCGCCATAGGGCAGTTGACGCAAGCGGCTGCGCAGCGCCACCGCCTTCTCCACCAGCCGCAGCGCCAGGCCTGGGGCCTCGATCGCCAGATCGAAATACCAGACCTGGGCCGGACCTGCGGCCATCGCCCGCGCCAACCGTGGCCGCCAGTCGGGCGGCAGGCGCACATCGGCATGCAACAGCAGCAGCCATGCCCCCCGGCTGCGGGCCACCCCAGCCGCCAGCTGGCCGCCCCGCCCCGGAGGCCAAGGCAGCACGTGCGCCCCCGCCAGTGCCGCCAGCTCGGCGGTGCCATCGTTGCTGCCGCCATCCACCACCACCAGATCGGCCAATCCGGCACCGGCCAGGTCGGCGAGTAGCCAGGGCAGCCGGGTGGCCTCCTGCCGGGCCGCCACGATCACGCTCAGATCCGCCAGGGATGGATTCATCGCCACAGCACCAGGTCGGCGCTCCGATCGAGATCGCGGCGTTGGCTCAGCGGCTGCGCTGCCAGGCCGGCGGCGCTTGCCGCCGCCAGGGTGTGATCGAGCACGCCGGCGGTACCCCAGGGAATGGCGGACCCGCGGCCGCAGAGCAGCGGCAAGCCCTGGCGACCCAGCAACGGCCGCCCCAGGCCGATCAACCAGTAGCCCCCATCCACCGCCGGCCCGATCACCAACGGGGTCGAGGCCAGCGCCGCTTGCGCCGCCAGCAGGTCATCGACCTGCAGATCGGGCAGGTCGCTGCCGATCAGCACCACACCGCTGGCGCCCTGGCGCCAGGCGCGCTGCAGCTGGCGCCGCAGCCGCAGGGCCAGCCCCCCAGCGCCCTGGAGCTCCACCTGATCCACGCCGAGGCGATGGCCCCAACGGCGGGCGGCCCTGGGGGCCAGACCCTCCACGGCCAACACCAATCGCAGGGGCGGATCGTGCAGCCGCTGCCTAGCCTGGCGGGCCACCGCCAAGGTGTGATCGGTGAGGCGCCGCTGCACCCGCGCGGCTGTGCCCGCGCCGATTCCAGCGGCCAGACGCCGCTTGCAGCGCCCAGGGGCCGGCCAGCGGCTCATCACCACCAGCTCTACCCCGGCGTGTCGTGTACCCCGCCCCCTCAACCCTTCTTGGGCCGCGGCAGTTCGGCCGGCCGCACGCTGAGGCTGCGGCGTTCGTTGCCGCGTCGCACCTGGATCGTGAGCGTGTCGCCCACCTTCACCTGATCGACAGCCAGCTGCACCTCCGAGGGGTTGGTGACCGCCTCCTCACCCACCCGTTCGATCAGGTCGCAGGGCTTGAGCCCACCCTTGGCCGCGGGGCTGTTGGGCATCACATCCACCACGAGCACAGCCTTCACTTCCGGCAGGCGGCATTCATCGGTGCTGGCGTTGATCTCACGGGCTAGCTGCGGGCTGAGGGCCTGCAGCCTCACGCCGATGTACGGATGGCTGGCATAGCCCCGCTCCAGGATCTGGCCGGCGATCTGGCGGGCCACATTGATCGGCACCGCAAAGCTCAGGCCGGCCCCAGGCGCCTGGCGGATCGCCGTGTTGATGCCGATCACCTGGCCGCGGTCATTGATCAGGGGGCCGCCGCTGTTGCCGGGGTTCACGGCCGCGTCGGTTTGGATGTAAGGCACGCGCTGGCCCTCGCCGATGGCATTGGTGCGCTGAATGGCGCTGATGATGCCAGCGGTCACCGTGTTGTCGAGACCGAGGGGGTTGCCGATGGCAATCGCCCATTCCCCGGGCCGCAGCTTGCTGGAATCACCGAGGGGCGCCACCGGCAATCGATCGGCCACCACGCGCACCACGGCCACGTCGGTGATCGGATCGCCCCCCACCACTTTGCCGGGCAGGCTGCGACCGTCGGGCAGGGTGACGGTCACCTCGGTGGCCCCCTCCACCACATGGGCGTTGGTGAGCACCACGCCATCGGAGCGGGTGATGAATCCAGAACCCTGCCCCTGCTGCTGCTGGATGGCGGGACCACCGCCAAACAGCCCGCCGAGGGGATTGATGGTGCGGCGCACCGTGTCGATGCGAACCACGGCCGGACCCACCTTGGCCACCGCATCAACTATCACGTTGCTGGATGGCTGGATCGGAGAGGCCGGTGGAGCATCGCTGATGCGCAGCCGCTCTGCCACGGGCTTCTCGCCACCCGGCAGACCCGGCAGAGTGCGACCGCAGCTGGACAGCAGCAGGGTGCAGCCCACCAGCGCCAAAGCGCGGGCCTGCAGCCTCCTTGGGCCGGTTGGGAAGTTCATCGCGGCAGACCGCACAGAAGCCATGGCGTCATTAAAGCCAAAGCCGGCCCGGGCGACCTGCCTATAGTCGGGCGGTTCGCGGCGGATCTACGGGTGCAGCAGGGAGAACAGCTGTGGCACCGGGTCCAGCAACAGCTCCAGTCGAATCTCAGCAAGCCCACCTTCGAGACCTGGATCCGACCGGCCCGATGCGGCCCGTTTGTGGGTGATCGGCTGGTGCTGGTGGCGCCGAACACCTTTGCCGGCAGCTGGCTGCGCAAAAACTATCTGGGCATGATCCAGACCGTGGCTTCCCAGATCGCCGGCCGCGAGCTGGAGGTGGTGCTGGAGGTGGATGCGTCGGCCGCCAATGAGCTCCCGGTCGCCGTGCCCCCCCCGAGCGTGCCCACCAACGAGCGGGAGGGGGAACGGCGCAGTTCCGGTCTCAACCCCCGCTATGTGTTCAATCGGTTTGTGGTTGGGCCCAACAGCCGCATGGCCCATGCGGCGGCCCTGGCGGTGGCGGAGGCGCCCGGTCGCGAGTTCAACCCACTGTTCGTCTGTGGCGGCGTGGGGCTGGGCAAAACGCACCTGATGCAAGCCATCGGCCATTACCGGCTGGAGATCGACCCCCAGGCCCGGGTGTTTTATGTGTCGACCGAAACGTTCACCAACGACCTGATCCTGGCTATCCGCAAAGACGGCATGCAGGCCTTTCGCAACCGTTACCGGGCCGCAGACCTGATTCTGGTGGACGACATCCAGTTCATCGAAGGGAAGGAATACACCCAGGAGGAGTTCTTCCACACCTTCAATGCTCTGCATGAGGCCGGTCGGCAGATCGTGATCGCCTCCGATCGCCCACCCAGCCAGATCCCCCGCCTGCAGGAGAGGCTGATCTCCCGCTTTTCCATGGGTCTGATCGCCGACATCCAGGCGCCCGACCTGGAAACGCGCATGGCCATTCTGCAGAAGAAGGCTGAGCAGGAACACATGGCTTTGCCACGGGAGCTCATCCACTTCATCGCCGGCCGCTTCACCTCCAATATTCGCGAGCTGGAGGGGGCCCTCACCCGCGCCGTGGCCTTTGCTTCGATCACCGGCCTGCCCATGACGGTGGAATCGGTGGCCCCCATGCTCGATCCGGTGGGTAACGACGTGGATGTCACCCCAGATCAGGTGCTGGAGAAGGTGGCGGAGGTGTTTGCGGTGCGGATCGATGAGATGAAGAGCCCCAGCCGCAAGCGTGCGGTGAGTCAGGCGCGGCAGGTGGGCATGTATCTCATGCGTCAGAACACCAATCTGTCGCTGCCGCGGATCGGCGAAGCCTTTGGCGGCAAGGATCACTCCACCGTCACCTATGCGGTGGAGCAGGTGGAGAAGAAGTTGGCCAGCGATCCGGCGGTTGCCCGCCAGGTGCAGCAGGTGCGAGACCTGCTGCAGATGGATTCGCGCAAACGTCGCTGACCGTAGCCGCGGTGAGCGCTCAGCCGAGGGGGAACGCCGGATTGAGGCCCTCCACTTCACCGCGGAACACCCGGCTGGCAGTGATGTCTTCGGCTTCGATCGTCATCAGGTCTAGCTTGCTGACGCTGCTGCCCATGCGGCTGAAGAGACGGTTGGCTTGGCGCATGCGGGCACGATCAATCGCATTGCGGATGGATCGGGCATTGGCGAAGAAGGGCAGTTCAAGGCGACGTTGGATGTAGTCGCTGAACACCAGCAGGGCTTCGTCGCTGAAGCGATAGTTTTCGGACGCCAGAATCAGCCGGGCGATGGCCAGGAGTTCGTCTGGGCTGTAGTCGGGAAAGTCAATATGATTGGCAACTCTTGAGGAAAGGCCGGGGTTGCTTTGATAAAAGACATCCATCCGATCTTTATAGCCTGCAAAAATCACAACCAGATCACTGCGATCACTCTCCATAACTTGCAAGAGAATTTCGATCGCTTCGGCGCCATAGTCGCGCTCATTTTCGGGTCGGTAGAGATAATAGGCTTCATCGATGAAGAGCACGCCGCCCATGGCCTGTTTAATCATTTCGCGGGTTTTTGGGGCTGTATGGCCGATGTATTGACCCACCAGGTCGTCGCGGGTGGCGGTCACCACATGGCCTTTGCGCACATAACCCAGCCCGTGCAGGATCTTGCTCATCCGCTCGGCAACGGTGGTTTTGCCGGTGCCCGGTCGGCCGGTGAACGACATGTGCAAGCTGGGGGGGGCGGTATCCAGTCCCACCTGTTGGCGGGCTCGGTTTACCACCAGTAATGCCGCGATTTCTCGAATGCGGGCCTTGACGGGCCTCAGCCCCACCAGATCCCGGTCGAGTTCATCAAGCACTGTCTGAATACCGGCCCCCTCATGGGTGGCTCTCAGATCCACCCACTGCTGGTTCTCGCCGGTATCGGAGCCGCGTTGCTGAGCGGCGTTGGCATCAGACGCGGGGGGTGAGCTCATCTACAGCAGGTCGTCGATGGCGGCGGCAAAGTCATGATCAGCGGCTTCCACAACCCCGTCGTCCTGTTCGGGCCGAAGCGTGAGATTCACATAAGTGCGGCCGAAGCTGATATCGGGGAACCGCTGATGCGCTTCGCAGAGGTCGTTGAGCCGCTCCAAGAAGGCACGGGTGTCGGCATAGGCAACGAACTCCACCCGTCGCTCCAGCGACAGGGGCCTGTCGGCCTTCGGTCGGGGGGTCCAGGGCTGATCCATAGCTCAGACCTTAGATCCGAAGGGTTCCGCATCCAGGCAATCGGTGCGGGCGACTGCCAGCCGAGCAGCCCAGGCGGCTGCGTAGGCCCGGTTGGCGGCCTGCTCGGCCGGCTCCCGGCTGTCGAGCGGATGGGGAAAGGTGCCGTTGATGGCGGCGTTGGTCACGCAGAACATCGCCTTCTGAAAGCTGCAGCAGATCTTGACCCGCACGTCGCCTTCCCCGCGGATGCGCTGGCGATAGAGGACGTGCAGGCGCTCTGGCAGGTGGCGAAACATATCTTGCATCAACAGGCTGGGCGGCACCCCCGCCCCCATCGTGGGCAGGGGATCGGCATAGAGCGCGCCGTAGGTGAATCGGCTCTGATCGGCCGAGATCTGGCCCGCCTGGGCATTGAAGGACACCGTGCCCAGGAACGGTGTACCCCGCAGAAACACGGCTTCCACATAGGGCACAGCCACATCCACCAGAAAGGTGAGTCCCGCTTCAGGCGGGAGCACCCAGAGCCGCTCGCGTCCGATCACCACGCTGTAAGTGATCGGGTTGGCGGCGGCGGCAACCAGGCCATCGCGGATGAAGGCCACCACATCGTGGATCGTGACCACCCGGCCGTCGTGTTCGGCCTGGGCCAGGTTGAGAAACAGATCGCTCATCACCCTCCAGAACTGGCCGAGGGCATGGGTGGTCGCAGCCGAGCGGATCAACTCCGGCAAAAAGTCGGGAAAAATTCTGTGGAGGCCGGCAAGCAATGGGTCACGGCGGCTCTTGCTGGCGATAATGGACTGACATTTTGATCTGAAATCGGGGCTATCGAGATAGGCATCAAGGCCGCCGGTGCCATGCCATAGCATGGCTTTCTGGCAATATTCCGCATACTCGAAATTGATGCGGTCGTGAATCAGATGGCGCCATAGTCGCGCTGGACTAAGGTCGCCATCAAGAAAGCGAAAAACTGGGAAGGGATTGAGAAATTGCTGCTCGGCTTGATAGATGAGGTTGCGACTGTAGGCATCGAGCACGATTCCATAGCTCTCGAGCACATCCACCACCTGGATGGTGTGATCGGCGGTGTCGGCCAACAGGGTCTCGCCCCGTAGCAGCCGCTCCTGCAGCATCTCGGCGCTGGGCAAGCCCCCGCTGTGGGTCAGCCGTGCGGGAATCACCGGCATCAGCCCAGCCCTCCGAGCGCGGCGGTGGCGTTGGCCAGCACAGTGCTGGCCCCCTCACTCAGCCGCCCCAGGGCGGAGGGCAGGAGGCCCAGCCCCACCACTCCAGCGGCGAGGGCGATCGCGGGAAGCGTTTCCCGCGGCTTCACCACGGTGAGTCGGATGTCGAGCCGGCTGTCGAGCACCGGATCGCTGGCTGGCAGGATCGCCAGCCTGCCGAAAAACGCCCGATTCACCAGGAGCAGAAAGTAAACAGCGGTGAGACCGGATCCCACCATCGACAGCAGGGTGGCCAAGGGGAAGGCGGCCAGGCTGCCGCGGAACACCAGAAACTCGGAGATGAATCCCGCCATTCCAGGCAATCCGGCACTGGCCATCACCCCCACGATCATCAGGGAGCCGGTGAGCGGCAGACCCCGTTCAGGGTTGAGCAACCCCCGCAGCACCTCCAGGTCGCGGGTGCCGGTGTGGCGATACACGATGCCCACCAGCAAGAACAGCAGGGCCGAGATCAGGCCATGGCTCACCATTTGGAAGACCGCCCCCAGCAGGCTCACCGGTGTGGCTGCTGCAGCGGCCAGCAGGATGTATCCCATATGGCCTACCGAGCTGTAGGCCACCATCCGTTTCATGTCGCGCTGGGCAATGGCCGCCAGCGAGCCATACAGCACGGAAACCGCAGCCCAGATCGCCAACCACGGGGCCACCAGCGTCCAGGCCTGTGGAAACAGGCCGAGACAGAAGCGCAGCAGGCCGTAGGTACCCAGTTTGAGCAGTACCCCAGCCAGCAGCACCGATACCGGCGTGGAGGCCTGGGTGTGGGCATCGGGCAACCAGGTGTGGAAGGGCACCAGGGGAATCTTGATGCCGAATCCCACCAGCAGCGCTCCCAGCAGCAGCAGCTGGGAGCCCATGGCCAGCTGGCCCTCCAGTACCGGATGCACGCTGAAATCGACGGAGCCGGTGAGCAGCGATAGCCCCAGGAAGGCTCCCAGGATCAACATGCCGGAAACGGCGGTGAAGATCAGAAACTTGGTGGCGGCGTAGGCCCGCTGAGCTCCACCCCAGACTGAGATGAGCAACCAGAGCGGAATGAGCTCTAACTCATAAAAAAGAAAGAAAAGCAGCAGGTTATCGGCTAGAAAGGCGCCGTTAACAGCACTGCTGATCACCAGAAGCAGCGCGAAATAGAGCCGTGGGCGCTGGCTGATGTCGCGCGTGCAGATCGCCGAAACCAGTGTTAACGCCCCATTGATCAATACCAGCGGCAACGACAGGCCGTCGACACCGAGGCGGTAGACCAGGCCGATCGGAGCCACCCAAGGGATGGATTCCACCAGCTGCAGCCCAGGCGCGCTGGCATCGAATCGCCAAAGCAACAGCAAACTCCAGGCCAGTTGCAGGATCAGTGTGGCGATTGCCACCAGGCGCAGCTGCCCTGGCGGAGTAGGGCGCGGCCACAGTGCCAGCGCCAGGGCTCCAACCAGCGGAATCAGCAGAAGCGGGCTCAGCATCGGCATCAGCTGTTCACCCAGGCAAGAACGCTGAACAGAACCACAATCGCTACAACCACTGTGAGGACATAAGACTGCAATTGACCGCTGACGCTGAGCTTGAGCGTTTCGGCAGACGCCAGCGAACTGGTGCCGATCCAGTTCACCAAGCCGTTCACCACCCGATTGTCGAAGGCATTGGTGACTTTGGCCAGCTGAGCGACAAAAGCCACGATGGTGGCCCGGTAGATGCGGTCGGTGTAGAAATCAAATGCCAGCAGATCTTGCAGCACCCGCAGGGGCCGCAACACCGACCGCGAATCAAACTTATCCAGTGGTACCCACACCGCCAGTGCTCCGCCCGCCAGGCTGCTGCCGATCACCAGCAACCCAGTGCTCCAGGAGAAGGAGGCCAGGCCTGGCACCGGATCAAGCCGGTCCATGATCCAGGGCACCAGGGTGACCAGCACCGTGAGGCTCACCATCGGTAGGGCCATCAGCCAGTTCACCTCGGGCGTGCGCCGCGTTTTCGGATGCGGCTGATCCAGAAAAACCTGGCGGAAAACCCGCACCAGATTGAACACCGTGAGGGCATTGGTGAGCAGCACCACCAGGGCGAAGAAGGGGGTGATCGCCTCCACCAGGAGGGCGAAGATCCAAAAGCAGCCCAGGGGCAGGAGGCCGGTGAGGCCAGCGCCCGCTACCAGATAGGCGGTGGTGGTGGCGGGCATGCGGGAGCCCATGCCGCCCAGCTCGGTGATGTTTTGACAGTTGGTGGTGCTGATCACGCTGCCCACGCTCATGAACAGCAGGGCTTTGGCAAGGCCATGGGCAAACAGCAGCAGCAGCGCCAGAAACGGCTGCTGCAGCGCAATGGCGATGAACACCAGCCCCAGGTATGAGGTGGTGGAGTAAGAGAAGGCGCGCTTCAGATCCACCTGGGCGATGGCCACCAGGGCGCCCCCCAGCGCACTGATCGTGCCCACGGCCAGCAGCACGTCGATGGCCACCGGCGCCAGGCTGAGCAGCGGCATCACCTTGAGCAGCACCAGGGCGCCGCAGGTCACCACCACAGAGTTGCGCAGGATCGATGCTGGGTTGGGGCCCTCCATGGCCTCATCCAACCAGAGATGCATGGGAAATTGAGCACACTTTCCCATCGGTCCGGCGATCAGCCCCAGGCCTAGCAGATTGGCCGCGAGCGGTCTCAGTGGGTGACTCGCTGCCCAGATGTAGAGATCGGTGAAGGTCATCGATCCAGCCAGCGCAGCCAGTGTCACCACCGACATCAGCAGGAGCACATCGCCCACTCGTTTGGTGAGAAATGCATCGCGAGCTGCCGTGACAACCAGGGGCTGGGCATACCAGAAGCCCACTAGAAGATAGGTTGACAGGGTGAGCATCTCCAGCAGGAAATAGCTCATGAAAAGATTATTGCTCAGCACCACACCTGCCATGGCTCCTTCGAAGAAACCGAGCAGCGCATAGAAGCGGGCGAGAGCCCACTCCTTATCCAGATATCCGAGGGCAAAAAACTGACCGATCAGGCTCATGCCGGTGACCAGTTCAAGGGCCGCCAGGTTGGTTAATGACAGGTCAAAGCCGATCCCAAGCTGCAGATCGGCTGCGCTGAACCAGGGGATATCCAAGTGGGCGGGCCCGTGCACGAACACGTGGCGCAGCAATAGGGTGCCATGCACCACAGCCCCGAGGGTCATCAGCAGGTTGAGGTACGCGGCGGGTCTTGGTCCGTTGCGTCGGATCCAGCCACAGGCCCACGGCAGCGACAGGATCATGCCGCTGAAGCCATACAACGGCAGCAGCCAGACGCTGCGCACAATCAGGGGGAGAGTGGTCAGGGGGTGATCAGCATTCAAGGGGTCGGGCTTGCGTCAGAAGGTGGCGCGTTCCGGGGCGGCGCCATTGTGGCCCCCCAGTTGTCGCATCCAGGCGGTGAGTTCTTCGGCGTGATGCTGTTCGTCATTCCAGAGATCGCCGAAAAAGGCCGCATTGGCGTCGGCTCCGATCAGCTGGCAGAAGCGCATCGCCTCGCCATAGTGCTGGATCAGCTGGGTTTCGAGCCGTGCGTCGGCTACTAACAGGCCGAGCAGATCGGGAGCATGAGCCGCGGGCTGCAGCTGCGACGCCGCAGGCGCCACACCGAGGCTGAGCATGCGGCGCACGATGCGCTCAGCATGCTGCATTTCCTCCACCGTTTCACGACGAAAACGGTCGGCTGCCTCGGCTTCTCCCCAGAGCTCCGCCAGGGAGGCCTGGGTCATGTACTGCTGCACTGCGGTGAGCTCCAGGCTGAGGGCGCGGCCCAGAAAGGCCAGCACCCGGGGATGGGCGCGGCTCATGGGGAGGTCAGCTCCGGCGTGCGGCCCCGGAGAAGGTGAGCACTGGCTCCACCTCACTGTGGGGGCGGGCAATGATGTGGGCGGCCACCAGGCCGTCGCCCACGCGCTCACAGGCATCGGCGCCAGCGCGCACCGCTGCATTCACCGCGCCGGTTTCGCCGCGCACCAACACGGTCACGTACCCACCACCCACGAATTCACGGGCAATCAGGGTGACTTCGGCGGCCTTGGTCATGGCATCGGCAGCCTCGATCGCCGGCACCAGCCCACGGGTTTCAATCATGCCGAGGGCGATTCCGCGCACCGGAGCCTCTGGGGTTGCCAGGGCACCGGCCCGGTCAACGCGTACCGGTGGACCGCCGCTGGCGCCGCGACCGCTTGAGCGAGCCGCCGTGGCACGGGTCGCTCTGGCTGGGGATGTTGACGCTGCGCGAGACGGACTGGAGCGGGTGTTGGCAGCCCGGGTGGTGGAGGCGCGAGCGGTTTTGGCAGGGGCCTTGCTCGACGGAGCGGCAGACAGGCTGGGGGTCGGTGCCGCTGCTGGAGCGGGCTCAGCCTTCACCACCGGGGAGGGGCTGGGTGTCGCAGTAGCGGGGGCTCCAGACGGGGTTGGGGTCTCGGACACGGCGGCTGGGGTGGGAGAGGGAGTGGAGCTGCTGGCCATGGGAAGGGGGGATCTGGGAGAGCTGGGCGACAGGCGTGGGGCCGTCAGCCATCGGGTTCCCAGAAATCGATGATTCCGCCGATGGTCAGATCGGTGAACACCGTGGGATTCGGACAGGCGAGGCGTGCAGCGGAACCACTGGTGGTGAACACCCAGTTGCCCGTGGCTGCGCCCACCGGATCCACCGCCACGCTCAGTTTTCCTTTGCCGTTGCGCAGGATTCGGAGATGGCAGTGATCCAGACCTGCCACGCGATGGGTGCACACGAGAGATCCGGTCACTTGCATGATCTCCATGTCAGCGGCCTCCGGAGGCGGCTGCCTTGGCGGCATCTGGATCCCAGTGGTCGATGATGCCCACAATCGTGAGATCGCTGGGGTAAGACTTACTACCTGCCGCTTCCCTTGCGGCCGAACTGCCCACACAGATCACCCAGTCGCCCGGTACGCAGCCCACCGCATCCACCGCCACTTTCTGGGTGCTGCCGTCGAGCACCACCAGCAGATGCTTGTGTTCAAAGTCGGGGATGCGGTTGGTGGAAACCAGGGGTTTCACAACCTTGCAGATCAGCATTTCAGTGACCTCCCACGCTGGCGAACGTGATCGTGGACCCTACCGCTTCGGCCGCGACGTGCCGATCCTGATCGCGCACGGTGAGAAGCACGTGCAGGAGGCCCTGGTTAAGCAGATCGCTGTAGCGACGGCCGATGGCATCCTGCACACGCTGGGCATGGCGCACAGCACGGTCGCGTGCACCCGGCACTTGGCCGTGATAATCAAAACGGGCCACAATGGGAATGGGCAAGCCACGAGATACGTTGAGACCCTTGAAAATTTTCACGCCTACATCGAGATCGGCAGCACCTTCCTCCACCGTATCCATATAGGCAAAGTATGTGAGATTGCGGAGATGAACTTCTTTAAAGCCGATGCCGACGCCGATGAACCGCTCGGCATGGCCGGCATCGCTGTAATGGCCGTTGTGATAGTTCCGCACATAATCGATCTGAGAGATATTGCGCTCCAGAAGCAAGGCAATGAAACGCACCATGCCTGGATCAGGTGAGCTGGCCGCAGCCTGCTCCACCATGCGGGTGATCTGCTTTCGCCCTGCATCGGCGCCCATGGTCAAGGTGGCCGCATGCACGTCACGGGCATCGAGCCAACGATCGAGGTTGGTGGTGCCGTCCAGGCCGGGCACATGCACGCGCAGGACGTCGGTGTCGGTGTCGATGCCCAGCAGCAGCAGGTCGACCGAGGCTCCACAGCAAAAGCTGTTTTCTACCGCTGTGCGGAAATCCTGCAGCCGCGCCAAACCGCAGGAGGCAGCGGCGGCATCATCACTGCCATGGGCGGCACAACCCTCGTGCGTGGGATCAAGGGAACTGAAGTGATAAAGCACCACCTTGAGGTAACGGGTGGGCTCATGGGCAGCATTGGGACGGCCTTCGCGATAGCGGTGATGCTCGGTCTTCACCCAGCGATTGACCGTGTTTTCCACGTCGAACAGGGCTCCGGCGTGGGGGCGACGCCTCACCGAGCTGAAGGGAATCCTCAGCCCGTAGGCAATGGCATGGGCCAGTCTTCCGTCGGCGCAAGGGGTGATGTCGAGCAGGTGAAACCCGCATGACAGCAGAAAACTGTCGAAAGCCTCAGCACTCAGGCTGCCGGGTTTTCCGGCCAGCGGATCCTCCTCAAAAAAGGAGGCACTGGTTTGCTCATAGGCTTCAAAGACGCACCAGGCAAACAGGGTGCGCATATCCAGCTGCGTCACCCAAGCCGACTCCAGGATGGGGCGTGGCAGCGGGTGGCCCAGCTGATCGAGCGCCAAAGCCTGCGCACGGTCTACGAAGTCGGGCTCATGCTGCAGAGCGGAGAGCTCCTTGAGCACGGGCACGATGCGATCAAACGACTGCTTGACCCGCTCGTCGTAGGCCTGAAGGCTGGCGTTGGCGGCGCGATCGGTGAGCGGGTGATCGTGCGGGGCGGCGGTGCTGCGCTGTGTGTGCCCCTTGGCCGGCTGATCTGGGCTGCTTTGACGGGCGGCGTTCTGCAGTCGAAGCCGACGGGCCGCGGTGCCGCGCAAGGGGGCTGCCGGGCTGGCTGGCACCGAGGCCGATGCATCTTCGCTACTGGTGAGACGTCGCCGTGGGGCGGTGGGAGCCATCACCCTGGAGGCTCGATCGGTGGCAGGGCGCGGCATCGTGATCTCAGCCCCGGGCCCCGCCGGACACGGTGATCAAGGAACCGGCACTGGTGTTGCCACTGGATCCAGTCACGCGGCTGACAGGCTCAGGGATCGATTCGTTGCGCTTCGCCTGAAACCCGGCCATGGCTGTCATCGGGCCAGGACGGCTGGGGTTTCGACGTCGGGCCGAAGCGCCCTCGGTGCCGGTGACCCGCTCGCCACGATCCCAGTCGTCGCCGGTGATTTTCAGACCCGCTGAGATGCCCTCACCCGTAACCCGGGAGCGGGGACGCTCGTCGCTCGTCTCTGGAGCAGTGGCCGCTGCCACGGGAGCTGGTGTGGCGACCAAGGGGCCACGGGCCATGGCGTTGCCGTGACGATCGGAGCGGAATTGCTCGGTGCCGGTGACTTTGCCACCGGCCATGTCAAAAGGGCCTGTAATCCGGCTCCCTTGGTCGTATCCCGTGCCGGTCACCCCGGCGGATCGTTCGCGGGTCACCTGGGCCGCCCGCGCTGGTGACTGGATGGAGAAACGCTGCCAGGGCTGCTGGGCTTCCAGAGGTTGGGGGAAATCGGATGCCGTGGCCTCGGCACCACAGGCCTGACTGAGTTGGTCGGGGCCGATGTAGGGAGTGCCGGTAACCGCTTCGCAGGCGCCCTTCTCGGCGCCGGTCATCACACCACCGATTCCAGGCTGGATGCCGCTCATCACGGTGCCCATCCGCACCGGCGTGCGCTGGCGAATGGTGTCGACCTGCTGGGTGGAGCACCATTGACCCGCTTCATCAAGGCCGGCGTAGGGGGTTCCGGTCACCACCTTGCAGGTTCCTGGTTCATCCCCGGTCACCTTGTCGGATCGACCGGTGCGCGTTCCACTCACCACCAGGGCACGGTTGGTGACACTGAAGCCCACCTTGGGAGCTTCAGGGGTCGGTTTAGCTCCGCAGAAGGCTTGATACTGCTGGGTGCCGATGTATTCGTCGCCCGTAACGTTGCGGCAACTGCCGGGTTCATCACCCGTCACCTTTTCCGAGCGACCCACGTGGGTGCCGGTGATGCCGGTGCCCCGCAGGGTATGGAGTGTGGCCACCTTGTCCGGTGCACGGCCGCTCACTTGGTCGCCCTCGGTGACGTACTGATCGCCGGTGAGTTGGCGGCCGGATCCCGGTTCGTCACCGGTAACTTTTTCGGAGCGCCCCACCATCACCCCCGAGATCGGTCGGCCAGCGTGCGTGACGGCATGGCCCACCTTGCGCGGCGATGGCTGTGTGCTGCCGCAGTAGGCACTGCTCTGATTGGCGGAGACGTATTCCGTACCTGTCACGATCTTGCAGGTGCCCGGTTCATCGCCGGTCACTTTGCTGGAACGCCCCACTTCATTGCCGGTCACGCGGTTGCCGTGGCTGGTGGCGGTTTCACGCACCTTGGCGGCAGGTCGGGTGAGGGGTTCGCTCTGGCAAAAGGTCTGAAACACCTCAGCACCAAGGTATTCCGTGCCGGTGATCGGACGACAGGTGCTGGCTTCGTTGCCGGTGGTTTTGGCGGAGCGGTTGGCCTGGGTCCCGGTCACGGTCTGGCCACCACTGGTTTCGCTCACTCCCACTTTCCAGTGGGCATCGGCGGCGGCATTTTGCCGGGCGCCATGACGGTTGGGGCCGGTGGGGCGGCAGCCGCTGTTGCGACTGCTTCCCGCAGAACCCACTTTGCTTTTCAGTTCACGCACCTTTTGAGACAGTTCACGGCTGCTCAGGTCGGGATTGCTCTGCCGAGCTACAGCGGCTGCCGTGGTGCTGGTGGGAGCGCTGGCTGATTTGCCCCGTTTCGAGAGAGCTTCACGGCGGGCCAGCACCAAAGCGCGGCTGGGATTGTGCTGGGCGGTGCGTCGGCTGCTGCGGCTTTGGCTGTTGCCTGTGCCTGAAGCTTTGCTCGAGCGTGCTGCCAGCCCACTCCCCAGCGATGGCGCATCCGTGGATCCCCCGTTGCTTGGCCGTTCCTGTCGGCCTTTGCACTGACAGGGTTGCTCGGATGTGGTGTCGCCCTTTGCGGCGGCAGGGGTGGCCGACCCACTCGGGCGGCGCACGTCTGTACGGGTGCGGTCTTTGGAGGAGTCGGCTCGCTTGCCCCGTCGGGCTAGGGCTTCGCGGCGGGCCAGCACCAGATCGCGGCTGGGGTTGCTAATCGGTTGCCGCTGACGATTGACCGGACCGCTCGGAACGCTGAGCTGGGGCGCCCGGGCGGGCGCTGCTGCGGGGGATGCGGCAACGGCCGTAGCAGCAGGCGCAGCGACCGGGGCGGTGTGGGTACGGGTGGGGCGGGCATCGGCGGCCGAGCGGACACGGGCAGGCCCAGAGGTGAAACGGCCTGCGGCGCTTTTGCCGCCGTTGGTGAGGGCCTTGCGCCGCTCAAGAGCTGCTTCGCGACTGGAGGTGCTGCTGGATGCTCTGGCCATGTCCGCCCGGCGAATGGAACGTCTGTGTGCACCGCGCCAATGGCAGCGG
The DNA here is from genome assembly GCA_035285645.1 of Cyanobacteriota bacterium. Lineage (GTDB taxonomy): Bacteria > Cyanobacteriota > Cyanobacteriia > PCC-6307 > Cyanobiaceae > Cyanobium. The sequence continues at coordinate 386 of JAYKGR010000127.1, read as the reverse complement.
TAAGGAAAGAGAGGTGGGTCCCGGCTCTGCCGGGACCCGAGGGGTGGAACTCAGCGACCCTCGAAGACCACAAAGCAGGCGCCCTGGCTCTGGGTGTAGGCGTCGTAGCCCACCAGGCGCACATGGTGATCGGGATAAGCCCGGTGGCAGGCCTCGAGTTCGCTGACGATCACGCCCAGATCCTTCTCACCGAAGAAGGGCAGCTTCCAGTACGACCAATAGGTGGCCATGGAGCGGCTGGGGTGAACGTGCTCAACAAGGGGGCTCCAGCCCTGGGCAATGATGTAGGCGATCTGGTCGTAGATCTCGTCCTGGGTCATCGGCGGGAGGAAGCCGAAGGTCTCCAGGGTGGCGACTGTTTGATAGTCACCCACGGTGCTCTTGAA
>JAYKGR010000126.1:0-9830 GCA_035285645.1 Cyanobacteriota bacterium | reverse complement strand
GCGCTCCTGGGTGCAACGCACGAACAAGCCGGTGGGGATGTGCAGGATGCGCACCGCCGTTTCCACCTTGTTCACGTTCTGGCCGCCGGCGCCACCGGAGCGTGAGGTGGTGATCTCGAGGTCTTTATCGGGGATGTCGAGCTTCACCTCCTCCTCGAGCTTGGGCATCACCTCCACGCCGGCAAATCTCGTCTGGCGCTTGTCGTTGGCGTTGTACGGCGAGATGCGCACCAGCCGGTGGGTGCCTTTCTCGTTGCGGAGGTAGCCGTAGGCGTAGCGGCCGTCGATCTCGATCGTGCAGCTCTTGATGCCCGCTTCCTCGCCTTCGCTTAGCTCATCGACGGTCACCTTCATGTTGTGGTCTTCGGCCCAGCGCGTGTACATGCGCATCAGCATCAGGGCCCAGTCCTGGGCGTCGGTGCCGCCGGCACCGGCGTTGATGCTGATCACGGCGCCCTCCTTGTCGTAGGGGCCGCTCAGCAGGCGCTCCAGCTCCCAGCGATCCAGATCGGCGCGCAGCTTTTGCAAGGCCGCGTTGGATTCGGCCAGCAGCTCATCGTCGGGCTCCAGGCCGTAGAGCTCCACCGTGGCCTCCGCATCGGCCACGGCCGCCTGCCAGCGGGTCAGCTGCTCCAGCTGGCCCTTCACCTCATCGAGCTGGCGCATCTTGGCCTGGGCCGCTTTCTGGTCGTCCCAAAAATCGCTCTGGGAGGCCAGCTGCTCCAGATCGCGCTGGCGCGCTTTCAGGGCAGCTTCGTCAAAGGCAGTCCTGGGCCTGGCCCAGGCGGTCGGTGAGCTCGGAGAGGTCGCGCTTGAAATCGGTGAGGTCGAGCAGGGGCGTGGCAGTCACGGAGTGGGTCGCTCTTTCCCAGACCGTACTCAACGGCCAGCAGCTTCCGACGCCTAGGATCCAGCGTCCTGATCGGGATGCTCAGCGGATGTCGGCCACCATCGAGATCTACACCTGGAGCATCTGTCCCTTCTGCATTCGGGCCAAGGCCCTGCTGGATCGCAAGGGCGTGGCCTACACCGAATACGTGATCGACGGTGATGCCCAGGCCCGTACGGCGATGGCGGAGCGGGCCGGTGGGCGCAGCACCCTCCCCCAGATCTTTATCAACGATGAGGGCATCGGCGGTTGCGATGACCTCCACGCGCTCGATCGACGCGGTCAGCTCGACGCTCTGCTAGGCCTCTGAAGCCCGGCAGCGCTGCCTTGCCCGCCCCGATGCTGTTTGTGGTCGACCCCGTCGACCGTCTCCAACCCGCCAAGGATTCGAGCGTGGCCCTGATGCAGGCCGCCTCCAGGGCTGGCTGGAGCGTGTGGGCCTGCAGCCTCGCCGATCTTTCCGCTCGTTGCCAGCCCGGTGACCCCGGCCATCAGGCCTGGGCTCTGGCACGGCCGTTGGTGGTGGAGCCCTGGTGCCGCGTTGGTGAACCCACGGCCCTGCCCCTGAGCCACTTCGCCCATGTGTGGATGCGGAAGGATCCGCCGGTGGATGAGGCCTACCTCTACGCCACCCATCTGCTGGAGCTGGCGGAACGCCAGGGGGTGCGGGTGCTCAATCGGCCCGCCGCGCTGCGGGCCTGGAACGAAAAGCTCAGTGCCCTGCGTTTCAGCCACCTCATGGCTCCCACCCTGGTGGCCAGTCGCGTGGAGGATCTCGCCGCTTTCGCCGCCGATCACGGCGACGTGGTGCTCAAGCCCCTCGGCGGCCGCGCCGGTCAGGGGGTGGTGTTTGCCTCGGCCGCCACGCCGGGGTTGCGGGCCCTGCTGGAGCTGGTGACTGCCCAGGAGAAACTGCCGGTGATGACCCAGGCCTTTCTGCCGGGGGTGCGGGCCGGCGACAAGCGCATCCTGCTGGTGGATGGGGAGCCGCTGGGGGCTGTGAACCGGGTGCCCGGCGGTAATGATTTCCGCAGCAACCTCGCTGTGGGCGGCATCGCCGAAGCCACCGATCTCAGCGAGGCGGAGCGGGCCATCTGCGCAGCCCTGGCGCCGGCCCTGCAAGCCGAAGGCCTCTTTTTTGTGGGGATCGACGTGATCGATGGCCACCTGAGCGAGATCAACGTGACCAGCCCCACTGGGATCCGCGAGGTGGAGCGGCTCAGCGGCCTGCCCCTGGCCGATCTCACGATCGCGCGGCTAAGGGCCGGGTGAGCTGCTGCTGCAGCACGCTCAGCTTGAGGGCCACCTCCTGCAGCTCCCGATCCGGCACCGAGCCACGCACCAGGCCGGCACCGGCCGTGAGGTCCAGCTGGTGGCCTTGCAGCCTGCCACTGCGGATCGCCACCCGCAGTTCCGTATCCCCTTCGCTGTCGACCCAGCCGATCGGTGCGGCGTAGTGCCCCCGTTCGAAGGGTTCGAGGCTGCGCAGGGCCGCCATCGCTTCCCGCCGCGGCAGGCCCGCCACCGCTGGGGTGGGATGCAGGGCCCCGGCAATCGCCAGCGGCGCCTGACCCGCCAGGGCCGCCGTGATCGGGGTGTGCAGATGCACCAGCTGGCCGTGGCGAGCCAGGCGTGGATGGCGGGGGCGACGGGCCCGTAGACCGCAGTGGCCCAGCACCGTGGTGATGGCCTCCACCACCAGCTCGTGCTCCCGCCGGTCTTTGTCGGCCAGCAGCAGCTGGCCGGCGGCGGCGGCGGCGGCAGTGCCGGCCAGGGCATCACTGCGCAACTGCCCCTGGCGCACCGTGAGCAGCCGCTCGGGCGAGGCGCCCAGCAGGGTGGGCCCTTGCCCCACCTGCCAGAGAAACCGGCAGCTGCCGCTCTGGCGCTGGCGCAGCTGGCTCAGAAGCTGCTGCGGGTTGAGGGGCCGGTCGAGCAGCAGCTGCTGGCGCACCGCCACCACCAGCTTGCGCAGGGTGCCGCTGCTGACCAGCTCCAGGCCCCGTTCCACCACGGTGCGGTAGCCCGCCTCCCAGGCGGAGCTGTGCAGCAGCAGCGCATCGCCCGCCGGCGGTGCGCTCAGCGCCGGCACGACCCCCGCCAGCCGCTGCGCCTCCTCCCAGAGTTCTTCCGCCACCGACCGGGCACTGACATCGCCGCCGAGGCTGCGCTGCAGCCGCAGCCAGCAGTGGCGGCCCTGACGGCTCAGCTGCCAGCGCGGCAGCACCGCCTGCACGCCGGCCACGCCATCGCCCTCCTGTAGGGGGCCATCGAAAAAGGCGAAGGCCAGCAGCACCCGCGGCCGCGCCAGCGCTGGGCAGCTCTGGGGTGCCGCCAACCGGCTCAGGCACAGGGCCGTGAATCGCTGCGCCAGCTCAAAGCGCCGCGGCCCGCTCAGCTCCAGGCTGTTGGTGCGACCGCTGGCCGCCAGGCACAGGCCCGGGGCGCTGTCCCAGAGGAAGCGGAACCGCTCGCCGCCCGCCAGCTCAGGCAGCAGCGTCAGCGGGTCGCGCGGGGGCAGGGGCAGGGCCAGGCTGAGCACGCCCTCGCCATCCAGCTGGCGGGCGCCTTCGGCGGCGGCGGCCAGCAGGTCGGTGAAACCGGTTGGGGGGCTGAGGGGAGCCTGCACCGGGGGCGGGCCGAAGCGGCTGCTCAAATGTATGGGTCCTGCCCTGTGCCCCGTTGTCTGCGCCCGCCTCTGAGCCCCAGGTCGTCGCAAGCCTTCACGCCGCAGACCCGGCGGCCGATCGCCGCCGGCTGTGGCGGGCGGCGATCAAGTGGCCCATGTACGCCGTGGCGGTGATGCCGGTGCTGCTGGCGGCCGGTTGGCGCACCGGCCAGGGGCTGCCGCAGCGGCCTGGCCAGTTGCTGCTCTTTCTCCTGGCGGCGGTGCTGTTGCTGGCCTGGGAAAATCTGGCCAACGACGTGTTCGACGCCGATACCGGAGTCGACCGTTTCGGCAAACCCCACTCGCTGGTGAATCTCACGGGCCGGCGCGATCGGGTGGCGCTGTTGGCCCATGGTTGCCTGCTGCTGGGCCTCGCCCTGATGGGCCTGGTGGCCCTGCGCAGCTCACCGTTGGTGCTGGCCCTCGTGCTCGCTTGCTGCGGTATCGGCTACCTCTATCAAGGCCCCCCATTCCGGCTGGGCTACAGCGGCCTGGGGGAGCCGCTCTGCTGGATCGCCTTCGGGCCCCTGGCCACCGCCGCCGGCCTGCTGGCGTTGTCGCCCCCCGGCACCACCGCGGTGCCCTGGGCCACGGCCCTGCTGCTGGGGGCCGGCCCCGCCCTGGCCACCACCCTGGTGCTGTTCTGCTCCCACTTCCACCAGGTGGCCGACGACGCGGCCCATGGCAAGCGGTCGCCGGTGGTGCGGCTGGGCACGGCCCGGGCCGCCGCGCTGGTGCCCTGGCTGGTGGCCGCGGCCCTGGCGCTGCAATGGGCGCCGGTGCTGCTGGGTCGCTGGCCGCTCACCGCCCTGCTGGGGGCCATCGGCCTGCCGCCGGCCCGGGCCCTGATCGGTTTGCTCGGCGCTTGGCATGACCAGCCGGAGCGCGTCATCGGCAGCAAGTTTCTGGCCTTGCGGTTTCAGGCCCTCAATGGGCTGGGGCTGGCGGTTGGCCTGGCCTTGGGGCCGCTGCTGGCGCGGCTGGGAGGTCACGCCGCGGCAGCGGGCTGATGGCCGGGCCCCTGCGCCTGGAGTGGCGGGCTTTCGCCTTTGCCCTGCCCCAGCCGCTGCATACCGCCCGTGGCGTGGTGGCAACCCGCCGCGGGTGGCTGCTGCGCCTGGTTGCCGCCGATGGGGCCGTGGGCTGGGGGGAGGTGGCGCCCTGGGAGGGGGCCGGCGCCGGCGAGCATCGCCGCTGCGCCGCGGCCCTGGCCACCCTCACCGGCCCTTTGGCGCCGCTGGAGCTGGATCGCCGGCTGCCGGGCTGGCCGCCGCCGCTGGCCTTTGGCCTGGGGCTGGCCCTGGCGGAGCTGGCCGGCCTCGGTCAGCCAGGCGATGGTTGGCGGCCGGCGCCGCCCTCGGCCTGGCTGCTGCCGGCGGGGCCGGCGATGCTGCCGGCCCTGGAGCGGGCGGTAGCGGCCTGGGCTGGGGCCGGCCCCTTCACCCTGAAGTGGAAGGTAGCCGCCGGCGATGACGCCGCTGAACGGGCCCTGTTCGACCAACTGCTGGAGCGTCTGCCCGCCACGGCCCGCCTGCGGCTCGATGCCAATGCCGGCTGGGATCGCACCACCGCTGCGGCCTGGGCCGACCGCCTGGCGGGCGAGCCGCGGCTGGAGTGGCTGGAGCAACCGCTGGCCGCGGCCGATCTCGATGGGCTCACCGCCCTGGCGGCGCGGTTGCCGTTGGCGCTCGATGAATCGCTGCAGGCCGATCCCCCCCTGCGGGACCGCTGGCCGGGTTGGCAGGTGCGACGGCCTGCCCTCGAGGGCGATCCCCGGCCGTTGCTGGCCGCCTTGGCGGCCGGTCGGCCCCGCTGGATGGTGAGCACCGCCCTGGAAAGCGGCGTGGGCCGCCGGCTGGTGGAGCACGCGGCGGCGTTGCAGTGGGCTGGCCCCACCCCCACGGCCCCCGGCCTGGCCCCCGGCTGGCGCCCCGGCGGCCCCCTGTTCGGCATGGATCCAGAGGCGGCCTGGCACAGCCTGAGGCCAGCCCCATGAGCCGCCCCCGCCTGATCCGCACCGCCGACCCCGGCCTTCTGCCCGCCCTTGATCGGGCCCTGGCGGCCGGTGAGGTGGTGGCCCTGGCCGGCCCTGCCGAGGCGGCCGAGCTGGCCGCCGCCCTGGCCAGCGATGGCCCGCCGGGGCCGGCGCTGGTGCTCGGCAGCGGCGGCAGCCTCGGCCGCCGCCGCTGGATGCAGCTGCCGCTGGCGGGTTTGGAGGCCGCCGCCGATGGCCTGGGGGCCTGGCTGGCGAACCAGGGCATCGCGCCGGCCGCCAGCCAGGCCCTCAACCCCCTGCCGCTGCATCACGTGAGCGGCCTGATGCCCTGGCTGCGGGCCCGGCGCTGGGGCGGCGAGGTGCGCTGGCTCCAACCGGCTCTCCTGCGGGATGCCGCGGCATTGGCAGCAGCCTGCCCGCTGTCGGCGCAGCCGCCGGCGCTGCTCTCCCTGGTGCCCACCCAGCTGCGGCGGCTGGTCGACCGGCCGGAGGGGGCGGCCTGGCTGGCGGGCTGCCGGTTGATCTGGCTGGGAGGGGCGGCCCTGCCGCCCGATCTGGCCGCGCGCTGCCGGCAGCTGGCGCTGCCGCTGGCGCCCTGCTATGGCAGCACCGAAACCGGCGCCATGGTGGCTGCCTTGCCGCCGGTTCGCTTTCTAGCGGGCGAGGCGGGTTGCGGACCTGCCCTGCCCCATGCCCAGCTGCGTCTGGCGGCCGGCGGTGGCGCCGTGTGGGTGCGGGCCGCCAGCCTGGCGGCGGGTGAACATGCCGGTGGCTGCTTCCGGCCGCTGCCCCTGGTGGAGGGTTGGTGGCGCAGCGGCGACCGGGGCCGCTGGGGCCCCTGCGGGGGCCTTGAGCTGCTGGGTCGGCTCGATGGCGCCATCAGCAGCGGCGGCGAAACCGTGTTTCCCGAGCAGGTGGAGGAGCGGCTGCTGGCGGCGGCCAGTGCTGCGGGGTTGCCGCTGCAGCACCTGCTGCTGCTGGCCGAGCCGGATCCACTCTGGGGTGAGCGGCTGGTGGCGCTGGTGCGTGCCGATGCCGCACCTGCTGCGCTCCTGCCCGCCCTCACCAACCTCGCCCAGGCCCTGCCGCCCGCTCAGCGGCCCCGGCGCTGGCTGCCCTGCCCCCACCTCGAGCCATCGCCCCTCGGCAAGTGGCAGCGTGAGCGTTGGCAACGCTGGCTGGCGTGCCAGCCCGAGGCCCCAGGCTGACAGCGGCCGACTCCTGGGCTACAAGACAGCATCTGGCTCTGCGCTCCCCCCATGGTTGTTGCGCCACGCTCGACCCCCACCCCCAGCGCTCCCCGCCAACGCGGCGCCGAACATTTCGTGCTGTTGCTGGCGGCCCTGGTGAGCGCCGCCGGTTTCTCGGCTCTGCCCAGCGATGGCCCCCATGCTCTCGCCCTGGTGCTCTGTTTGCTGCCCCTGCCCCTGGCGCTGCTGGCCCCGCGGCTCATCCGCGGGCGTTGAGGGCGTGGAGGAACGGCGCCCTCAGAGCCAGCAGCGCAGGTACCAGCCGCCGCTGCCCTGGGGCTGCCAGCGGGGTTGCCAGTTTTTGTAGGAATAGTGCTGCCGTGCGCCGTTGTGGTTGGCGGGATAGCCCCCGTGCACCAGATCGCAGCTGCCGTAGGGATCGTTCATGATCACGCCGCTGGCGTCGTAGCCGATCACCACAGTCCAGTGGCCGCCGCCGGAGGGGGCCGATGGTGGCCCGTGATGCAGCCAGCCCACGGCCACGGGGCGACCGGCATCGATCTCCTTTTTGAGATCGGCCAGGGTGCCGTCGGTGCGAAATTCGGCCTGCAGCCCCAGATGGCGCAGGGCGGCCAGCTGGGCTTCGCTGCTGGTGCTGTCGCCGTAGCGTTGGCGCAGGTGGTTGTAGGTGTTCTCGTTGGGCTCCTTGCCCCAGAACGCCGCCAGCATGGCTGAACTCGCGGAGAAGCAGTCGCGCCAGCCCTGGCCGTCGTCCATCTGCAGCTGGTCGTACCAGGGCACCGGCAGGGGGTTGGGGTGCGCAGCGGGGGCTGGGGCGGGCGTTGGGGCGGGCGCTGGCTTGGTGGCCATGCCCTGGCGCCAGAGATCCGCTTCGGCCTGGCGTCGCCGCCGCAGCCCGGCCTCCACCGCTGTTCCCGGATTGCAGTAGAGCAGCAGAGCATCGGGCACCTGGTTCCAGGCGCGGCTGCGCAGGCAGGTGCTGATGGTGTGGAAGTTGCTGTCGTCGCCGTAGAAGTTTTCCCCCAGATTCCAGGCAAAGGAGATCAGGGCGCAGCGTTGATCCCTCGCCATCTCCCCCCAATAGGGAATGGTGTTCGCCAGGTGGGCCGCACAGCTGTCCACGCCGCTGCGGAGCAGGGCATCCCCCTCGGTGCGGCTGAGGGTGTCGCCGGGCTGTACGGGGCGGCCGTGCAGCTGGGTGAAGCCGAAACCGATCGTCCAGGGTTCGCCACCGCTGGCCGGATCGGGATAAGCGTGATCCACGAAACCTTCAAACTGGGCGATCAGAGCGATGGCGGGCTCGTAGGCGGTGGAAGCCGAAGGCGCTGCGGCAGCCGGGGCTGGCACAACTTTGGCGGCAGCTTCGGGTGTGGCTGGCGGGTTGGCGGGGCCGGCGCCATGCCCTGCCATCGGCCGAAACACGTTGGAGAACTTATTGGCGATGTAAGGGGCAAAGAGGGTGAGCCCGGAATAGAGAAAACCGGTCACCGCGCTGGTGCTCGCCGGCATGGTGCAGGTCATGCCGAAGTTGTAGAGCGCGAACACGCCGAAGCCCAGATAGAGCAGCAGGATCACCAGCATGCCGGCCATGGCGATCAGCCGGCTGCTGCTGGGATCGTGGGGGCTTTCGCTGTCGTGGATCGGCTCCGAGAGGGCATGGGCCAGGCTCCAGCCCTCTGCCCGTAGCCGCCGCTCCATCGCCGTCAGGGCGATCAGGCTGCCCGCCAGCACGGAGAGCGTCACGATCTGCACCGGCTGGGCGCCCATCGAGCTACAGGCGGCTTGGGCGCTAGTGCCCGCCTGCTGGGCCAGGGCCGGTGTGGCGATCGCCAGGCCCGCCAGGCCCACCAGGCCGAGGGGGCGGGCCCGACGCCGCCCAAAACGCTGCAACCCGTGCATGGTGGAGTGGTGGTGATGTGGCGTCAGTTTGACGCTGGTGCAACGCCTCAACCCAGCAGAGGCCGCACGCCCGTGCCCAGGGCCGAGGCCTCCAGCCAGCGCTGGATCGCTGCTGGCAGGGGGCAGCGGCGGCGACTGGCGGCCTCCACCGCCAGATGGCGGGTGAGCCCTGCTGCTACCTCCTGTGCACCGCTGCTGAAGCGGTAGCGCACCTCAAAGCTGCCGGGATCGAGGCGCTGGGGCTCCAGGCGGATCGCCAGCGGATCACCGCAATGCAGCGGCCGGCGGAAATCGGCGCTGCAGTGCACGATCGGCAGCGCCACCGGCGGGGAGCTCTCGCCCGTACCGGGAAACACTTCGGCGGCAGCCAGGCCGTAGCGCTCCAGGCTCTCCTCCCAAGCCTCGTGGCACCAGCGCAGCAGTTGGTGAAAGTGCATCACCCCAGCCGCATCGGTATCGCCGAAGCGCACGGTGCGGCACAGCAACAGCCAGCTCGATGGATCCATGGGCAGAGGGCGATGGGGCCGATGCTGACAGCCGCTGGCAGGCCACCCAATCTCCGCCCATCCGCCCTAGTGTTGAGGCTTCCCCCGCCGCCTACGAGCCAGCCACGATCGAGGCCAGCTGGCGTGCGTTTGTGGCGCATCTCCCCACCCTTCTGCTGATCTGGTTGCTGAGTTCAGTGTTCAGTGGCCTCGGCCTGCTGTTCATGATGGCGATTCAGGCGGCTGGCCTTGCTCTCTGGGGCCAGAGCACCGAAGCTGTCTCAACCGTCACCACAGCCATCGCCCCGCTCGGCCAGGTGCCCTTCGCCATCCTGGCGGGGTTGGTGGGGGTGCTCTTCACGGCGGTGCCGGCCCTGCACTACGCCACCGGCGAGGTGATCACGGCCAAGGCGGCCATTGGCGAACTGCTGCGCCGGCCAGGCCGCTATCTGCTGGCGGGCCTGTTGTTTGGCGTCTCCACCGCGGTGGGCACTCTCCTGTGCGTGTTGCCGGGCGTGGCTGTGGCGTTGGTTCTACCGGTGTATGTGCATCTGATCTTCACCGGCGAGAGGCCGATCCTCGATGCGTTCCAGGCCGCCTTCCACGCTTGCTATGGCACAGCTGAGGGGCGCTCATTCCTGCTGGTGGAGTTGCTCACCTGGCTGGTGGTGATCTCTGTGAG
>JAYKGR010000125.1:0-6609 GCA_035285645.1 Cyanobacteriota bacterium | reverse complement strand
CTGGGCGAAGGTGCGGATCGCCAGGGCATCCACATAGCGGCTCAACACTCTTGCGGTGTCGGCCACCGGCTCGCCGCGCCCCACCTGGCTCACCTGGGGATTGAGGTCGATCGTCTGGCCCCCCAGCCGTGCCATCGCCACCGTGAAGCTCACGCGGGTGCGGGTGGAGGCCTTGGAGAAGATCAGGCCCAGGGTCCTGCCGCCCAGGTCAATGCTGCTGCGCCCGGCCTTGAGGTCGGCGGCCAGCTGCAGGAGGGCGCGAGTCTGCTCGCCGTTGAGATCGGCCGAGGAGAGCAGGTCACGGCCCCGCAGTGCTTCAAGCGCTGGGGCCAGGGGGGTGGAGGCGGCTCCGTGCATCGGCCGGTCTCAAAGAACCCTTATCGGGGATCGGGGGCCCCGGCGTCAAGCCAGGACCCACGGATTGAGGGCCGACCTCAGGCGGCAAGCTGGGCTTCGGCGGGCAGCACGCTCTCGGCCAGCAGGCTCTTGAGCTCGTCGCCCTCGATCACCTCCTTGTCGAGGATCTCCTGGGAGATCCGCTCCAGCAGGTCGCGGTTGTGGTGCAGGATCGCCAAGGCCCGGTCGTGGGCCCGGTCCACCAGGCCGCGCACCTCGCGGTCGATCGCCTGGGCGGTGGCATCGCTCACCACGCGGCGGGGGTTGTTGGCGCCGCCAAGGAAACGGCTGCCGCCCTGTTTGTCGTAGGCGAGGGGGCCGAGCGTTTCGCTCATGCCATAGGTGCCCACCATCTGTTCGGCGATGTCGGTGGCGCGCTGAAGGTCGTTGGCGGCGCCGGTGGTGACCTCACCGAACACCACCTCCTCGGCGCTGCGGCCGCCCAGCAGGGTGGCGATCTGGCCCTCGAGATCCTCCTTGGAGTTGAGGAAGCGCTCCTCGGTGGGCAGCTGCAGCGTGTAGCCGAGGGCACTCATGCCCCGGGGCACGATCGAGATCTTGGCCACCTTGCTGCCGCCGGGCATCAGGTGGCCCACGATCGCGTGGCCCACTTCGTGATAAGCCACCACCTTCTTCTCGTCGGGCTGCAGCACCCGGCTCTTCTTCTCCAGGCCGGCCACCACACGCTCGATCGCCTCATTCAGGTCGCCCTGCTCCACGGTGGTGCGCATCGCCCGGGCAGCCAGCAGGGCCGCCTCGTTCACCAGGTTGGCCAGATCCGCTCCGGCGAAACCGGCGGTGGCCTGGGCGATGCGGTCGAGATCAACCCCCTCGGCGAGCTTCACCTTCTTGGCGTAGATGCCGAGAATCATCCGCCGGCCGGAGAGGTCGGGCCGATCCACCAGCACCTGGCGGTCGAAGCGGCCCGGACGCAGCAGGGCGGCATCGAGGGTTTCTGGCTGGTTGGTGGCGGCAAGCACGATCACCGGTTTGTCCTTGCCGGCGAAGCCATCCATTTCGGTGAGCAGCTGGTTGAGGGTCTGCTCGCGCTCGTCGTTGCCGCCGACCACGCCCATCGAGCCGGAGCGACTCTTGCCGATGGCGTCGAGTTCGTCGATGAAGATGATGCAGGGCGCCTTTTTCTTGGCCTCTTCAAACAGGTCGCGCACGCGGGCAGCACCGGCGCCCACGAACAGCTCCACGAATTCGGAGCCGCTGATGATGAAGAAGGGCACGCCCGCCTCACCTGCCACCGCCTTGGAGAGGAGGGTCTTGCCGGTGCCTGGAGGTCCCACCAAAAGGACGCCCTTGGGGATGCGGGCGCCGATGGCGGCGTAGCGCTCCGGCTTCTTGAGGAAATCCACGATCTCGGCCAGCTCGGCCTTGGCCTCATCCACCCCGGCTACGTCGGCGAAGGTCACCCGCGATTCCTCGTCGGGCACATACACCTTGGCCTTGCTCTTGGTGAAACTCAGGGCCCCCTGGGCACCGCCGCCCATGCCGCTGCGGCGGGCGAAGAACTGCAGCACCAGGATGAAGATGAGAGGCGGCACCACCCAGCTGAGGATGGTGGTGAAGATGTTGGGCTTCTGGGGCGGGGCCGCGGCGAATTCCACCCCGTGCTGCTCCAGCCGCTGGGGCAGCTCCATGTCGAAGATCGGCGTGGTGGCGAGCACCGTGGGTGCGCCTTCGGCAGGGGCCTCCTTGAGCTCGTAGCGGATCTGGTCGGAGGTGATGTAGGCGCGGCGCACGTTGTCGTCGTTCACCTGGTCGATGAACAGCGAGTAGGGCACCCGGGGCACCTGCGTGGCAGGGTTCGGCAGGAAGTTGCTGAACAGCAGCAACACCCCGAAGCCGATCAGCAGCAGGTTGATCAGGCCGAAGCGCCGGCTGGGGCGGTTGTCGTCCTGGCGGATGGCCATGGTGCGTGGGCCTGCAATTCGGCCCAGGCTAGGGGGGCTTCCCCCGGCCCCGATCCGGTGCTGGGGGGGGAAACCGAATCGCCAGACTGGCCCGATGTGCGGCCGCTTCTCGCTCACCACCGCCATCGACAGGTTGCTGCCGCGCCTGCAGGGAGAGCTGCCGGCCGAGCTGGCCCGGCGCTATGCCCCCCGGCCGCTGATCCGGCCTGGCGAGCCGCTGCTGATTCAGCGGCAACAGCAGGGCCAGCTGGAGGTGGCCTTCGCCCTCTGGGGACTGCTGCCCGCCTGGGTGAAGGACCCGGCGGATCCGCGCAGGCCCGTGCATCGGCCGATCAATGCCCGCAGTGAAACCGTGGCGGAGAAGGCCAGCTTCCGCGGGCCCTGGCGCCACCACCACTGTCTGATCCCCGCCGATGGCTTCTTCGAGAAGGGGCACCGGATCGCCCGCGTTGATGGGGCGCCGTTCTGGCTGGGTGGCCTGTGGGAGCGCTGGCTCGGCGCCGATGGCAGCCAGCTCGACACCTGCTGCATCCTCACCACCCGCCCCAATGCCCTGATCGCACCGCTGCATGAGCGCATGCCCGTGCTGATCCCCGATGGTCTGGAGCAGGCCTGGCTGGCGCCGGTGCACGGGGCCGAGCTGCGGGCCCTCGAACCGCTCATGCAGCCCTGGGAACCCGAGGGTTGGCGGGCGGTGCCGGTGGCCCCGCGCGCCGCGACCCGGGCCATTGCGGTAGACCGCCAGCAGCTGAGCCTGGAGCTGCCATGAGCGGTGTTGCCCTGCCCACCGAACGGGTGGCCGACTATCCCCGTCCGCCGGCCCTGGTGGCCAGTAACGAGCACGTGCGGGTGGCGGCCCTGGGCCAGCCTCTGGCCGACACCCACCGCTCCCTGCGGGTGCTGGAGACCTTCCACCCGCCCACCTACTACCTGCCGCCCGAGGCCCTCAGGCTGGAGCTGCTCCAGCCGGCCGAGGGCCGCAGCTTCTGCGAGTGGAAGGGCATCGCCCGCTACTTCGATGTGGTGGTGGCCGCCGGCACGCCTGCCGAGCAGCGGCTGCGGCGGGCGGTGTGGAGCTATCCCAGCCCCACGCCGGCGTTTGCTGAGCTGGCTGGCTGGTTTGCCCTGTATCCGGCTCTCATGGATGGCTGCTGGGTGGATGGCGAGCGGGTGCGGCCCCAGCCAGGCGGGTTCTATGGCGGCTGGATCACCTCAGGGGTTCAGGGGCCGTTCAAGGGCGATCCGCTGCACCCGGAGCTGGTATGAGCGTGCGGGTGGGGAAGGGCATGGCTGCGCCGGCTTGCTCCACCACACACCCGATCATCAGCAGCACCCGTTGGCGCAGGGCCCAGGCGTCCTCGATGTCACCGCTGGCGGCATAACAGAGCAGCCTCAGGTTGAGGCTGGAGTCGGCGTAGTCCACGAAGTGCACCAGCCGGTCCTTGGCGAGGTCGATGCCGGGCACGGTGTCGAGCCGTTGCTGCAGCTGCCGGGTGATCGTCTCGATGCGGTGCAGGTCGTCGTAGCGGAGCCCGAATTCGATCCAGATGCGGCGGTTGTCGATCTGGGCCACGTTCTGCACCGCCTGGGTGCTGAACAGCCCGTTGGGCACGTAGATACGCTGGCGGTCAGGATCGCGCAGCTCGGTGTAGAACCAGCCCACGGCTTCCACCGTGCCTAGCAGGTTGAGACCGGGGAGGTTGATCGTGTCGCCCAGGGTGAAGGGGCGATTGACGTAGAGGCTCACGCCGCTGAGACCGTTCTCCACGATCGTGCGGGCGCCGAAACCCACTGCAGCAGCGCCGAATCCACCCGCTGTGATCAGCACCCCGGCCGACACGCCCAGCAGGTTCAGCACCAGCAGCAGCACCAACAGCGCTGCGGACGTGCTCAGCAGCTTGCCGAGCACATCCATCACATACAGCCGGTCTTTGGCGGCGAGGTGGGGCAGGAGCTGGTGGGCGTAGCGCTCGGCGCCGCGGTCGAGATCACCCCGCCAGCGCATCAGGGTCCACACCACGCCAAGGGTCACCAGCCCATCGCGCACCTCCCGGCCATCCCGCTCCAGCTGGAGCAGCTGGGGCGCGGCCAGGCTGGCGATCCACCAGGCCAGCCCCGCCACCAGCACCGTGACGGCGATGCTGAGCCGCCCGCTCATCAGCAGGGCCCGCGCCAGGGAGCCGGAGCGGCAGCGACGGCCCACCACATCCAGCATCAGCCAGCTCAGGCCGGCCAGGGCTGCCGTGGTGAGGGGAATCTGGGGGTTGAGGGGCATGTCGGCTGAGGGCAATCTGCGGGGCAGTCAGCGGGGCGGCGGCTGGAGGCGCCACAGCCAGTCGCCACCCAATGCCTGCGGCGGCTCTGCTGACCAGGTGGCAACGGCCTGCATGGCGGTGTAACCCAGCTCGCCCAGGGGGGTGCGCGCCGGGTGGCCACCCAGCAGTTTCGGGGCGATCACGGCCGCCACCTCCTGTACGCAGGCGTCGCGCAGGGCGGCGGCGGCCAGCTCCGGGCCGCATTCCCACAGCACCTGGTTGCAGCCGCGACGGGCCAGCTCCTCCAGCACCAGCCGGGGGCTGCACTCCGGCAGCACCAACCGCTCCACGCCGCGACGATCCAGCCGGAAGCGATCCCGGATCGGCGCACCGAAGCTGTGCACCACCAGCGTGGGGGCCTGGGTCTGGTCCCAGAGCCTGGCGCTGGGCGGCAGGCTGAGGCCCCGGCTCAGCACCACCCGCAAGGGCTCGGGGTCGCGGCGGCCGCGGCTGGTGAGCAGCGGGTCATCGGCGCGCACGGTGCCGCCGCCCACGATCACCGCGTCGCACTGGGCCCGCAGCTCATGCACCCAGCCGCGCGCGGCTGGGCCGCTGATCCACTGGCTGGCGCCGTTGGGCAGGGCCGTGCGCCCATCCACGCTCATCGCCCACTTGAGGATGCCGAGGGGCCGGCCCGTGGCGATGCGGTGGCAGAAGGCGCGATTGAGGGCACGGGCTTCTGTCTCCGCCACGCCCGTGATCACCTCGATTCCCGCGGCCCGCAGCTCCGCCAGACCGCCGCCCCCCACCCGGGGGTTGGGATCGCCCATCGCCACCACCACCCGGGCGATGCCGGCGGCGATCACCGCCTGGCTGCAGGGGGGCGTGCGGCCGTGGTGACAGCAGGGCTCGAGCGTGACCACCAGGGTGCCGCCGCGGGCCCGGTCACCGGCCTGGCGCAGGGCTCCCACCTCGGCATGGGGCTCGCCCGCACGGGCATGGAAGCCCTCTCCCACCAGCTGGCCACCGGCATCCAGCACCACTGCCCCCACCAGGGGATTGGGGCTGGTGCATCCGGCGCCCAGGTTCGCCAGTTGCAGGGCCCGCTCCATCCAGGGGCGCCAACGGGCCTCCTCCCTGACGGGAGCACTGGGGGGGCTGTCGTTCACCCGCTGGCGGTGGGGAGGCTGCGCCACTCCTCCACCACGAAGGGGGGCACCGGCAGCTCCACGAACACCCCCGGCAGCTCCAGGCGGAGGGGGCGGTTCTGATCCAGTTCTGTGAGCAGTGGAGCCAGATCGAATTCGGCGGCGGCGGCACGGCCATCGCGGGCCAGCTGGGGGTTGTTGAGGGTGATGTCGTTGAGCTCCCAGAGGCGCCTGCCGCTGCGGACCAGCAGCGGTGTGGGGTGATCGAGCCGCACCTTGCCCGGGTAGCCCACGATCCTCAGCTTCAAGGGGCCTCCCGCCCGGCCCTCGCGGTAGGCCACCACCTGCCAGCTCTGGTAGTCGAGGTCGCGCAGGCTTTCCAGGCTGCGCACCACGGGAGTGCCGTTCTCATCGGCATGGGCGTGCAGCTGGGCCTGGGCCGCGGCGGGGACCCCCAGCCAAAGGGCGACAACCAGCAGGAGGGAGAGCAGCTTGTTCATGGCTGGCGTTCGGCCCCCGGAATCGCCTGCCAGCCGGTATGGGTAGCCCACAGGGCCCAGATCGCCATCGCCCGCAGGTAGTGGCAGGCGCGGAAGGTGTTCACCGCCGTGATCGCCTCAGGGGTGCGGAACTGCAGACCGCCTTCATACACCTGGCCCACCACCGCCGAGCAGATCGCCAGGGCGGTGGTGGTGTCGCCCATCAGGCGGTAGTAGCTGGCGATGCCAAAGTTGATGCCGGTCCACACCTCGAGTGGGTGGGTGCCGTTGGGATCCAGCGGTGTGCCGTCACGGCGCAGACCGTTGGCCACGCCCAGCCTGCCGCCGTTGAACCCCTCGAAGCAGGCCTCCTTCACCGCCTTCAGCGCCGAGCGGGCCCGCTGATCGG
>JAYKGR010000124.1:0-11023 GCA_035285645.1 Cyanobacteriota bacterium | reverse complement strand
CGTGGCCGGCCGCCCCGCCATGGGCAAAACCTCCATCGTGCTCAACATCGCCCGCAACGTGGCCCAGCTGCACGACCTGCCGGTGTGCCTGTTCAGCCTGGAGATGAGCAAGGAGCAGCTCACCTATCGCCTGCTGTCGATGGAGGTGGGCATCGAGAGCGGTCGCCTGCGCACCGGCCGGCTGCAGCAGGAGGAATGGCCCCTGCTGGGCCAGGGCATCAGCAGCCTCGGCCGCCTGCCCCTCTACATCGACGACAAGCCCAACACCGGCGTGCTGGAGATGCGCTCGCTCTGCCGGCGGCTGATGGCCGAATCGGGCAAGGAGCTGGGCCTGGTGGTGATCGATTACCTGCAGCTGATGGAGGGCTCCGGCTCCGACAACCGGGTGCAGGAGCTGTCGCGCATCACCCGCGGCCTCAAGGGCATGGCGCGGGAGCTCAATGTGCCGGTGATGGCCCTCTCCCAGCTCAGCCGTGGCGTGGAAGCCCGCACCAACAAGCGGCCCATGCTCTCCGACCTGCGCGAATCCGGCTCGATCGAGCAGGATGCCGACATCGTGATGATGATCTACCGCGATGAGTACTACAACCCGGAAACCCCCGATCGCGGCATCACCGAGGTGATCGTCACCAAGCACCGCAACGGCCCCGTCGGCACCGTGAAGCTGCTGTTCGAGCCCCAGTTCACCCGCTTTCGCAATCTGGCGGCATGAGCGGCGTGTTGCCCAGCACCCACTCCCCCACGCCGCTGCTCCATTCCCGCTTCCAAAAGGGGGCCTCCTGTTTGAGAGCCTCCAGCAGCTCCTGGCAGCAGCGTTGGGCCGCGCCGCGCCGGTCGGCCAGCACGGCCACCACCACGATGGCATCGCCGGCCAGCACCAGACCCATCCGGTGACGCACCATCACCGCCGCCACCGGATGGCGCCGGGCGCAGTCGATCGCCAGGCGCTGCAACTGGGCTTCGGTCATGCCGGGGTAATGCTCCAGCTCCAGGGCATCGAGGGGCTGGCCCGTCGCCGTGGTGCCGCGCACCCGGCCGATGAACAGGCAGGTGGCCGCCGGCGTCTCAGCCGGGGTCGGCGCCACCTGCTGCTGCCACTGCTCCAGCAGGAGCAAGGGGCCAATCGGGTCGGCATGGAGGCTCACGCTCACGCTGGCGGTGGGGGCCATGGGGTCAACCACCGCTGATCGGTGGCAGAAAAGCCAGTTCGTCGCCATCAACCAGCGGCGTATCGGCGGGAGCAAACCGCTGGTTGATCGCCACCCGCACCCCAGCCGGCAGTGGCACACCGGCCGGAGTGGCTTCCGGGGGAGCGCCCGTGGCCGCCCGCCAGGCTCCATCGAGGTCGAGCTGGTGCCACACGGCGAGCGGCGTGGCTGGCGCGGCAGCCCTCACCATCTGCTCGCTCCAGCCCATCGCCTCCCGCAATCCGGCGAACAACCGCACCCGCACCGTGGGTGCCAGGGCAGATCGGGGCTCGGCACCATCGGGCGAGACCATCAGCACAGGCGATTGGCACCCAGTTTGCCGCCAGTGCAGCCCGGGCGGCAGGGGGCGACAATGCCTATTGCCTCGCCCCCTCGCGCGTGAGCCTTGCCATCGCCCTGCTCACGGTGTCCGACACGCGCACCCTGGCGGATGACCGCTCCGGCGACGCCCTGCACCAGCGCCTGCAGGCCGCCGGCCACCGGCTGCATGAGCGCCGCCTCGTGCCCGACGACCGCTACCGCATCCGCGCCGAGATCAGCCGCTGGATTGCCGATCCGGCGGTGACGGTGGTGATCAGCAGCGGCGGCACGGGCCTGGCCGGCCGCGACGGCACACCCGAAGCGGTGGCGCCCCTGCTCGACAAGACAATCGAGGGATTCGGCGAACTGTTCCGCGTGCTCTCGTTCGAAACGATCGGCACCAGCACCCTCCAGAGCCGCTGCCTGGCCGGGGTGGCCAACGGCACCGTGCTGTTTGTGCTGCCTGGTTCCCTCGATGCGGTCACCACCGCCTGGGACCGGCTGATCCAAGCTCAACTCGATGCCACCACCCGCCCCTGCAACCTGGTGCAGCTGTTGCCGCGGCTGCAGGAATCACCGGATCAGCCGGCAAAGCCGCACTAAATGCCACTGAATGCACCGCGATCACCAGGCTGGCCGACTGCCGGTCCGGTAGCGCTGGCCACCGGAGGCCGCTCCCCCACGCGCCCAGAGTGGTCGGCTGCTGCCGTCTCGCCGCCATGGTGTCCCTCCAGTTGGCCGATGCAACCACCACGGGCACCGTGGTTGGGCAGGTGGCCGCCCTCTGGCGCTATCCGCTCAAGTCGATGCTGGGGGAGCAGCAGCAACGGCTGGAGGTGGAGGCGCGCGGCGTGCTGGGCGACAGGGGATATGCCCTGTGGGACACGGCGCTACAGCGGGTGGCCAGTGCCAAGAACCCACGCTTGTGGGCCGATCTGCTCGCCTACCGGGCCCGCTATCTCAGCGAACCGCGCTCCGGGCAGGCGCTGCCGCCTCTGTGGGTGGAGGGTCCGTTTGACGGTGCCGGGGCGCCGATCACCGGCCTGCGCAGCGACGATCCCTCCCTGGCCGAGCGCCTCTCCCAGCAGCTCGGCCGGCTCGTGACACTGCTGGATCAGCCCCCCGCAGGCGCCAGCCTCGACCAGTACTGGCCGCCCGTGGAGGGCCGCGATTTTCAGGATGTGACCAAGGCGCTGGTGCTGCCGGAAGGCACCTTTTTCGACGCGTGCCCGATCCATGCCATCAGCACCACCACCCTCACCACCCTGCGACGCCTTGAACCCGAGCACGACTTCGCCGTGGAGCGGTTTCGCCCCAATCTGCTGATTGAACCCACCGAGGAATGGCAGGGCTTTGCGGAAGAAGCCTGGGTGGGGGGCGTGCTGGCGATCGGCGCGCAGCTGCGGCTGCTGGTGGATGGTGGCTGCCCCCGCTGCGTGATCACCACCCTGGCCCAGGGCGGCCTGCCCGACAACCTGGAGATCCTGCGCGCCACGGCCCGCCACAACCAGGTCACCGCCGGCATCCGCCTCAGCGTGCTCACCCCCGGCACCATGGCGGTAGGAGATCCGGTGTTTTGGTGCTGAGCGTGCGGGAGTGGCTGCTGGAACAACGGCGCATCGGGCGGGCCTACCAGCCACAGTTCCGCCGCCGGCAGGTCTCCATCACCTGGCTGGGGGCACTGCTGGCGCTGACGGCCCTCGGCCTGCTCAGCGCCTGGAGCGGCATGGTGCTCCTGGCGGCGCCGCTGGGGGCGTCGTCGGTGCTGCTGTTCGGCTACCCCGCCAGCCCGCTCGCCCAGCCCCGCAACATCGTGCTGGGCAACCTGGTGGGGGCGCTGGTGGGCGTGGCCGCGGTGGCCTGGCTGGGCCAGGGGCCGCTGGTGATCGCCCTGGCGGTGGCGCTCACAATCCTGCTGGGTCAGCAGCTGCGCTGCCTGCATCCCCCCGCCGGTGGACTGGCGTTTCTGGGGGTGGCACTGGGGGCCACGCCGCCCTATGTGCTCACGCCCGTGCTGAGCGGTTCAGTGCTGCTGGTGTTGCTGGCCGCCGGCTTCAGCCGCTGGGTGCCAGGAGCGCTGCCCTATCCCCAGCACTGGCTGTGATGGCGTGGCTGCTGCCGGCCCTGGGGCTGGTGGCTTTTCTCCATGCCACGGTGGGGCACGCCGGTGCGTCCGGCTCCATCGCCGTGCTCGCCCTGGCGGGGCTGCCCAGGGCAGCTGGCAGTTCGGGCGGGCCGGCCACCTGCGCTGGACGCTGTTCTGGCCGGTGCTGCTGGGCTCGGCCCTGCGGTTTGCCTGGCAGCCCCGCGATCCCGATCAGCGGCGCTGGCCTCGGGCTGCTGGCGGGCCTCACCGGCACCGGTGGCGGTGTCGTCGCTGATCATCTTCGGCAACTCGCTCTGCGGTCTGGCTGGCCTGCTGCTGGCGCGTGGAACGGCCACCCCCCTCGAGCTGCCCCAGAGCTTCGTTGCCATGGTGCTGGTGGTGCTGCTGGCGGCCTGCAAACTCCTGGCCCTGGCCGGCTGAGGGACCCCTGGGTTCAACCGCCCAGGTACGCCATCGCCACATGGGCAGCACTGGCATCCGGCGACCAGGCGACCGCTCGCTCCTCGCTCCAGCGGTCGGAACGGCCGCTCCAGAGCTCGGCGATCACCTGGCGGAGCTTCGCCGCCGGGGTGTCTTCCATGAGCCAGGCCCTCAGGTCAAGGCCGCTGCCGGGGGCGGCGAACAGACAGGTGTAAGCGAGGCCGTCGGCGGTGACCCTGAGGCGGTTGCAGTCGCCGCAGAAGGGAGCACTCACCGAGGCCACCACCGCAAGATGGCCGCCGCCATCGCCGTAGCGCCAGCGGCTGGCGGTGCCATGGGCGTTGCGGCCCAGCGGCTCCAGCGGCCAGCGGCGGCCGATGCGCTCCAGCATCTCCGTGGCGCTGAGCACCGCCTCGGGCCGCCAGCCGTTGCGGTTGCCCACATCCATGAATTCGATCAGGCGCAGCTCCAGGCCGCGCTCGCGCGCCAGGGCCGCCAAGGGCAGCAGATGGTGGTCGTTGCGACCCCGCTGGATCACGGCGTTGAGCTTGAGGGCGCCGCGGGCCGGATCAAACCCGGCGGCGCGGGCGTGCTCGATCGCCGCCAGCACCTTGGCCAGCAGGGCCTCGCCGGCCGCCGCCGCACCGCTGCCCAGGCCGGCCATGGCCGCCACCACCGGGCCGGTGGTGCCATCGAGGCTCAGGGTGAGCCGGTCGAGGCCGGCGGCCCGCAGGGCCCTGGCGCGCTCAGCGCTGAGCAGGGCGCCATTGCTGGTGAGCGCGATCTCGCGCAGGCCCGGCCCGGTGCCCCGCTGCTGACGCAGGGGTGCCGCAGCAGCGACCAGCGCCTCCAGGCCTGGGTGCAACAGGGGCTCGCCGCCGGTGAGCCGCAGGCTGGTGGCCCCCAGGGCCGTGGCGGCGGCGATCACCGCGAGCCGCTGGCGCTGGTTGAGCAGTCCGGGCGGCTCGCGGCCATCGGGCAGGCAGTAAGGACAAGCCAGATTGCAGCGGGCCGTGAGCGAAAGGCGCAACACCCCCAGGGGGCGGCCGTGGCGATCCAGGGGGCTCAGGGACCGAGGGCAGGGCTGGGCCTCAGGCTAGAGCCGAGCTCCTCGGGGCGGTTGACGTTGCGCAAGGGCCCCGCGGGCAGATGAACGGGCACCCAGGTTTCCCCCGCCAACCAGCCCAGCAGGCGCCTCTCACCCGTAGCCAGGTGGGCCTGCAGGCGGCGGCGGCGGTCGCCCGTGGCGGGGTAGAGCCCCAGCAGGGGCTGGAGGCGCTGGCCGTCGTGGGCCAGGTGGATCGGTGCCGCCGCTGCGGCGACCAGGGCCCGCAGGCTGGCGCCATCCAGCCAGGGCATGTCAACCGGGCAGAGCAGCAGCCGCTCGCTGGGATGTCGCTCCATCAGCCGGGCCAGGGCCAGCAGCGGCCCCTCCCAGGGAGGGGGCTCGGCGATCGCGGTGAGCGCAAACCCCGCACGATCCGCCAACGCGTGGGCCAGCTCACGGTGGCGGTCGTGGCGGCTGAGCAGCGTCACCGGCTGCCCCAGGGTGAGCAGCAGCGCCAGGCTGCGCTCCAACCAGGTGCCGCCGTCGGGGTGGGGCAGCAGCGCCTTGTCGCGACCCATGCGCCGGCTGGCGCCGCCGCTGAGCAGGCAGGAACGGAAAGGCGCCGTCATAGTGCGATGGGGGTGAACGCAGCCTGCCAGCCGCAGGCGAGGGCCCCGCTGCCCCGCATCGCCAGCACGACGCGGCGCCCGCTGATCCGCAGACTCTGTCTGGGTTCTGATGGGGCGGTAGGCAAACCTTGGCTGATGGGCTCTCCACCGGGTATGCCGTGCGACTGGCGGGTCTGTGGACCTGCTGGCTGCTGGTGATGCTGTTTCACGTGGAGCTGGGGCTGATGCCCCTGTTCCATGGTCTGGCCGTGGAGATCCATAGCCGCATTCCCAGCCGGCGGTTGCCCGGGCTGTTTCTGGCGATGCTGATCTACTTTCTGCTGCCCGTGGGGGCTCTGCTGGTGGCGATCCACGCCGTTGCCGACCCCACCGGCTGGAGCGTCAGGCCAGCCTGGCGTGCCGCCCAGTTTTGGTTCAGCATCGTGTACAGCGTCACCAATGTGCTGCATCTGGTGGCCGACATCCGCATCCCCGATTCCCGCAGCGATCAGGTGGTGCTGATGACAGTGCTCACCCTGATCGGCCTGCTGATCAACCAGCAGGCCTGGGCCTGGTGGCAACGGTGAGCCAGCGGGCTCAAACGCTCCAGGCATCAGAGCAGGCCGCGATGCCGCACGAACAGCTGCACCATGGCCCAGGAGCCAAGGGTCACCTTGATCGCGACCAGGGTGTTGAGCAGAGGAATCCAGCCCCCGCTCCCCAGGGTGGCGAACACCCCCGCTGGCGGCACCAGTCCCTCCAGCGCCAGGAAGGCCAACGTCACAAACGCCACCACCGCCGCCTTTTCCCAGAGATCAGCGCGGTAGCGCCGGTACAGACGGTCGGAGTGCTCGGCCGAACCGCTGATCAGCAGCAGGCCGATCGCCGTACCCCCTGCCACTCCAGCGGCAAAGCCGCCACCCGGCGACAGATGGCCCCTCAGCGCCAGTTCCACCGCAATCAGCGCCGCGATGGTGGCACCGAGCTGGCAGAGCACCACGGAGGGGGCATCGTCGAGACCCTGGATCCGCCGGCGGATGGATTCGCGGGCCAACACCAGCCGCATACCGATCGAGGCCAGGGTGAACACCACCACTTCGCCCACCGTATCCACCAGTCGGGTCTTGAGGATCACTCCCGACACCAGGTTGGGCACCTGGGTCTGGGCCACCAGATCCACCAGCATGGCGTTGATCGAGGGCGAATCCGGCAGCCCCGCCGCCAGCGGCGAGAGAAACAGAGCTATCGCGGCCACGATCGCCAGCCAGGTCATGGTTCCAGCTCCAGGCAGCCACCCGCAGCGAGCCAGGCACCATGACCCGCGGCGGCCATCAGCCGCTGCTGCAGGGCTGGGTTGCGCAGCACCACCCGACCACCGGCGCGCCAGAAGCCATGGCAAGCGGGATCCGCGGGATCTTCGCCGCTCGCCACCAACCGCAGGCGCAGATGGAGCGGCGCCAGCCAATGCCGCAGGAGCCGCTCCTGCTCCGGCGATGGGGGCGCATCCGGCGCATGCTGCAACCGCAGCGTCATCGCCGAGCGCAACGCCACGGCATACAGCGTGGTGGAAAGCAGAGTGCCCACCAACGTTTCGGTGAGGGCCACATCGGGAGCCCCCAGAAGCGCGTAGGCCAGGGCCGCCACCGAGCCGAGGATGCCGCGCAACACCAGGGTCTGGTAAGGATTGCCCTGGCTCACCAGCAGGATCGCGGTGAGCGGCAGCAGCGCCATGGTGGGCAGCAGCAGCTCCAGGTCGTCGGCCATCGTGAGCGGCGCTGTCATGGCTCCGCCCGCCGGGTGGGGGGTTCCAGGCGCGGCCGGGAACAGCTGGCCAGCACATACCCGAAGATCGTGTTCCAGACGATCAGGCCCAGCAGGGCCAACAGCAGCAGGGGCCACTGGCCCGGAATGCGCAGCAGCAGGCCGAGCAGCATCAGCGCCGAACCGAGCGTGTCGGCCACCGAAAGGGTGTGGAGCTTGCGCAGCACGCTGACATCTTCCAGCAGCGGCCAGGTACCCCAGAACCACAGCAGCAACCCTGCCCCGAGCAGCAGCAGGCTGATCACGGCGCCACCTCGCCCGGATCCACGCTGCGCAGCAGGTGGGCCAGAAGCACCATGCCGGCATTGCCGGCACTCAGCATGATCACCCCCACCAGGCCAAGCATCGGGTCGCCGCGCACCACCGACACCACCAGCACGATCAAGGCCACCTTGGCCGCAATGCTGGCAAAGGCCGCCATGCGATCCCACATGCTGCAAGGCCGGCACACCAGCGCGATCGGGATCAGCAGCGCCAGCACCATGCCCCACACCAGCACCGTCATCGCTCGGCCTCCCGGCTCGGCCGCAGGTCGTGAATGCGGTAGTGGGCTCCATCGGGGCCCGTCTCCAATCCCAGGGCAATCGTGAACGGAGTGAGGGTGATGCGGAAGACATCGAGAAACACCAGCAGCGGCACCGTCGGCGTGCGCGCCGGCTGCAGGGTGTCGCGTTCCACCAACCGTCGAGCACCGATCAGGGCGAAAGCCTCGCCGTAGGCCTGGGGAACGGCCAGCAGTGCCCGCCCCAGGCCCTGCCAGAGCTCAGCCATCGGCACCGGACGCGAGCGTGCACGCGGAATCAGCAGCGCCAGAGCCAGCCCGATCATCACGTTGAGCACCGATAGGTCGGCGGTGAGCAGCTGCCACAGCAGAATTCGGAAGAGGGTGCTGAACAGCAGCGGCGTGAGTCGGGTCATCGGCTCAAGGCCCCCAGCAGGCCTGCGCCCACCAGCCCCATGCCCCCGAGGAGATCGGGCAGCTGCTCCATCGGAGGCAAGCGCCCTGGCGGGCGGCGGCGCAGCGGCTCGAGGAGGTGATGCACCGCCAACCCGGCCAGCAGGATCAGGGCCGCCTTGGCCAACACCATCCACGACCAGGGGGTGAGCAGACCCCCACCCACCAGGGGTACCAGCAGCAGCAGGGTGCCCGCCGACCAGCCGGAGGGCGGGTGGGTGGTGCCGGAAGCTGGTGCCGCGGCGAGAGGGGCGCCCCACAGGCGGGCATAAACCGCCACCGTGCCCACGGAGGCCAGGCTCACACCCCACACCCAAGCCTGCGGCAACTCCAGCTCCAACCGGGCCTTGGCGGCGGCTCCCAGCAGGGCGGGAAGACCGGCGATGGAGAGGGAGGCCAACCAGAGCGGCCACCATTGGGCCGCGGCCAGGGGGCGACCCGTCCAGCCCTCGAGGCGCCGCGAGGGAAACGAGCGGGCCGTGAGAAAAAGGGCTGCCTTCGCCAGGCCGTGGGCCAGGGCCATCACGCCACCGCCCAGCGGCGAGAGCACCACCAGCCCCATCTGCGACAGGGTGCTCCAGGCCAGCAATCGCTTGGCGTCGTGATCGACGAGGGCGTACACCACCCCCAGCAGCGCACTGGCCAGACCCACCGCCCGTACGGTGGGCAGCAGCGAGGGGGTGAGGCTGGTGAGCTGCATCAGGGGAGCTACTCCAGCGGTCACCACCACACCGGAGAGCAGGGCCGAAACCTCGGGAGGAGCTTCGGCATGGGTGCGTGGCAGCCACAGGCCCGAAACAAAGAGTCCGGCCTTGGTGAACAGGCCCAGCAGCAGCAGGGCGGCCGCGGCCGCTCCATCGGTCTGGGCCAGAGCCGTGTAGCGGAAGCTGCCAGCCTGGCTGTACACGATCGCGGCCCCGATCAGGTAGAGCGTCATCACGCTGTTGCTCACCAGCAGATAACGCAGGGCGATCCAGAGGGCACGAGCGGTGCGGGGCAACAGAATCAGCAGAAAAGCGCTGATGCCCACCACCTCCAGTGCCACGTAAAGGCTGATCAGATCGGCGGCCACAAAACTGAAGGCCAGGCCTCCATGCAGCACCGACAGCAGCAGCACCTGGCTGGTGTCTTGGGGTCGCCGCCAACCGTCGAGCAGCACGGCGGCATGCACCAGCGCCGCGAGCCAGAGAAACGGCGACACCGTGGCGGGCAGGCGCAGCAGCACTCCCCAGGAGCCAAGCAGTTCCAGCTGATCGGGCATCAGGCCCAGGGAAATGGCGGTGGCGATGGCACCGGTGGCCAGGCAGCACAGCAGGCTGAGGCTGCGGGCTGCTCCGGGTAGCAGGGCGGCCACGAAAGCCGCCAGGTAGGGCAGGAGCAACCAGGCGATGGTGAGGGCCGGGCCGGCCATCACCGGCGTGGCGATCATGGGCTGTGCTCTTCGAAGCTGGATACATCCAGCGTGGGATCGATGCGCGCCAATTGGGTGATCACCACCAGCAGCAGCGCCTGAATCGACAGGCCAATCACGATGGCCGTCAGGATGACCGCCTGGGGAATGGGGTCGGCCATCCCGCTCATCGCCGCCGCCGACGACGGGTCGGTGAGGATCGGGCTGCGCAGCCCGGGGCGCGCTGCCACGAGCACGAACAGGGCCACCACGGCGGTGCCCATCACATCCATCGCCAGCACCTTGAGAAAAAGGTTGCGGCGCAGCAGCAGGCCCAGAAAACCAGCCAGGGCCGCCAGCAAAACCAGCAGTTCCAGCAGGCGGAAAGCAGTCATTGGCCAGGGGGTGTCAGGTCACCGTGAAGCGCGAAGCCGAGAGAGCCAGTCGAGGGTTGAGGGTAGCGAACGCCATGGGAGCCGTGGCGCCGATGCCGTCAGGGTCGTACGACAGGAGGCCGCTGGCGGGGTCATAGAGCAGCCGCTGGCTGGCTGTCGTGGCGCTGGCACCGACCCGGAAGGCGCTGGCCGCGAGGGTTCCAGGGGTGGTCAGCGCTGTGAAAACGCCGTTCTCCAGCTGGATCCGGTCGTTCTGAGCCAGAGAGAAATCGGTGATGCGATCCACGTTGCCGCTGCCATCAACGGCGCTGTCAAAACGAAACACGTCGGCGCCGGCGCCACCGGTGAGGGTGTCGTTGCCACCTCCACCGTTGAGGCTGTCGTTGCCGCTGTTGCCGATCAACCGATCGGCATGGGCCGTGCCGGTGAGGCGGTTGGCGCCGTTGTTGCCGCTGAGAATGAGGCTGTTGCTGCCCGCCGCGGCATTCACATGGAGAGCGCGGGTGGCTCTGATCACGGGAGCGGCGGCGGTGCCGGTGCCGATCGTGACCCGCTCCAGACCGGTATCGCCGGCAAACACGGTAAGGGTTTGGCCGGCGGTGGTGGAGGCAAAGCGCAGTTCATCGATGCCGGCCATGCCGCTATCGCTGATTTCCGCTGCGGTGTGATGGTTGGCGTTGGCCACCAGGTAGAGATCGGCGCCATCGCCACCATCGATGGTGTCGACAAAGGCGGTGCCGGTGAGCCGGTTGGCGCCGGCGTTGCCCACGA
>JAYKGR010000123.1:0-3341 GCA_035285645.1 Cyanobacteriota bacterium | reverse complement strand
GGGCCCGCTTCTCCGCTTGCGGCTGGGTGTCATAGAGACCCTTGGGATGGGCATGGCTGGCCAGCGGCGCTGCCGCCAGCGCCAGGGCGATCAGGGCCCGGGCAGGGGCCATGGAGGTGAAATCGATCGGCGGCACAGGGGTGGGGCCATCAGGCATCAGAACCGAAAGAGCGCGTCGTATTGGCTGTACTCCGGCTTGCTCAATCCCTCCAGGCGCAGCATGCGGCGGAGCTCGATGATTTCGCCACGCTGGGCCACGATGATCTCCCGCGCCAGCCGGCGCACGGTGGGATTGGTGCTCTTGGCCAGGGCGTCGTGGGCCATCTGCAAGGCGCCGCCGTGGTGGGAGATCATCCCTTCGAGAAACCACACCACCCGGTTGGCTTTGGTGGGGGTGGAGCCCATCATCTGCATCGCCTGGATCTGGGCCGCGCCCATGCGCTCCAGGCCAGCCATCGCGTTGGGATCGCCGCCGGGCCTGAGGGCCACGGGGTACACCGGCGCCTCGGGATACCAGGCCTTGCGCCACTGGCCCATGGCCTTGATCTCGCGGGCCTGCTCGCGCCAAATGCTGGTGGCCAGGGCGCCGACACCGGGGGAGCCGATGTTGAACACAAATTCGCTCATCCGCAGCGCACCGGTGTGGTGCTGCACCATCGCGTCGAGCCAGCGCAGGTCGTAGGTGGCGCCGGCCGGACCGACCTCATGGCTGTGGCTGGCATGGCTGCCGTACCCCTGGCCCTGGGGAACGGCAGCGGGGGCGCCCTGGTGGTGCTGGTGGTGGTGGTGCATATCGACTTGGGCCAGGGCCGGGGCGGTCCAGATGCCTGCCAACACGAGCGATGCGGCGAACGAGCGCATGGGGGAGTCAGTCATCAGTCCTCATACAATGAGGTCTCCCCTTGGTGGAGAGTCAAGTGGCTCCGCGGCAGCTGGCGGAATGTCCTGCCCAGGAACTCGAAAAGATCGGTGCGGTGGCTGTGCGCTCAGGCGTTTCGGTAAAGACGATCCGCTTCTACTGCGACCAGGGCCTGTTGCAGCCCTCGGCACGCAGCGAGGGGCGCTATCGCCTGTTTGATGCATCGGTGTATGGCGAGCTGGCCCTGATCCGCACCCTGCGCGCCCTCGATATCCCTTTGCCCACCATCACAGCCGTGCTGGAGGCGCGCCGCTCGGGGGTGTGCACCTGCGACAACCTGCAGGCCACGATCCGCGCCAAAGCCGGCGAGATTGAGCAGCGGATCGCCGATCTGCAATCCCTCCACAACGAGCTCAACGGACTGCTCATGACCTGGCAACGCTGCGGCGGAAGGCCGGTTCAGGCCAGTGCAGGCAGCTGAAGCAGAAACGTGGTGCAAGCGCCAGGAGAGCTCCTCAGAATGATCCGGCCCCGATGGCGCCGGATTGGCGTGACCGACTGGCATCGCTGCGGGAGACGCGCTCAAAGATCAGCTCTTGCTTACCAGCAAGAATTCCTGGCCGGTGGCTTGACCTCTACTGGCGGCGTCCACTGCGGCGGGCAGACCTGCCAACCAGCCTTCCGCTTCTGGGCCCAGAGCCTGATCGCTTCCTCGCGGGTGATCTCCTTGCGGCACTTGAGCAGAGGCACCTGGCCGGGGATCAGTTCGCCGCTGGTGAGCTCCAGGGCCTGGGAGTAACGGCTTTAGCAAACCGGGTTGAAGTGCAGCACCTGGCGGCCATCGCTGAGCCAGCCCTCCTGGAGTGAGAGAGGCGGTCGCTTGCCGGTGCAGCGCTGGGGTGCATGGGCTGCTCAGGCCACCTCCTGCGCCCATCTCTGCGCCGGGTCATGTCGTCCGTCCAACCATGGCAGCGGCTTACCAGGTGCTCCCCATCGGGGATGCAGGTCACCCCGGCATGGCAGCGGAACCGTTGGAAAGTTCCACAGACCTTGACGTGGTTCACGAGCACCCGCTGGTTAGTCTCGGCTCAAATGGGGCTTCAAACAAAACTCTTCTCTACGCCGGTTGAAGGCATACAAAGAGCGGTGAGCTTGGCATTTAAATGAACTTAAGCACGTTTTGTGTGCGCCCTAAACTCCACATCCTCGAAAAATCAGTCGGGACGACAGGATTCAAATCTGCGACCTAATGCTCCCAAATCCCCAGGAAACGCAGTGGTCTCACCTGAGATCCTAGTAGAGAAGCCAGTTTTGCCAGCAACTCTGACGCCAGGAGACTCCAGCAAAAGGCGGATCACTTGACCAATTGCACACATTTTGCACACACTGAGACCTAGTGCCTCTGTGTGCATGTCATGCCAGCACGCCCTGCTGACGACTCCTGGATCGCGCCGTTCCGGCGACAGGTGAAGCACATCACTGGTGCGGGCTGGAGCGTTCTTAGCTCTCGGGGTGCCATGCGCCTGATGGTGCGCGAACCGGATCAACAGGCTCAATCGATCACCCTTCCCTATGCCTGGAGCGAAGAGGGTGCCGCCAAGGCCTTGCCCCGGATCCAACAGATCTACAAGCGCTACGCGACCGGCGAGGTGAGCCTGGCTGTCGCAGCGCAGGGAGCGGAGACTGCCAGCAGTAACCAACAGCTGAGCTGGCCGCAACTCATTCAGGAATTCCGCAAGTTCCGGCCCCAGGCCAATGATCGGACCTGGAAGCAGAAATACCTACCCGTATTGCAAAGGGCTGCCGCCCTGTTTGACGGCAATCGCAAAAAGCCTGCGGATGGAACGGCACTGTGCATGCAGGCACTGGAGCAGTGGGAACACGGTTCTCGGCAACGCCAGCTGATGCGTCAGAACCTCTTCTCGTTCCTGAACTGGGCCGTGGGACGCGGGCAGCTGAAGAGCTGCTACCTACCGCCGGCGCACCTGCCTGAAATTCGCAAGCCGAAACGGATTGGCTACGCCCTGAGCGACAGCCAGATCCTCCAACTCCTGGACTCCCTTCCCGAAGGTGACCGCCATGAGCCCTGGCGATTCGCCATCCAACTTCTGGCTGTCTACGGGCTACGGCCGGAAGAACTGCGCTATCTCGCCGTGAAGCGGGGACCTGGCTGTGACGAGCTGTGGTGCAACTATCGCAAAAGCAAAGGGGGCCGCAAAGGGGATCGCACTGAACCGCGCCGCCTCTACCCACTGTTGCTATGCGACCACACCGGATCGCCCATCGATTGGCACCTGCAGGAGCGGCTGTCGATCGGAGAGGAGCGACCTCCCTTGGGCGAACCTGGACATGGAGCTGAGGCCCTGCTGACCTACCTCCGGCGCAAGCCGGTATGGCGCTCACTCCAGGAGGAGGCCAAGCACCTCGACGAAAAACTGGTGCCCTACACCTTCCGTCATCGCTATGCCAAGGAATCGCATGC
>JAYKGR010000122.1:0-4529 GCA_035285645.1 Cyanobacteriota bacterium | reverse complement strand
TGGGCATCGCGGTGGGCGGCCTCAAGCTGGCTTCTACCGCCCATGTCACCATGCCCTACCACCGCCTGCTCGATCAGGCGATGGAGCGGCGCCGGGGCGATCGCCGCATCGGCACCACCGGCCGGGGTATCGGCCCCACCTATGCCGACAAGGCCGAGCGCAACGGCATCCGCGTGATCGATCTGCTCGATGAGCAGCGCCTGCGGGAGCGCCTCACCGGCCCGATGCAGGAGAAAAACGACCTGCTCACCAAGGTGTACGGCGTCGATCCCCTCGATCCCGAGGCCGTGATCGCCGAATACGCCGCCTACGGTCAGCGCCTGGCCCCCCACGTGGTCGACTGCACCCGCGCCATCCATGAGGCGGCCCGGGCTCGCAAGAACATTCTCTTCGAGGGAGCCCAGGGCACCCTGCTCGACCTCGACCACGGCACCTACCCCTACGTGACCTCCTCCAACCCGGTGTCGGGGGGGGCCTGCATCGGCGCTGGCGTGGGACCCACCCTGATCGACCGGGTGATCGGTGTGGCGAAGGCCTACACCACCCGGGTGGGCGAAGGTCCCTTCCCCACCGAGCTGGAGGGCAGCCTCAACGACCATCTCTGCGATCGGGGCCACGAATTCGGCACCACCACCGGCCGCCGCCGCCGCTGCGGCTGGTTCGACGGCGTGATCGGCCGCTATGCGGTGGAGGTGAACGGCCTCGACTGCCTGGCGATCACCAAGCTCGACGTGCTCGATGAGCTCGACCAGATCCAGGTGTGCGTGGCCTACGAGCTCGATGGTCGGCGGATTGAGCACTTCCCCAGCAGCGCCGAGGATTTTGCCCGCTGCCGCCCCGTGTTTGAAACCCTCCCGGGCTGGCAGTGCTCCACCGCCGAGTGCCGCAGCCTCGATGATCTGCCCCCCACCGCCATGGCCTACTTGCGCTTCCTGGCGGAACACATGGACGTGCCGATCGCGATCGTGTCGCTGGGCGCCCAGCGCGATCAGACGATCGTGGTGGAAGACCCCATTCACGGTCCGAAACGAGCCCTGCTCAGCGTTTGAACGGCAGGCCCCCAACAGGCCCGCCCCCCCTCTCCCCACTGACCTACCGGCACCAGCCCCATGACCTTCGACAGCAACAAGACCCTCGATGTGGTGGGGATCGGCAACGCCATTGTGGACGTGCTGGTGCAGGCCGACGACCGCTTTCTCGACGACCACGGCCTCACCAAGGGCACCATGGCCCTGGTGGATGAAAGCCAGGCTGAGCGGCTCTACGCCAGCGTGGGCCCGGGCCTGGAAACCTCCGGTGGCTCCGCCGCCAACACCCTCGCCGGCATCGCCCAGCTGGGGGGCCGGGCGGGCTTCATCGGCCGGGTGCGCGACGACCAGCTGGGTCAGATTTTCGCCCACGACATCCGCTCGGTGGGAGCACGCTTCGACACGCCTGCGGCGGCCAGCGGCCCCTCCACGGCCCGCTGTCTCATTCTGGTAACCCCCGACGCCCAGCGCACGATGTGCACCTATCTGGGCGCCTCGGTAAACCTGGAGCCGGCCGACCTCGACCTGGAACTGGTGCGTCAGGCCAAACTCCTTTATCTGGAGGGGTATCTCTGGGATAGCGAGGAGGCCAAACGGGCCTTCATCGCCGCTGCCGAAGTGGCCCGTGCCTCCGGTGGTCAGGTGGCGCTCTCCCTCTCCGACGCCTTCTGCGTCGATCGCCATCGCGCCAGTTTTCAGGAGCTGGTGGATGGCCATGTCGACGTGCTGTTCGCCAACGAAATGGAGATCACCGCCTTGTACGAGGCCAACAGCTTCGAGGAGGCGGCCGATCAGGTGCGCGGCCGCTGCCGGGTGGCGGCGCTCACCCGCAGTGAGCAGGGCTCTGTGGTGCTGAGCGGCGAAGACACCATCGCCGTGGCTCCCGTTCACCTGGGCAACCTGGTGGACACCACCGGTGCGGGCGATCTTTACGCCGCCGGTTTTCTGCACGCCTACACCCAGGGAGAAGCGCTGGAACGCTGCGGACAACTCGGCTCGCTCTGCGCCGGCCAGGTGGTGACCCAGCTGGGGCCCCGCCCCCAGGGCTCCCTCAAGGAACTGGCGGCGCGCCATCTGGGCTGAATATCCAGGCGGCATAGGGGCCGGCCGTG
The DNA here is from genome assembly GCA_035285645.1 of Cyanobacteriota bacterium. Taxonomy (GTDB): domain Bacteria; phylum Cyanobacteriota; class Cyanobacteriia; order PCC-6307; family Cyanobiaceae; genus Cyanobium. The sequence continues at coordinate 2,389 of JAYKGR010000122.1, read as the reverse complement.
GCGGCCGGCAGCGTGATCCATTCGGGAGTGTCGTAGCTGTGCAGCTGCGGCAACCGTTCCATCAGCGCCGGCACATCGCGGCTGGGCAGCTTGAGCAGCATCTGCACCTCCTGGCTCTGCTCCAGCTGCCCCTGCCAGCGGTAGAGCGAACGCACCGGCCAGAGACTCACGCAGGCCACCAAACGCTGCTCCAGCAGCTGACGGGCCAGGGTTTCGGCCTGCTGGCTGCTGGCCTCGGTGGTGAGCACCAGGGTGAGGCAGGCGCTGGGATCATCCATCGGCTTGGGGCTGGGGCGCGCCCCATGCTGCTGGGTCGCCGGGGGCGGCGAGCCGATCCAGCAGCGCCGGGAGCGGCAGGGTTTCCACCCCCGGCGGCTCCGCCGGCCGGGCGAGCAGCAGCAGGCGGAGTCCCGCGGCGGCGCACAGCCGCCGCCAGAGCCGTTCGGTGTGCCCTCCCGACTCGCGGCACAGCACCGTGTGAATGGCCCATTGGCGGCAAAGGGCCGCTTCGATCCGGCCGTCGGCCGTGGGGGCCAGGCAGGCGATGCGCTCCGGGGGCAGGCCCGCCGCCCGGGCCTGGCGCAGGGCCAACGGGCGGGGCAGCACGCGGGCATGGGCCTGCACCGCCGGCAGGGGCGCCAGCAGGCTGGCCAGGTGGCGAGCGCCCACCGCCAGCAGCAGCCGCTCACCGCCCTCGAGGCTGGCGGCCAGGGCGGAGCCATCCACCAGCCGATCGGCCGCTCCCTCGGCTTCCAGGGGCCGCAGCAGGCGCAGCAGCGGCTGGCCGCAGCCACGGCACGCCTCCACCAGGGTGGCGCTGATTCGCAGGGCAAACGGATGGCTGGCATCCACCAGCCAGGCAAAGGGATCACCGGCCCGACGGGCCTGGGCGATGGTCTCCCGCACGGCCTCGGGCCCCGCTAACGCACCCACCACCACCTCCAGCTGCGGATCGGGGGCATAGGCCCGGCGCGCCTCAGCGCTCACCACCTGCACCCGCAGGCGCCAGCCGCGCTGCAGCAGGGCAGCGGCCAGGAGGGGGCCTTCGCCGGTGCCGGCGATGATCCACAGACGTGGCCGCCGCAGGGGGAAGTCCTGCATCAGGATGGGAGGCGACAACCGCTGCTGAGGGTGTGAATCACTGCCTGCTTGAAGTGGAAGTGCTGGAGGCTCCCCAACTCCGCTACACCCAGGACAACCAGACCGCGGTGGCCGAGATGACGGTGCGGTTCGACGGGCTACGACCGGAGGACCCGCCGGGGCAGCTGAAGGTGGTGGGTTGGGGCAATCTGGCCCAGGAGCTGCCCACGCTGGTGCAGGTGGGTCAGCGGCTGGTGCTCGAGGGCCGGCTGCGCATGAACACCGTGGCGCGGCCCGATGGGGTGAAGGAGAAGAAGGCCGAATTCACGCTGTCGCGGCTCCATTCTCTCGCCGACGCGGCCTCACGACCGGCCCCACCGCCGGCAGCCGCCGCCGCCCCCAGCGCCAGGCCCGCGGCTGCCACGCAGCGCCGGAGCGCGGCCCCGCCACCGGCAGCCGCCGCCCCGCCGCCGCCAGAACCACCGGTGTGGAATGCCGCCCCGCTGGTGCCCGATCTGCCCGAAGGCGACGACGACATACCGTTCTGATCGGCGGCGTCAGCGCTCTGACACCGCATCGGAAGGCAGGCGCTGATCGGCCAGCTCCAGCAGCTGGCCCAGCTCCCGCTCCAGGGCGGCCAGATCCAGGCGCCAGGCGCTCCAGCGGCCGCTGTCGATCTGGCGCAGCAGCCACTGGCGGTCGTGGCGGAGCTGGGCGAGCAGTTCGGGGGTGCCCGGACCCTCCGGGCTCGCGGGCTGCGGCCCGGGGGGGGGCGAGGGATCGCCGGTGGGGGGCATCGCGGGGGGGAGCGGCGCAGGGGTCCCATCCTGACCCCTGCGGAGGGAGGATGGGCGGATGCAGGATCTCCTCTCCCCCGGCAGTCTGGTGACGATCGCCGGTGCCGCGCTCACCGTGATCGGCTCGATCGCCTACGCGACCGACAGTCCCAACCTCAGCCTGGCGGGGGTCTTCTACGGCGTTCCGGTGCTGCTCGGCGGACTGGCGCTGAAGTCCTCCGAACTCCCCCCGGCCCGGCGGGTCGTGCCCCCCGCAGCCCTGCGGGAACTGCGGGCGCAGCCCGCCAGCGAGCCCCTGCGCAAGCTGCTGGGCGACGTGACCCGCTGGCGCTACGGCCAGAAGGCCCATCTGGAGTCCTCCCTGGAGGCCCTCCGCCTCTGGGATGCCGACGATCCCCCCCAGCTGGAGAGCGTCGAGGAACTGGACCGCGACGGCGCCTACGGGCTGCGGCTGCGGTTCAGCCTCGGGGGGGTTCCCTTCGAGGCTGAACCGCAGCCGCAGCCCGTAAACG
>JAYKGR010000121.1:0-3592 GCA_035285645.1 Cyanobacteriota bacterium | reverse complement strand
GTGATGTCGGCTTTGCTTCTCTCGGGGGTCCTGATTTGCTGACCCTAGTATCGGAAGTGGCCAGCAGGGCGCTCAAGGTGGTGTGGCGACAGAAATGGTTAGTGCACCGCCGTTGCAGGCCTGAGGTATACGGAGGGCTGGTGCAGATGCAGAAAAATGGCTTAACTGGCGCTCAGATCATGGCCCATGTGGGCGACGCGGAATGTGATCCAACTGCGGTGTACAGGCGGGAGTATGGTCTGCCACTGGAAGGCTTCGTCGACATGCCTGCAGATCCCAATCGCAGAAAATTGAATCTGTCGAGTGTTGTTGCGAAAATTGAGGATCACAATCGTGATCAAGACGGAGAGCCCACCGCTTTCTTGCCCATGGCATTTTCTGCCGGTTCACCCACCCACCCTGCCTATGGAGCAGGACATGCCACAGTGGCGGGTGCTTGTGTCACTGTTCTCAAGGCCTGGTTCGACGAAGACCAGTCGTTCCAGTCTATGCTAGACGCGTATAACAATGGGAAGGGCAACCGCAAGGACCCTGGCGGCGACATCTGTATCCGCTTGCCAGGACAACAAGAACCTAGTGATGAGGATGCCTACAGTGATCCATCCCCTGTATCTCCGCATGAGCCGGAGTACAACCTGTGGCACCTAGATAAGCTCACAGTTGGAGGCGAACTGAACAAGATCGCTTCCAACGTGGCCATGGGAAGGACCATGGGCGGAGTGCACTGGCGCAGCGATAACACCCGCAGCCTCCGGCTCGGTGAGCAGATCGCGATTGAAATCCTGCGCAAGCGCACTACGGAATATGCGGAGAAAGGTGTGTCGTTCACCTTCCGCAGTTTTGACCGTAAGCGCATTCGCATCGCCGCCGGAGAGGTCACGGTGCTGGATTGAGGCCATTTGCCCCAAGCTGTCTGCGGGATCATCCTCAGGGCGGCTCGGGGACCAGTGCATACTTTCTGCCTAGCCAAAGGCTAACATTGCTCTCAACCGAAGCGGTGATTTTTTTGGGGAGTGTTAGAATAATCACCATAACGCCATGCAAGCTGTTCCTAGGAATCAGACCCTCGCTAGAAGTATCTGTCCTTTGCAAGATTGCAATCCGCACGACTATTTATCGAAAAAGCACTTTAAAATAAGTGATTAGGTAGGCCACCTGAATACTCATCTGGGTCTTCGAAAAGACATCTGGATGTGATAAAATACACTCGTATCTGCGCTTGCTTTGCACTATGCGATTGGATGTCTTGGCTCGCTTGGTGCGTCTGCTTTTAGGATGCAACGCTATTTCACTTGTGACGCTTTGAAATGCTGCCATTGGAGTTATTGGTTTATCTTTGCGACCCTTCGAACTCCTTATTGGCAGGTTCCGCGAACCACCACCGATACCACTGGACCTTCCGCGAACCACGCCAGGAACGGCCTGGCCGGCCCACAACAAGCTGGTTCCAGCATAGGATTTTCCACAACGACTACCCCTGGCTAGACCTGGTTTGCGGTTCCGCAAACCACCTGTTCATCAGGCTACACAAGATCCGCCGGGCTGCGCACCCCCATGGGGCCGCGGTTGAGCACGTGGGTGTAGATCATGGTGGTGCTCACGTCCTTGTGGCCCAGCAGCTCCTGGATCGTGCGGATGTCCTGGCCCCGCTCCAGCAGGTGGGTGGCGAAGGAGTGGCGGAAGGTATGGCAGCTGGCCTGCTTGGTCACCCCGGCCTCGGCCACGGCTCGCTTCACCGCCTTCTGCACCACGCTCGGATCCAGGTGGTGACGACCCTGGGCGCCTGAGTCCCTGTCGCGCCATCGCTTCTGCTGGGGGAACACCCACTGCCAGGCCCACTCGCGGTTGGCGTTCGGATACTTCCGATCCAGGGCGTAGGGCATGCGCACGCGGCCCCAGCCGGCAGCCAGATCGCTCCGGTGCAGGCTGCACACCCCAAGCAGATGCTCCTGCAGAGCTGGCACCAGGCTCTGTGGCAGCACAGTCAGCCGGTCCTTGCCTCCCTTGCCGTCGCGCACGGTGATCTCCCTTCGCGGCAGGTCAAGATCCTTCACCCTCAGCCGCAGGGCTTCCATCAACCGCAGACCGCTGCCATAGAGGAGCCCCACCACCAGGGCAGGGTCCCCCTCCAGCCGCTCCCGCACGGCTCTCACCTCCGCCTCGCTGAGCACCACCGGAACCCGTTGGCGCGTGCGGGCACGCACAACCCCCTCCAGCTCCAGCTCCCGTTCCAGCAGATCCCGATAGAGGAACAGCAGCGCCGCCAGGGCCTGGTTCTGGGTGGATGCACTCACCTGTTCCTCCACCGCCAGGTGAGTGAGAAAGGCATTCACCTCGGCACTGCCCATCTCGCGGGGATGGCGCAATCGGTGATAGCGCAGGTAGCGCCGCAGCCACTGCTCATAGGCCTTCACCGTGCGGCGGGCGTAGTGGCGGGTCTGCAGCAGTTCCCGATAGCGCTGGATCAGGCCAGGCGGCTTCGCTTGCGCTGCCATCCAGTCTTGTGAGCGGGCTTGTGGTTGAGAGTTCCCTGCTCCCGCCACTGCTACCACTGACTCAGCCCCCTGCCGCGGCCCTCACCCATGCCCCCGCAGGATCTGCCCCCCGGCCTCTACGACCAGCCCCTCAGTGAGGCCTTCCACCAGGCCCTGAACGCCCAGGCGGTACCTCTGCATCAGCTGGAGCCGCTCGACCCCGCCGAAGCCCCCCAGCGTCTGGCCCGCTACCTGCGGCAGCTCAGCGAGATCGCCCTGGCGGCGCTGCCCGAAGCCCAGCGCCAGCAGCAGCAGCTGGCCCTGGTGAACCGGATCGTGGCCCTGCTCCAGCAGCAGGCCCCCGCCGCCATCGGCCCTGGCGACCAGCTTCACACCAGTGCCCGGCTGCTGCATGAGCTCCGCGCCGCGCCGTTGTTGCCGGGCCAGCAGCCCATCCCGCGGCCGCTGGTGCCGCTGGCGGACGGCACCCTGTTGATCAATGCCCCCACGGAGCCCAGCGTGGGCCTGGCCCTGCAGAGCGAGGTGCCCTCCGCCGATCGGATCGATCTTCTCTGCGCCTTCATCAAGTTCAGCGGCCTGCGCCTGCTGCAGGACGTGCTGGCCGAGCATCTGCGGGCCGGTCGCCCGTTGCGGGTGCTCACCACCGTTTACCTCGGTGCCACCGACCGCAGGGCGCTCGACTGGCTGGTGGAGAACAGGGCCCAGGTGCGCATCAGCACCGACACGCGCCGCACCCGGCTCCATGCCAAGGCCTGGCTATTTCATCGCGCCACAGGCACCAGCACCGCCTACATCGGCTCCTCCAACCTCTCCAGCGCCGCCCTGCTCGACGGGCTGGAGTGGAACGTGCGCCTGGCGGCATTGGAAACCCCCCTGATCGTCCGCAGGGTGCAGGACACCTTCGAGGCCTACTGGGAGGAGGGCGAGTTCGAGCCCTATGACGCCAGCGCCGAGCAGCGCGCCCGCCTCGATCACCAGCTCGCGTGCGCCCGCGGTGACGACCCCGCCGCCACCGGTCCGGCGCCGCTCACCTGGTTTCGGCTGCGGCCCTACGCCTACCAGCGCGAGATGCTCGATCAGCTCGCCGCCGAGCGTTC
>JAYKGR010000120.1:0-5174 GCA_035285645.1 Cyanobacteriota bacterium | reverse complement strand
AGCACTGCCGTGCTGGCGGCCGGAGGCATCAGCACCAACCGCGGGCATCAAAAAAATCTCAAATTGATGCGCCTTGAAAGCGATGGTCGTGTGAGCGTTTCCACGGTGAGTTTCACGCCCGAAGCTCCCTTGGGCTCACCTACCAACCCGCCGCTGCGCAACGGTGATGTCATCGTTGTGGATCGCAATCCCTGGACCAAAGGCAATGACTTTCTCGGTCAGGCTGTGGCGCCCCTCGGCCCCTTGCTGAATGCTGCTTCGCTGTTCACCATCCTCGGAGGCTTCTGATCGGTTCAGGCATCCACCTCAGAGATCAAGCTCAGATACCAAGCCTTTGCCAGATCACGTCCAGGTTGGCCAGGTGACGATCGGTGGCAAAACAATCGGCCAGCTGGTCTGAGGTGAGCAGGCTGACGACCTCCGGGTCAGCCTTCAGATTGGCGCAAAAATCGCCGCCTTGCTGATTCCAGGCGGCATGGGCATGGCGCTGCACGATGCGGTAGGCCTCTTCCCGGCTCAGGCCCGCAGCCACAAGCTCGAGAAGCACCCGTTGGCTGAAAACAACCCCGCCGTACACGTTCATGTTGCGGGCCATGTTGGCGGGATAGACCCCCAGGCCCTTCACCACATCGGTCATCTCGCGCAGCATGAAATGGAGCGTGACCGAACAATCAGGAAGCATCATCCGTTCGACGGAGCTATGGCTGATATCTCGCTCATGCCAAAGAGCGACGTTTTCGAGGGCCGCCACCGTGTAGCTGCGCAGGACCCGCGCCAGGCCGCTGATCCGCTCACTGCGAATCGGATTGCGCTTGTGGGGCATGGCCGAGCTACCTTTTTGACCTTTGGCAAAGTTTTCCTCCACCTCCAGGACATCAGTGCGCTGAAGATTACGGATCTCGGTAGCGAAGCGCTCCAGGGAAGCGCCCACCAGAGCCAGGGTCTGCACATACTCAGCGTGGCGATCACGGCTGATCACCTGCGTACTGGCGGTGTCGGGCGCCAGGCCCAGCAGACGGCAGGTGATCGCCTCAACCTGGGGATCGGTGTTGGCATAGGTGCCCATGGCGCCACTGATCTGACCCACCGCCACCACCTGCCGCAATCGCAGCAAGCGCTCGCGGTTGCGCTCGGTTTCAGCCAGCCAGCCAGCCAGCTTGAATCCAAAGCTGATCGGTTCACCATGAATAGCGTGGGAACGACCGATCATCACCGTGTGCTTATGGTCGCGGGCCAGCTGACGCAGAGCAGCAGCCAGGTGCTCAAGCTCCTGCAGCAGCAGTTCCACCGCAGCCCGTAGCTGCAGAGCCAGGCCGGTGTCGAGCACGTCGGAGCTGGTCATACCCACATGGATGTAGCGCCCGGCATCACCCACGTGCTCATTGACATTGGTGAGGAAGGCGATCACATCGTGTCGCACCTCCGCCTCGATCTCCAGAATCCGATCCACCTCAAAGCGGGCCTTCTGCTTGATCTGTACCAAAGCCTCGGCGGGCACTCGGCCGAGCTCCACATTGGCCTCGGTTGCCGCGATCTCCACATCGAGCCAGCTCTGATAGCGAGCCGTGTCGCTCCAGAGGCGACCCATCTCGGGCAACGTGTAGCGATCGATCAAGGCCGGACAGGGCAGGGGCTCTCCAACCTATCGGTCGGTGCGCCCGCGCCCATGGGATCCACGCTCAAGCAGCGGTAGTGAGATGGCCATGGGCCACCTCCCACTGCACCAGGGCCCCCCAAGCCTGCTGCCGAACCCAGCAGCGGCCCCCTCGACAGTGGATCAGCTGAAAGGGGGGGAGGTCGGCGGGTTGGTTGCGCAACCGCACAAAACTGCCTGGCCGCAGCAGTTCGAGCACATTGGAACCGTGGGCGGCCATGGCCGGAGCAAAGGTATCGGGGAAACCATCCTCGGTGGTTTCCAGGCCCAAGGGCCGTGATTTCCGGATCTGTTCGGGTTTTGGCTGTGGTTCCATGACACAAGCCCTCCGCCCCGAAGTCCGGTGGCCAAACAGCGTCTGGATCAGCGTCTGGTGTCCCTGGGCCTGGCCGCCAGCCGTCAACAAGCCCAGCAGCTGATTCGTGCCGGTCGCGTACGCAGCGATCACCAGGTGCTCGACAAGCCCGGCAGCACCGTGGCCGACTCTCTGGTGCTCACGGTGGTCCAACCACCCCGGTTCGTGTCGCGCGGCGGCGAGAAATTACTGGCCGCCCTGGATGGTTTTCCGATCAAGATGCCTGGACGGATCTGCCTCGATGGGGGCATCTCCACCGGTGGGTTCACCGACTGCCTGCTGCAGCACGGCGCCGCCCGGGTGTACGGGGTGGATGTGGGCTACGGACAGACGGCTTGGAGCTTGCGCAACGACCCCCGGGTGGTGCTGCGGGAACGCACAAATTTGCGACACCTGCAACCTGAGCAGCTGTATGGGCCCATGGATTCCAGGCCCGATCTGGCGGTAGCCGATGTGTCATTCATCTCCCTGACCCTGGTGCTGCCAGCCTTGCGGCGGCTGCTAGTGGCGGAAGCGGCTGAAGCGCTGGTGCTGGTGAAACCCCAGTTTGAAGTGGGACGGGAACGGGTTGGCCGCGGGGGCGTGGTGCGTGACCCGGTGGCCCATGGGGATGCGATCCGACGCGTGATCGATGCAGCAGAGGGACAGGGGTGGCAGGTTCAGGGACTGATGGGATCACCCATCACCGGACCGGCCGGGAACCATGAGTACCTGCTTTGGCTTGCGCCGGGCATCGGCGTGAACCCAGAGACGTTGATCGATACCGTGATACAAGCCACGCTCAAGGGGGAAAGCACCGGAGCGTGACCCGCAGATCGTCAGCGATCAGATGGCGCCGCTGTCGCGTTCGCCGGTGCGGATCCGGATTACCGTGTCGATGGGGCTGATGAAAATTTTGCCGTCACCGATTTCACCGGTGCGTGCGGCCTCCTGGATGGCATTCACCACCGTGGGCACCTTCTCGTCGTCAACAACGATCTCCAGCTTGAGTTTCTGGAGGAACTCGACCGTGAACTCGGAACCCCGATAACGCTCGACCTGACCCTTCTGACGGCCGAAACCCCGAACTTCGCTGACTGTCATGCCGACAATGTCGGCAGCGACAAGCGCGATCTTGACGTCTTCAAGCTTGAAGGGACGAATGATGGCCTCGACTTTTTTCATGGAGGGGCAGTGGATCGCGGTTGGGGTGTGAGCGAGTCTCTCAGAGGCGGGGTACCAGAGGCACCCCATTTCCCATCAGACCCGAGCTTTCGTTGGGTTGTCGTAACACTCGCTACCACGCCAGCAGCTGGCCCCTCTGGGTGCTCCGGTAGTTTCACGCTGAGACAGGTCGTTGTGTCCCATGGTCCTTCCGGCATCCCCATCCCCCGTCGCCAGCACCCGCACTCCCAGCTACGGCGAACGGGCGATTGCCGAGTCGTCGCTGATCTGCTTTGACAATCCGCGACCGGACAGACCCTATGAGGTTTCGATCGAGCTGCCCGAGTTCACCTGCAAATGCCCCTTTTCAGGGTATCCGGATTTTGCGGTGCTAAGGCTGTTGTATCAGCCGGGACCTCGCGTGCTCGAACTCAAGGCCCTAAAGCTCTACGTGAACAGCTATCGGGATCGGTCCATTTCGCACGAGGAAGTGGCCAACCGCATTGTTGATGATCTTGTGGCTGCCTGTGATCCCCAGTGGATGGAGCTTCAGGCTGATTTCAACCCCCGTGGCAATGTTCACACGGTGGTGAGGGTGAGCCACGGCACCCGTCAGCCCTGCTGAGCCTCACAAGTTTCCAACAGGGCGGGCAATTCAGCGGCGAATGCCACGAGATTACGGTTGCAGAGCCCGCCCACGTGCAGGGAGTCAGCCTGAGGTTCGGCCACGGCCCAAAGCTGGCGGGTGGCCACCAGGCTCAATCCACCTCCAAGGAGGGCGATGGCAAAGCCGGCGTAAACCAGAGGCACCCCCGGATCCCGTTTGAACAGAATGCCGCTGGCGGGCATCACCCCAACCACTCGGATGGGCAAACCGGCCACCTCGCGGGCCTCGCCGCCGGGCACGAGGCTGGCCAGCCTCTCCCCATCGGATGCAAACACCTCCACCGGACCCTGCTCACTGCCGAGGGTGAGCAACACCGGCTGACTGCCATCCGGACGGGTGGGCAGCACCAGCCCCCACACCTGTTCGCCCAGTTGGGGAAAGGATTGCAAGGGCAATTCGAGCACAGGGCTACGCCCCAGCTGCAGTGAAATGGTGGCCAGCGACCAATCGGCCTGGTAGAGCGTCATGCCGCGATAACGCAGCGGATGATTGACGCGGATGGTGGCAGCTCTCACACTCTGGTCACCTTCCAGCCGCAGCTGGGAGCTGAACTGCTCAGGCCGGCCAGCCGGGTCGCGATCGATCTCGAAATTCTCCAGGGTAAGGGTCAGCTGATGGCGCCCACGGCTGTCCATGAGATCGAGGGAGCGCCCCGGCGCCAGAAACCGTTCCAGTCGGTGGCCCGCCAGCCCCCCCCAGGCCGCACCCACCATTAACACCACCATCCCCGCATGCACGAGGAGGGGGCCGACCCGACCCACTAAGCCGCGGCGGGCCGCGAGGCGACCGTCTTGACGACGCACCTGCCAGCCTCGTTGCTCCAGCTGGCTAGCCAGGCGCTCCAGAGCCTCGCCGGACCGTGGGGTTGCAACGGTTTCGGCAACGCTGAGCTTGCTGAGCTGACGGCCGCTGCGGTAGTCACGCCAACGCAAGCCAGCTTGAAGGGCGGGCCACTGTCGGCGCCAGCTGCACAGGATCAGCGCCAAACCCAGAGCGGCCAGCAGCCCCAGAAACCAGCCGCTGGCATACACATGATCCAACTGAAGCCGCAACACGCTGTTGCCATCAAGCAGACCCAACCAGGGCGAGGCGTCGTAACGCTCGTGATAAAACGCGCTGCTTTCCTGCTGGGGGATGGCCGTACCGACGCCGCTACCGACGGCGATCAGCAGCAGCAGCACGATGGCCAGACGCAGGTCTGAGATCCAGGCCGCGAGACGCAGCAAAGGTCGCCACGTCATGGCAGGTTGGCCATCAGAGTGACGCCGCCGCTGGCGAGCAGCACGACGCCGCTGATCGGCGGAATCCAACGCCCGTAGCGCCGCAGTTGCATCAGGCCTGGCAGGCTGGCAGCC
>JAYKGR010000119.1:0-3403 GCA_035285645.1 Cyanobacteriota bacterium | reverse complement strand
GGCCCTCGTGCAGCTGGTAGGCGAAGTCGAAGGCGGAGGCCAGCAGCGCCTCGGTGTCGGTGGGGCAGCTCTCACCGGCGCCGGGGGGCACGTGGCGCATGCACTCCTGCAGCCATGGCGGCAGGGGTACGCCGTAATCAGAGGGGTCGTGGATCGGCCGGCGTCGTTCCACCGGGGTGGAGGCCTTGCCGGTGCCTGGGCCCATCGCCGCGGAGAGGTTCTCAGGGAGGCTCGTGGTCGCGCCAACAGCCCCCGCCACAGCGCCTGGGAGGACCGCCGCGGCCGCGGACGCGGCAGTGTCACCGACCTCCCCAAGGCTGACGGCAGGATCGGGAACGGCGCGCAGCATCCTGTCCAGCGACGTTCACCCATGGTAAGGATGGCCGGTCCGGTTGCTGCCCCTCCCTCTCCGCTGGCCCGGCCCGCCGCCGGCCCGTAGCCTGCCCCGGGGATGCTTCCCGGCCGTGACCGTGCCCGACAACGCCGCTTCGCCCGCCCGTGCGGCAGGCCCCCCCGGCGCGGCCGAGCCCGTGCTGTGGCTCAAGGGTCTGGAGGTGCGTTATCCGGGTGCCGGTCGTTCCACCCTGGACGGCCTTGATCTGCAGCTGGGCGCCGGCGACCGTCTCGCCCTGGTGGGCCCCTCCGGCTGTGGCAAGAGCACGGTGGCGCGGGCGGTGCTGCAGTTGCTGCCGCCTGGCGGCCAGTGCGGCGGCGAGCTGGAGCTCATGGGCCAGGATCCCCGCCAGCTGGGGCGCGCGGCCCTGCGGCGGCTGCGCGGTGAGGCGGTGGGCCTGGTGTTCCAGGACCCCATGACCCGGCTCAATCCCCTGCTCACAATCGGTGAGCACCTGGCCGACACGGTGCGGGCCCACCGGCCGGGCTGGCGCCGGGCCCAGGTGCGCCAGCGGGCGGAGGAGCTGCTGGCGCGGGTGGGCATCAACCCTGAGCGCTATGCCAGCTATCCTCATGAATTCAGCGGTGGCATGCGCCAGCGGCTGGCCATCGCCCTGGCCATGGCCCTGAAGCCGGCCCTGGTGATCGCCGATGAGCCCACCACCAGCCTGGATGTGGCGGTGGCGGGTCAGGTGATGGCTGAGCTCACCGGGCTCTGCCGGGATGCGGGCAGCGCCCTGCTGTTGATCAGCCACGATCTCGCCCTGGCTAGCCGCTGGTGTGACCGCATCGCCGTGCTTGACCAGGGACAGCTGGTTGAGGAGGCCCCCAGCGATCAACTGCTCACCTCGCCACGCTCCGCGATCGCCCAGCGGCTGGTCGCCAAGGCCCGCCAGCGTGAGGGCAGCGCCAGCCAGGCTCCGTCCGCCGCGCCGCTGCTGCTGGAGATCGAGGCCCTGCGCTGCTGGCATCCCCTGCCCTCGCTGCCCTGGCAGCCCCGCTGGCTGAAGGCGGTGGACGGCGTGGGAGTGCAGCTCCACCGCGGCGAAACCATCGGGCTGGTGGGCGCCTCGGGTTGCGGCAAGAGCACCCTCTGCCGTGCCCTGATGGGCCTGGCGCCGGTGCGCGGTGGTGCCGTGCTGCTTGAGGGCGTCGACCTGCAGCAGCTGCGCGGGCCGGCCCTGCGGCGGGCCCGCCGTGCCATCCAGATGGTGTTTCAGGACCCACTCGCCTGCCTCAACCCCCAGATGCGCGTGGGCGAGGCGATCGCTGATCCGCTGATGATTCATGGTCGGGCGACCCGCTCCGAGGCCCGGGCCCGGGCCCGCGAGCTGCTCGCGGCGGTGGGGCTCAACCCACCGGAGGCCTTCGAGCAGCGTTTGCCCCGCCAGCTCTCGGGTGGCCAGCAGCAGCGGGTGGCGATCGCCCGCGCCCTGATCCTGGAGCCGAAGGTGCTGCTCTGCGACGAGAGTGTGAGCATGCTCGATGCCGAGGTGCAGGCCGACGTGCTCGACCTGCTGCGCGGCCTTCAGGCCCGCCTGGGCCTGGGCATGCTGTTCGTGACCCACGATCTCTCGGTGGCCAGTGGCTTCTGCCACCGGGTGATCGTGCTCGACGGCGGGCGCATCGTGGAGCAGGGCCCCGGTGCCCGCCTGTTGGCCGAGCCCCAGGCAGCGATCACCCGCAGGCTGGTGGAGGCTTGCCCGCGCTTGCCGGTGGTGGTGTGAGCCTGGCCCTCAGCTGCTCAAACTCCACCAGCGGGGCTTCATGAAATAGTCCTCCTCCACGTAATCCACCAGGGCGCCGCCTGCGTGGGTCACCAGGTCATTCGGGTGCACCTCGAAGCCGGCGCTGCGGGCGATCGCCGCCACCTCGTCGGCATCGGCGGCGGCGGTGCTGGAGAGTTGCTGCTGCAGGGCCGGATCCTGCTGCACAGCGGTGATGAAGGCCTGCAGGTTCTGCTCCGCCATAGACAGGGCAAGGGAGATGGGGGCGGCTCCAGTCTGGGAGCTGCGCCGCAGCACTGCCAGCAGTTTTTCAAACGGCGTCGGTAGCGGCGCCTCGCACACGAGGCGCTCGCCGCTGATTGGGTGGTTGAGGCCGAGTTGCACGGCGTGCAGGGCCTGGCCGGGCAGCTCCACCGGCAGGCGACGGGCCCGCGAGTAGGTGGGATCACCCACGATCGGGTGGTTCATGTGGGCGCAGTGCACCCGGATCTGGTGCGTGCGGCCGGTGTCGAGCCTGAAGCGCAGCAGGGCGAAATCGCCCAGTCGCTCGATCACCTGCCAGTGGGTGCACGCGTGGCGACCGCTGCCGTCATCCACCACCGCGTACTTCTTGCGATCGGCGGGATGGCGGCCGATGGCGCCGATGGTGGTGCCCTGATCGGCGCTGGGCTGGCCGTGCACCACCGCCAGGTACTGACGCGAGGCGATGCGCTTCTGGATCTGTACCTGCAGTTTGACCAGCGCCTCCTGGCTCTTGGCCACGACGATGCAGCCCGTCGTGTCCTTGTCGAGGCGATGCACGATGCCTGGTCGCATCTCGCCACCGATGCCCGGCAGATCGGGGCAGTGGTGCAGGAGCGCGTTCACCAGGGTGCCGTCCTTGTTGCCCGGGGCGGGATGCACCGTCAGGCCGGCGGGTTTGTTGAGCACGATCAGGTGCTCATCCTCGAAGAGCACATCCAGCGGGATGTCCTGGGCGATCAGATAGGGCAGCGGCTCCGGCGGCGGCATCCACAGCTCCACCGTGTCGCCCTGTCGCAGGGGGGTCTTGGCGCGGCCGGTGACGCCGTTGACGCGCACGTAGCCGGCGTCGATGAATTTCTGGATGCGGGCGCGGCTCTGCTCCGGCCGCTGGCTCACCAGCCAGCGATCCAGGCGCATCGGCAGGGGCCTGGGATAGGTGAGCGTCAGCAGCTCCCCTGCGCCCTCTCCGAAGCGCCTGCCCTCGCCGCTCTCCATCCCTGCCCTCGTCCTGCCTGCGACCGTAAGGGCCAGCCGGTCGA
>JAYKGR010000118.1:0-25278 GCA_035285645.1 Cyanobacteriota bacterium | reverse complement strand
CGCTGGCGGCAGCTCCTGGGCCACGGGCGGGGGTTTGGCCAGGAAGTTCGCCATCACCCCGGCCGCCACCGCAAAGTTGAGCCCCTCACTTTCGCTGATCTTGAAGGTGGCGATCCCCACCACGCAGCCGGTCTGATCCAGCACCGGGCCGCCGGAATTGCCGGGATTGATCGGGGCATCGAGCTGCAGAATTTCACCGTTGTCGCGCAGGCTGCTCACCACACCCCGCGTGAGGCTGAACTCCAGCCCCTTGGGGGCCCCCAGAGCCACCACATCGGCACCCACGTTCGGCGGCTGGCGCTTGATCGCCAGGTCGGTCTGGGGGGTGGCGGCGCCGGCGTCAGCCACCACTGCCGCATTCTCCTCCTGGCCATCGGCCCATGTCAGCTTCACCGACCTGCTCTCCCCCACCACATGGGAATTAGTGAGCAGCAGGGTGTCGCCATCCTGGTGGCGCACCACAAAACCACTCCCCTGGGAGCCCTCCGCATCACCACCACCACCCCATCCCTGGCCCTGCGAAATAACGCCTCGCTGGAGAGCTGCTGACTGGCGCAGAGGGCTTGGGCTGACAGCCCGCCAGGCTCAGCCCCACCACGGCAGTCCAAAGAGGATGAAGTCGGCCGTTCACCGGCAGCAACAGCCCTGCAATCCATTGGGTTTATAGGAGCCAGTGCCGGCAGCGTCAATTCAACCCCGCACCCGGATCTGCCCCACCAACGCCAGCCCCGCCAGGCACACGCCGGCCATCGCCAGCCACAGCCCTACGCCATGGCCCTGGTGATCGAGCAGCACCCCCGCCAGCAGCGGCGCCACCATGGAGCTGAGGGCAAAGCACTGCGAAAACAGGGCCATCGCCAGGCCCTGATGGCTGGCCGGGCTGAGCCGCACCGCCGCCTCGGTGGCGATCGGCAGAAAGGCCGCCTGGCCCACCGCCAGCGGCAGCTGGGCCAGCAGCAGCAGCGCCAGGCCACCCGGCAGCAGGGCAGAAAGGGCCAGCAGGCTGTTGCCGGCGGCAAACGCCACCAGGCTCAGCCCCAGCCCCTGCGGCACCGGCCGCTCCGCCAGGGCCCGCCCCACCGGCCACTGCAACACCACCAACAGCCCCAGCTGCAGACCGATCACCAACGCGCCGAAGCTTTCCGCCAGCGCCGGCCGCGCCAGGCCGCCCCGCACCAGATCGAGGGGCAGGGCGCTCTGCATCAGCGCCGGCATCGCCGTGGCCAGCAGCGCCACCCCGTAGAGCGGCAGCAGCGGCTGCCACCAGCGCTCGGCCGCTGCGCCGGCCCCGCGGGCGGGCCGATCGCTCGCCAGCCGGCGGCGAGGGTGGGGCAGCGGATGGCGCAGCAGCAGGGTCGCGATCGCCACCAGCACCGCCAGATCCACCACATAAATCCCCCGCAACGCACCCAGCAGCGCCAGCGCCGCCCCCAGCAGCGCCCCCACCGCCACCCCCACCGCATCGGCCGTGCGCACCAACGCAAACGCCCGCGCCGAAGGCATCGCCCCGCAGGTGAGCGGCACCGCCAGCTCGATCGCCGGCCAGTACAGCCCCATGGCCAGCCCCAGCAGCACCTGGCCCACCAGATAGCCGCCCGACTGCTGCGCCTGCAGCAGCACGCCATCACCCAGCAGCTGCACCGCCAGCGCCAGCAGCACCGGCAGGCTGCAGGAGCGGCCCCGATCGAGCAGCACGCCGCTCAGCAGCCGCCCCGCCGTGCCCAGCAGCGCCGCCAGCGCCAGGCCACGGGTCACCTGGGCGGCGGAAAAAGCCTCCAGGTGAAACACCATCGGCGTGAGATACAGCACGCCACCCAGCCCCAGCGCAGCCAACAGCCGCACCACGCTCAACCGGCGCAGCGGCGCGGGAAACTGGATCCACCAGAACAGCGGTCGCGAAATCCACCGTGCGTGTTCCCCTGTCAGTGCCGCGTCTCCGTGCCGTCACCGCCAGTTTGCTGGCCGGGGTGGCCGCTGCGCTGATGGCCACACCGGCGGTAGCGGCCGACCTGCTGCTGGTGCGGCTGGGTGATCTGGAGCTACCGCTCAGCCTCTCGCAGCTGGAGCGCTGGAGCCACACCGGCGAGGGCGGCAGGGGCAACGACGACCTGGTGATGTGGCTCAACCTGCTCGATGCCAATGCCCGCCACAACCTGCGCCGCTTTCTGCAGACACCGCTGCTGCGCGACCGCAGCTTCGGGCAGCAACTGCTCAGCAGCTGGGCGGGGGAGCGCATGCTGGCCGAGGTGGGCAGCCTGGTGAGCGGGCCCGATGGAACCAATTCCGCCGCCCTGCTGCGCCGCACCCTGCGCCAGGGGCTCGAGCGTCGCGGTGAGGTGACCACCCTGCAGCTGCTGCGCGACCTGCCGGTGCCGGTGGTCACCCTGCGGCTCGATGGTCTGCTGGCAATGGGAGAGCGCTGGCGCCACGACCTGCACCGCCAGATTCAGGCCTTTCGCGCCCTGCCCAACCTGGCGCTGCCGCAGCGCCGCTTGGCGGCCCTCAACTTTCGCGGCCGCCGGAGCCAGCGGCCCCTGCAGCTCAACCTGCCGGTAGCCCACCGCCCTGAACCGCTGCCCCTCGCCCTCTGGCGACCAACGGGCGGCGGCGCGGCGCGGCCGCTGCTGCTGCTGCTGCCGGGCCTCGGCGGCACCGCCGACCAGCTGGCCTGGCTGGCAGAAGCCCTGTCGGCCCGCGGCTGGCCCGTGCTGGTGCTGCAGCACCCCGGCAGCGATGAGGCGGCGATGAAAGAAGCCCTGGAGGGCAGCCGGCCGCCGCCGGGCGCCGAATCGCTGCCCCAGCGTCAGGCCGATATCACCGCGGTGCTGGCGGCCCGCGCCGCCGGCCGCATCGGGCCGCTGTCCACCACGGGGCCCGTGGTGATGATCGGCCATTCGCTGGGCGGGGTAGCGGCCCTGCTGGCCGCCGGCCTGCCGCCGGAGCCGGGGCTGGAACCCCGCTGCCGCCAGGCGATCGAGCGGCTACCGATCAGCAATCCCTCCCAGCTGCTGCAGTGCCAGCTGGCCACCGTGCACTGGCCCCACCGCCCTCAGCCGCCCGCCGAGCTGGGCGGGGTGGTGCTGCTCAACAGCTTCGGCAGCCTGCTCTGGCCCTCCCGGGGCCTGGCCGATCTGCCGGTGCCGCTGCTGATGGTGGGCGGCAGCCTCGATCTGGTCACCCCCCCCCTGCGCGAACAGCTCGACCTGTTTCTGCCTGGCGGTGATCCAGGCCGGCGCCTGGCGCTGGTGCAGGGGGGCAGCCACTTCTCGCCCGTACATCTCGATCCGGAGGATTCGGCCTTGTTTCGCCTCGGCGATGAACTTGTGGGGGTTGAGCCGGCGCGGGTGCAGGAGTCGCTGCTGAGCCTGATCTACGAATTTCTGCGCAGCCTGGAGCAGCCGCTCACGGTGCCTGCCCAGCGCCGCACCCAAAACGGGGTAACCACCTGGCTGCTGGATCCGGCCGCCGCCGGCCGCTGGCGCGCCTCGTTCGGCAACTGAGCGGCGGCACCACGGCTCAGAAGCGGATGCGGGGGTCGAGCACCGCCACCAGCAGATCCACCGCCACCGTGACCAGCACCACCAGCGCCGCTACCACCACCACGATGCCCTGCACCAGCGGGTAATCGCGCTGGCTGATCGCCTCCTGCAGGCGAAAGGCGATGCCAGGCCACGAATAGGTGACTTCGATCAGCAGCGCCCCGCCGATCAGCGAGGCCACCGTGATGCCGGTGATCGTGAGCACCGGCAGCAGGGCGTTGGGCAGGGCATGGCGCAGCACCACCTGCGGTTCGGCCAGGCCCCGGCTGCGGGCCGCCTCCACATAATCGGAGCCGAGAGCGCGGCGCAGGTTGAGCCGCAGCGCATTGGTGAACACCCCGCTCAGCAGCAGGCCGAGCGTGCTGGCGGGCAGCACCAGATGGCGGAGGCTGCCGCTCAGCTGCGGCCAGCTCAAGGCCCGCAGGCTGTCGACGATGTAAAACCCGGTGCCCTGAGGCGGCAGCAGGGTGGCGGGAAAACGCCCCCCCACCGGCAGCCACCCCAGCCATACCGCAAACACCAGCTGCACCACCATCGCCGCCCAGAACGGCGGCAGGGCGTAGGTGCCGATGCCGTAGAGCCGGCCAGCCAGATCGAGCTTGCCCTCCGGCCGGGCGATGCCGCTGAACCCCACGGCCAGCCCGAGCACGGCCGCCACCAGCAGCGCCGCCAGCCCCAGCTCCAGGCTGGCCGGCAGGCTGTTGGCGATGATGCCCGCCACCGGCTCCTGGTTGCTGAGCGACTGGCCCAGATCACCGCGCAGCAGATCCACCAGAAAGCGGCCGTACTGGGCGATGAGGGGCTGATCGAGGCCGAGCTGGGCCCGCAGCGCCGCCCGCGCCGCCTCCGGGGCCCGCGTGCCGAGCAAGGCATCAATCGGATCTCCCGGCGCCACCCGCAGCAGCAGAAACACCAGCGTGGCGATCAGCCACAGCATCAGCGGCGCCAAGGCCAGCCTGGCCGCCAGGTAGCGCAGCAGGGCCCCACGGCGGCTCATCGGCCCGCCTCCACCGGCTCACCCAGGCGTTGCAGGTCCGCCAGCACCAGCCGGCCGGATCCATCGAAGCGCGGCGGGCTGATGCTGGTGCGGGCCCAGGCCCGCGGCGCCACCAGCCAGAGGGGCAAATACGGATTGGCAGCCGCCGTGCGCTGTTGCAGCCGCTGCAGCAGGGTGCGGCGGTCATCGCCGGCGATGCGGCTGCTGCGCTCCAGCTCGGCCACCAGGCCGGGGGCGGTCCAGAAGCTGCCGCTGGCGGCGCTGGCCCCCTCCAGGCAGCGGTCGCCCTTGGCCTTGTCGCAATCGAGCAGGGGCATCAGGTAATTGTCGGCATCGGGAAAGTCGCCACTCCAGTCGAGCAGGATCATCGGAAACGTGCCATCCCCCAGCTGCCGGTAGGCGGTGGTGGCTTCCATGCCGGTCACCTCCAGGGTCACGCAATCGCCCAGGTCGCGGCGCAGCTGCGCCTGCCAGGTGAGCGCAAAGAGGCGATCGGCTGGAATGTTGGAGCGAAAGGTGAGCGGCAGGCTTAGGCGCCGGCCGTTGCAGTAGCCCGCCTGGCGGTAAAGGCGGCGGGCGGCGGCGGGGTTGTAGTCGGGCCAGGCCTGGGGATCGGAGCCCGGCAGCGTGGGCGGCACCAGATCCCGCAAGGGGGCCCGCAGCCCCAGGGTCACCCGCTCGCTCAGGGTGGGGCGGTCGAGGCTGTAGGCCACCGCCTGGCGCAGGCGCGGGTCGTGGAAGGGGGGGCGGTCGGTGAGCAGGGTGAGATAGCCGATCTCCAGGGCCGGCCCCACCCCCTGCCGCAGCTCGCCGCGGCCGGCGCTGCGCTGCAGCGCGCTTTGGTGATCCCCCTCCAGGCTGGTGGAGAGCAGCACATCGATCTCGCCGCTGCGCAGGGCGCCGTAGAGGGCGGTGGAGTTGCTGAGGGTCACCAGGTCGACGCCGCGGTTGGCGGGCGGGCGGCCCCAGTAGCCGGCAAAGGGCTTGAGCCGCTGCTGCTGATTGCTGAAGAAGCTGAGGGTGTAAGGGCCCGTACCCACGAAGCGGTTGTTGAGGGGCGCCTTTTGGTGCTGGCGGTAGGCGGTGGGCGAAAGAGGGGTGAGGTTGACGGCGCTGAGCAGCTGGGGCAGGGGCGTGTAAGGCCGCCGCAGCCGCAGCTCCAGCTCCAGCGGCGCCACCGCCCGCACGGCAACCACCCGGTCGCCGAGCAGATAGCTCAGCTTGCCGATCGCCAGAAACCGCTCCAGGGTGAAGGCCATGGCGGCGGCATTGAAGGGGGTGCCGTCGTGAAAGCGCACGCCCGCCCGCAGGGCCACGCGGGCAGTGAGCCCATCGGCGCTGAGGCGCGGCAGGGCGGTGGCCAGCCGGGGGATCGCCTCACCGTTGGCGCCCACACTGTAGAGGGTGTCGCCGAGGGCGCTGAGCACCTGCATCGTACCGATGCTGTAGGCCTGGGCTGGATCGATGGAATCGATGCGGTTGCGGCTGCCCACCACCACGTTGCCGGCGGGCCGCGGCGGCTGGCAGCCGGCCAGCAGGGGCGCCAGCAGGGTGGTGATCAGGGCGGCCAGGGCCAGGGGGCGCGCCATCGTGGCAACCGGTACGGCGATGGCGCCCATTCAACGTGGCAGCGTCACCGCACCGGAAGCGCGGGGGGCCGGTGGAGGGCACCGGCGCGCACCTGGTGCAGGGAGAGTTCAAACACCGGCGAACCCTGGCGGGCGATCGGCCAGCGCCGCAGCCAGCAGCGGTCGGCTGCCTCATCGAGGCCGATCACCTGGAAGGTATCGCCGCGCAGCACGATGCAATCACCCTGGTGGGGCCCCGCCACGGCAGTTGCCGGCAGCGGCGACACCCGATTGATGCGTGAGGTCACAACTCGATCAGCAAAGAACGTGGGAGGGAGTGCTCGGCATCGGGCTCCGCGAAGGTTCTTAAGCATTTCTTCCTATCACGGCGACGGATGTACGCTTCGATACGCTCGCGCCCCCAGGTCAGTGGACCCGCACCGGCCCTAGAGCGTGCGCAGGCAGGCCGCCACCGCCCGCACCTCCGGCAGCGCCCGCAGGGCCGCCAGCGCGCGCTGGAACCGCTCCTCCAGCACCTCGTGCGTGATCACCACGATCTCGGCGGCCCCCTCCTGGCTCTCCAGCTGCACGATCGACTGGATCGATACCCCCGCCTCACCGAAGCAGGTGCCGAGGCGGCCGATCACGCCGGGCTGGTCGTCGGTCTGGAAGCGCACGTAATTGCGATGGCAGGTGAGACGGCTGTCAACCAGCGAGCATCGGGCCCAGCTGGAGGCGGCCAGCAAGGGATCGAGAGCCCCCGCGGCACCACCCACCTGGCGGATGCCGGCGATGTTGAGAATGTCGGCCACCACGGCGGAAGCGGTGGGGCCGGCGCCGGCACCCGGGCCGTAGAACATCACCTGCCCCACCGGATCCCCTTCCACAAGAATGGCGTTGTTGACGCCGTTCACCCCCGCCAGCGGGTGCTGGCGCGGCAGCAGGGTGGGATGCACCCGCACATCGAGCTGTTCGCCCTCAGCGGTGCTGGCCACCCGCTCCGCCACCGCCAGCAGCTTCACCACATAGCCCAGCTGGGCGGCATAGGCCACATCGCAGGCCTCCAGGCGATCGATGCCCTCGGTGGGAATCGCCTGCCGCGGCACCGGCCCCCCGTAGGCCAGCCCCGCCAGAATGGCGATCTTGTCGGCGGCGTCGCCACCCTGCACATCGGCGGCGGGGTCGGCTTCGGCATAGCCCAGCTGCTGGGCATCGGCCAGCACCGCCGCATAGCCCGCGCCCTCGGCCGCCATCCGGCTGAGGATGTAGTTGGTGGTGCCGTTGATGATGCCGCTCACCCGTTGGATGCGGTTGCCGCCCAGCGACTGCTTGAGTGGCTCGATCACCGGAATGCCGCCGCCCACCGCCGCTTCGATCAGCACATACACGCCCCGCGCCGCCGCCGCCGCCGCGATCTCCTCGCCGTGGCGGGCGATCACCGCCTTGTTGGCCGTTACCACCGATTTACCGGCGGCGATCGCCCGCAGGATCAGGCTGCGGGCCGGCTCGATGCCACCGATCACCTCCACCACGATCTCCACGGCCGGATCGTCGATCACCGCCTCGGCGTTGGTGCCCACGATCGCCGGATCGATCGCCAGCGGCCGCGCCCGAGCCGGATCACGCACCACCACCCGCCGCAGATCGAGCTTGGCCACCAGCGGATGGCGCCCCTCGGGGCTGGTGAGAATGGCGGCCACGCCGGCTCCCACCGTGCCCAGACCGAGCAAGCCGACGCCGATGCCCATGGAAATTGCGCTGCACAAGCGCTGATCCTAGAAATCGGCCGGCGGAGCGCTCAGGCGGCTGACGCGAGCTCGGCCGCCTGGCGTCGCATGGCGCGGAAGATGTTGAGAAAGCCATTGGCCCGCGATGGCGTGAGGCTGGCCTGCAGGCCGGTGGCGGCGATGAATCCCGGATCGATGGCCAGGGCTTCGGCTGGCGTGAGGCCCTCCATGCCTTTCACCAGCAGGGCCAGCAGCCCCTTGGTGATCTGGGCGTCGGAATCACCGCACCAGTGCAGGTGGCCATCCACCAGGCTGGCGCGCACAAACACCTGCGACACGCAGCCCTTCACCCGGTTGGCCTCCACCTTCTCCGCCTCGGGCAGCGGCTCGAGCGACTTGGCCAGCCAGAGCACGTATTCATAGCGGCGGCGCGGATCGCTGCTGCCGCCCAGCCGCTCCACGATCCGATCGAGCGCCTCGCTGCCGGTACCCATGGCTCAGGGCCGCCGCCGGCTCACACCCAGGCCCAGCAGCCCCACCAGAGCCAGGGCCGAAGCGGCGGGCAGCAGCGGCCGCCAGCGGCTGGGCTTCACCGGAGCCAGGGCGGCGGGTGGGCCGGCCTCGCCGCCGGGCAGCTCCAGATAATCGCGATGGCCCGGGCCCGCATCCACCTGCAGCTCCCAGTCGGCCTGCACCTGGGCCGGCAGGCGGAAGCGGAGCCGACCCTGGGCATCGGTGCGGCCGATCTCCACCCCGGCACCGCCGCTGGGTGGCACGGCCCGCACCACCGCATCGCCGGCCGGTTCACCGCTGGAGAAGCTGCTCTCCAGCTGATAGCCGGATGCGGCAAAGCCCTCTCGCAGGGCACTGAGGCGTTGCAGGCTGGTTTCGATGCCGTGGGCGCGGGCTGCGGGAGCCGCCGTGCAAGCGGCCGCCACGGCCAGCAGCAACCCCGCTGCCCTGGCGCCGCCACCGCCGCAGGTCCAACGCTGGTGGTGCACGGCCCTCCTCACGAGGCGCGCCAGCGGCTGGTGGTGGAGCGGCCGTTCTGCACCATGCGGGCGATGGAGCTCACCATCAAGGAGAGGGCATCCTGGTCGCCGTCGCGATCCTGCAGTTCGGCGGCGAGCACGCGCTCGGCGGCGGTGGGCGCCACGCCGCGGGAATCCTCCAGCCGACCCGGCAGGGGGCCACGGCTCGCCTGGTTCTGGAGGGCAGTCAGGTCCAAGGGGTGCTGCGGCGCACGAGTGCCCCGATCCTGCCAAATTCCCGGGCGGTCTGCGCAGGACTGCCGTGCGGCTTAGGGCTTTGATACCAAGCTGTGGTGGT
The DNA here is from genome assembly GCA_035285645.1 of Cyanobacteriota bacterium. GTDB lineage: Bacteria > Cyanobacteriota > Cyanobacteriia > PCC-6307 > Cyanobiaceae > Cyanobium. The sequence continues at coordinate 16,118 of JAYKGR010000118.1, read as the reverse complement.
GGCCGCGCTCATCGATCCAGCCCTCAAACGGCACATCCCAGCCATCGGCCGGCAGGCGCTCCACCAGACAGGCGCTGGGCAGCACCACCCGGGCCGGCACCCGCCGCCAGGCTGGATCAGCCCGCAGCCGGTCGTACCAGCCGCCGCCATAGCCCAGGCGGATGCCGGTCGCGTCGCAGGCCAGGGCCGGCACCAGCAGCAGGGCCAGATCCTCCGGTGCCAGGGGCGGAGCCGGGGCGGGGGCGGGAATGGCACAGGCATCGGCCACAAGGGCTTCGCCGGGTCGCCAGCGCCGATACACCAGCCGGGCGCCATCTGGCCCTGCTTCCACGGCGGGCAGGGCCAGCGGGCCGGCATGGTGGCTGGCCAGGGGGCGCAGGTCGGGTTCGGCGGCGAGCGGCCAGTAGAGCCCCAGGTGGCCCGCGCCGGGGGGAGCCGCCGCCAGCCAGCGCTGCACCGCCGCCAGGAGGGCGGCGCCGGCCCCGGCCGCCATCGCCTGCTGGCGGCGCTGGCGCCAGTGGCGCCGCAGCTCCGCCTTGGGCAGCTGGCGATCGTGCTCCGGCGCGCTACCCATGGCCTCAGCGCTGAAACCAGCCGGTGAGCGCCACCGCTAGGGCATCGGCGGCGTCGTCGGGGCGGGGGGGCTCCTGCAGATCGAGCTCGCGCATCACCGCCGCCAGCACATCCTGCTTGTCGGCATGGCCGTGGCCGGCGAGGGCCAGCTTGATCTGCATCGGCGGAAACTCCACCATCGGAATGGCGAAGCGAGCCAGGGTCATCACCAGCACCCCCCGGGCCTGCACCACGGCGATGGTGGTGCTGGAGCGGTAAAAGAAAAACTTCTCCACCGCCGCCAGATCGGGCCGCCAGGCGCGGATCAGCAGGCGCAGGTCGCGGGCGATCTCCACCATGCGCTCGCCATCGCTGCGGCCGGCATCGGTGCGCAGGATGCCGCAATCGAGCAGGCGCTGGTGGCCGCCCGGGCCGCCCTGCACCTCAATCACGCCGTAGCCCACACGCGCCAGGCCGGGATCGAGGCCGAGAATGCGCATGGCCGCGGGGGCCTCAGGCCGCCAGCGCCAGCTGGAAGGCGCTGCGGTCGCTCGGTTCGGGCCGCTCAAACACCTTGCAGAACACCTTGATCACCCGGTCGCCCGAGTCGATCGTTTCCAGCGGATCCTTGCGCAGGCGATGCCGCAGGCAGCAGGCCACCACCCGCGCCACGTCGTCATCGGCCACCTCGGTGCGGCCCTCGAAGGCCGCCAGCGCCCGGGCGGCCCGGTTGGTCACGATGTCGCCCCGCAGGCCGTCCACATCGAGCTCACCGCACACCGCCGAGATGCGAATGCGCAGGTCGTCGTCGATCGCCACCTGGGGCAGGCGCTGCTGGGCTTCCATCACCCGGGCCTGGAGGGCATCCTGCTGGGCGGCGGCGGCGGTGTTGAAGCCGTCGGGGTTGGCATCGAAGGCGGTGCGCTGATCCACCACCTGCACCCGCAGCTCCGGATCGCGCACCGTGCGCACCTCCACGCTCATGCCAAAGCGATCGAGCAGCTGGGGCCGCAGCTCGCCCTCCTCGGGGTTGCCGGAGCCGATCAGCACGAAGCGGGCCGGGTGGCGCACGCTCACCCCCTCGCGCTCCACCGTGTTCCACCCCGAGGCGGCCGAATCGAGCAGCACATCCACCAGGTGGTCGTCGAGCAGGTTCACCTCATCCACGTAGAGCAGGCCGCGGTTGGCCTTGGCCAGCAGGCCCGGTTCAAAGGCGCGCACCCCCTCGCTCAGGGCTTTTTCAATGTCGATCGTGCCGCAGAGGCGGTCTTCGGTGGCGCCCAGGGGCAGGTCCACCATCGGCACCTGGCGGGGTTCGATCGGTAGCGTTTCGCCCTGGGCGGCCCGCTGGCGCACCTCGGTGCTCTGCAGATCGGGGTCGGTGGGAGAGCTGTTGTACGGATCGCCGGCCACCACATCGATCTGGGGCAGCAGATCGGCCAGGGCGCGAATCGTGGTGCTCTTGCCCGTGCCCCTATCGCCCATGATCATCACGCCGCCGATGCGCGGATCGATCACATTGAGCAGCAGGGCCAGCTTCATCTCCTCCTGACCCACAATCGCGGTGAAGGGAAAAACCCTGCGCTGGCTGGGCTGGCTCACGGACGGGCGGCGGGCGAAGCTTCGGATTGTTTCACAGCTTCCGCCGCGGCGTCCGCCGGCGCCGGCAGCAGGCTGAGCACCTGGGGTGGGGTGGCATCGGCCGGATAGATCAGCCGCACCCGCAGCTGGCGCACCTGGCCCGGCGCCAGGCTGACGCGGCCGAGGGGCGGGCCCTGCTGGCCGGCCCGCTGCACCAGGTGAAAGCGGCGGCGGCCGCCGCCATCGAGGCCGCTCACCTCCACCGTGCCGCGAAACATCACCGCCCGGGCCGGCTCACGGCGAAAACGCAGGCCCCCCAGGGGTTGGTCGTGCTTGAGGGGCGACTCCAGCGCCAGATCGAGCGCCAGGGGCCGGGTGGTGTCGTTGCGCAGGGGCAGGCTGAGGTCGTACAGCACGCCGTAGTTGCCGTGGGCCGCCCAGGCGGTGCCGGGGTAAAAGGCCTTGAGCTCTGCCGTTTGCACCTGCGCGGTACCCAGGGTGCCCCGCTCCAGGGAGGCGATCGGCCAGGAGATCGGCGCCCGGCTGGCCGAAAGGGTATCGGCGCCGGCATCGGTGATCCTGCCGCTCCAGGTGGCGCCCTCCTGCACGCCGCTCACCCGTGAATAGATGAGCTTGCCGGGAGCACCCCGCGGCGTGGGGGTGTGCTCCTTCGGGCTGAGGGGGCCGTCGAGCAGCTCCAGCCAGCGGGCCGGCGGCGGCGGTTGATCACCCTCACCGAAAGCCGCCACGGTGGCGAGGTCCAGCGGGCCGTCACTGTCGAGGCGCAGCTGCAGGTTGCGGCCGTTGAGCAGGGGGTCGAGACCCCGCACCGGCAGCGGCAGCACCAACAGCACGGTGGGGCTGCCGGGCGGGAGAATCCACTGATCCGGCAGCCCCGGCGCCCGGCCGCGATCGAGCAGTTCGGTGGCCACGCGGCTGCCGGGGCCGCTCCAGGCCGGGCTGCCGGCGGGTTGCTCCAGCCGCTCCGGCAGGGGCAGAAAGGGGGCCGCCGCCTGGCCTGGAGCCGTGGCCTGCGACAGGGCGGTGGATCCGCTCAGCAGCCGGAGGGTCACCGGCCGGTTGCCGCGGGGTGCCGCCAGCACCGCCAGCCAGAGCGTGGAATCGAGCGTGTCGGGCCGGCCGGCGTACACGTGATGGCTGAACAGCTCAAAACGGCCGTTCAAGGGGAGATCGAGGTGGGCCTCGGGCCGGCCGCGGCCCGCCCCGCGAAAGGTGGAGAGCAGGATGCCCGGGCCGCTGATCAGCTCGGGGTTGTTGTCGTTCACCACCAGCACCCGATCCAACCCGCCAGGCAGGGGAGCCACGCTCTGGCGGCGCAGCACGGTGGCATCGGCAGGGGCGGGCGCGGCAGGGGCGGCCAGGGCCGGGCCAGCGGCCAGGGCCGACAGCGTGAGGGCAGCAAGCCGGGCGGCGGGGTGGATCATCGCGGGCTCACGAGCGTGGTGATCACCTGGGCGGCCATCGCGCGGATCAGGTCGGTTGAGCGGGGATCGTTGAAAGGCCCTTTCACCATGAACGCGGCCACGGCCCGCTGGCCGCTGGGCAGCTGGATCAGGGCGGCGTCGCTGTAGGCGATGCCGATATCGCCGGTTTTGTTGTACACGGTCACGCCGTGGCTGAGCAGCTCGCCGTCGGGGTCGGCGGAGTCTTTGCCGAATCCCTTGAGCAGCCCCAGGGGAATGAGGGTGTTGGTGCGAGAGGTGCCGAGAATCTCGCGAAACAGGTCGCGGGCCCGCGGGCTCAGCCGTTCGCCGGTGTCCACCAGGGCGATGGAGCGGGCCAGATCGCGGGCGCTGGTGGTGTTGGTGCCATTAAGATCCGGCAGCCAATTGTTCACCACCGTGGCCGGCAGACCCAGCTGCTGGAAGCGGCTGTTCACGGCCGTTTTGCCGCCCAGCCGCTTGATCATCAAGTTGGTGGCGCTGTTGTCGCTCACCCGGATCATCTCGGTGGCCACCTCGAACAGGGGAAAGCGGGTGCCGAGGGGTTTGCTGCCCATCCAGCCGGCCTGATCGCCCTTCACCTCGGCCGTGAGCGGCAGGGGCTCGTTCCAGCGCAGCTTGCCGGCATCGAGATCCTCCAGGCCCAACAGCAGGATGGGGGTCTTGATCGAACTGGCCGCCGGCAGGGGCTGGTCGGGTGCGAGCTGGGCGTAGCGCCCGTCGTCGAGCACCAGCAGATAGGCCGACGCGGTGAGACCCTTCTGGGCCGCCGCCAGGGCGGTCCAGCGCTGGCTGAGGGCGGTGAGCTCCTGGCGGGCCACGAAACGGCCCGCATCCAGACCGGCGGCGGGGGTGGGGGTAGCGGGGCCGCTGCCAGGGCCGGCGGGCAGGGCAACGGCGCCGCCCTGGGCCAGCCGTGGAGCCAGGTTGCGCAGGCCGGTGGCCACCAGCACGCCGAGGCCCACGCCCATCACCAGCAGCCGCAACACCAGCTGCACTGGCTTGAGCCAGGGCCGGCGGCGGGGTCGCGGACTGCGGCCGGTGCTGGCGCCCATAGCGAAAGGGTGATGCGGCGCTCTGAAGTTAGGGCCCATCGCTGGTGGCAGCAGGATGGCGGCTTGCCCAGCGCAACTGGCACACCATGCCGCGCAACAGGGCCACCTCGCCATCGCTCACCTCCGCCCGCTGCAGCAGGGCCGCCACCTTGGCCATGCGGGCGGCGGCGGTGTGGGGCAGCAGAAAGCCGGTGTCCAGCAGCAGATCGCGGGCATCCGCCAGCAAACCCTGCAAGGCGGCGCTGGTGGTGGCGGTGCCCGCGGGAGCCGGCACCGGCGGGGCGGCCAGCAAGCGCTGCCGCTCGTGCAGGGCGATCGCCACCGCATGGGAGAGGTTGAGGGAGGCGTAGGAGCTGCCGGTGTCGAGGCGAAGCAGGCGGCCGGCCAGCAGCAGCTCCTCGTTGCTCAGCCCCCGGTCCTCCCGTCCGAACACCAGGGCGGTGTCGCCCGGGCTGGCCTGCAGCCAGCCAAGGGCAGCGGCCGGGCCCTGGGGGGGCAGGGGCTCCCCCTCCCCGCGACCGCTGGTGGCCACCACCCGCCGGCAATCCGCCACGGCAGCCGCCAGGGTGGGATACACGCGGGCCTGCTCCAGCAGCGGCAGGCCGTGCACCGCCATGCGCCGGGCCTCCTCCGCCTGGGGATCGCAGCGGGGTGCCACCAGCCGCAACCCGGCCAGGCCGTAATTGGCGCAGAGTCGGGCCACGCTGCCCACATTGAGAGGGCCGGCGGGCTCCACCAGCACCAGGTGGAGATTCAAGGCAGGCTGTGCAGAAACGCGAGCAGATCGGCCATCGCCTGCGGCTCGAGCTGGAAGCGGGGCATGGGGGGCGTGGCGCCGCTGATCACCTGCTGAATCAGCTGCCGATCGTTTTTGCGGTGCACCACGCCGTGCAGATCGGGCCCCACCAGCCCCTGGGCGGCCAGGCCATGACAGCCGGCGCAATTCAGGCGAAACAGGCGGCCACCAGTGGCTTCGGATCCCGTGAGCGCCAGGGTTTTGAGGGTGTAGGGGTCGCGGCTGGCGGGCAGCAGCACCAGCATCAGCACCACCGTGGCGGCGGCGGCGAGCAGCACCAGGGCCAGCACCGGCCCGCTGCTCCAGCCGCCGGCAGGCCGGGGCAGGGGCTGCTCGCTGGCGGTACTGGGGAGGCTGCCGTTCACAAGGGGCGCTGACGTGCCAGATCACAATGGACGATCGAGGTCCACAGCGCGAGCGGGAGCGTGGAACAATGGCGGCAGCTTCCGTTTCCCGATGATCGAACCCCTTCTCTGCGGCATCGTGCTCGGGCTGATCCCGGTCACCCTGGTGGGGTTGTTTGTGGCGGCCTGGAATCAGTATCAGCGGGGCAACATTCTCGAGGGCTGAGCTCCAGCATCAGCAGGCAGGTCTGCCCGTAGCAGCGCGGATCGCCGCGCAGCGTCCAGCCGGGCGGGCAGGGGGGGATGGCCTGACGGGCGCATTCCAGAAGCAACACCCCATCGGCCGCCAACCAGCTGCCGCTGCGCACCGCTTCGGCCAGCGGCGTGTGCAGGCCGGCGGCATAGGGCGGATCGGCATAGATCAGATCGAAGGCGGTGCAGCCGGCCGGTCGGCCGCGCCGCAGCCAGCTGAGGGCGTTTGCCGTCACCACGGTGACGCTGGCTGAGCTGCCGAGGCCGGCGGCCACTGCGTGGAGATTGCGGCGGGCCAGGGCGGCGGTGCGCCGGTCGGCCTCCACCGCCACCACCGCGGAGCAGCCATGCTGCAGCGCTTCGCAGGCCATCACGCCGCTGCCGCTGCAGAGATCGAGCCAGCGGCTGCCGGCCAGCCGCGGCGCCAGCATGTTCATCACCGCCAGCCGCACCCGGGCCGGGGTGGGGCGGGTGGCGAGGCCCTCGGGGCTCTGCAGCCGCCGGCCGCCGCTGATGCGCAGGCTCATGGGGCCGGCGTGGGGGCCAGCTGCCGCAGCCAGGCCAGCCAGCGGGCCAGCATGGCTTCACCCACGGGGCCCGATTTTTCGGGGTGAAACTGACAGGCCGCCACGTTGCCGCTCCACACCGCCGCGGTAACCGGCGTACCGGCGTAGTTCACGCGGGCGGTCACGATGGCCGGATCGAGCTCGTGGGCGGCATAGGAATGCACGAAATACACCCAGGCCGGGGCATCCGCCGGGGGTGGCAGCAGGGGGCTGGGGCTGGCGGGCAGCAGCGGCGCCCAGCCCATGTGAGGAATCGGATGGTGGGGCACCCGCGGCAGGGCCCGCACCCGACCCGGCAGCACGCCCAGGCCCGCGGCGCTGCCCTCCTCGCTGCTGTCAAACAGCAGCTGCAGCCCCAGGCAGATGCCGAGCAGGGGGCGGCCGGCCTGGCAGGAGCGACGGATCGGTTGCACCAGCTCGGCGGCGTGGAGCCGCTCCATCGCCGGATCAAACGAGCCCACCCCGGGCAGCACCAGGGCGTCACAGCCCTCCAGATCGGGGCCGGCTTGCACGGGGCTCACCGCGGCCCCGAGCCTTTCCAGGGCTCGCTGCACGGAGTGCAGATTGCCCATGCCGTAATCAATCAGGCCGAGGCGGCTCATGCGGATGGCGCAGGGTTGGAAAAGCGGGCGGCGGGGGGCGGCAGCGGGGCCGCGCCGCTCAGCTCCAGGCCGTTGAGATGGTCGAGAAACTGGTAGAGGCGCCCCACCCGACGGCGGTCGAAGTGCAGGCGCAGACAGGGGTGCAACAGCCCGGCATCGTCGACGCTTTCGCCGGCCTGGATGGCGCCATCCAAAAGCAGGTCGGACCAGGTGGCATTGAGCTGGGGGAGCAGGGCCGGCGGCAGGGGGGCATTGAGCAGCAGTTCGATGCGATCCTCCCCCAGACGGGCGCTGTGGAACACCCGATAGAAGCGGCTGATCAGGGCCACCGCCTCGTCGGCGCTGCTGGCCTGGCGCATCAGGGCGGTGTCTTCCGGCGAAATCAAGCCCCGCTGCAGCAGAAGCGAGCGCAAGGTATCGAGCCAGGCGGTCCAGAAATCATCGCCCTCGGGAGCGAGCAACACCAGAGGGATAGGTGGGGTGCGACCGGTCTGGATGAGGGTGAGCGACTCAAACAATTCATCGAGGGTGCCATACCCGCCGGGCAGCACCACAAGCGCATCGCTTTCGCGCAAAAAGAAGAGCTTTCGAGTAAAGAAATAACGAAAATGCAGCAACCTCCCGGCGGGTGCATCAATGAAGGGATTGGGATGCTGTTCAAACGGCAGATCGACATTGAGACCAAAGCTGTGGTCGCAGCCGGCGCCGCGGTTGGCCGCCTCCATCACGCCACCGCCGGCGCCGGTCATCACCTCGAAGCCAGCGGCCACGGCGTGCTGCGAGAGCGCTTCGGCCAGGCGCGACGTGGCGGACGTGGGCTCGGTGCGGGCAGAGCCAAACACCGTGATCTTGCGGTTGGCACGCAGGGGGCGAAACACCTCCAGCGCCTCACTCATATCGGCCAGAGCGCCACTGATCAAACGCCATTCCTCCTGATCGAGCTCGCTGCGGGCCACCTCCAGCAGGGAGATCACCGCCATGGCGATGCTGCGGCGCTGGGGGTGGCCCTGGAGCTGCTGGGCCAGGGCTTCGAGGGGGCTGTGGCCGGTGGCCGGAGCCCTCGACACAGAGGGGGAGGAGCGGCTCAGGTTCAGAGGTGCTTGCTGATGGTGCCCGAGAGGGTGGTTTTGGGAACAGCCCCCACAACGGTGTCCACCTTTTCCCCTTGCTTGAACACCATCAGGGTGGGAATGCTGCGAATGCCGTACTGGCTCGCCACGTTGGGATTTTCGTCGGTGTTGAGCTTGAAGACCTTGATCTTGCCCTCAAACTCCTTGGCAATCTCATCAACGATCGGGGCCACCATGCGACAGGGACCGCACCAGGGGGCCCAGAAATCCACCAGCACGGGCACGTCACTTTGGAGGACGTCCCGTTCAAAGGACGCATCGGTGACAGCGGCGGCGCTCGACATCCTGGGCAATGGTCATGGTTTGCTGGAATGTAGCAACGGCGGGCGGGCCAGGCTCCCAGGCCGGTGCATCTGTTGCGAAGACGAAAAGCCCGGACGCGCCGGGCCGGTGGGTGTGAGGAGTGTGTGAGCCGTAGCCCCCACACCTTGAGCGTAGCCCCCGTGCCGGCGTGCCGCAGCGAGTCTCAGGTTGGGATGGCCGTCACTTGCCCATGCCGAGCTGCTGGGCCTTCTGGTACACCTTGCCCTCGGTGAGCAGCGACGGCGCCACCACCACTTCCACGTGTTGCATCTCGGCGAGGGTACGGGCGCCGAGGGTGCCCATGGAGGTGCGGATGCAGCCCAGCAGGTTTTGGGTGCCGTCGTCGAGGGCGGCCGGGCCCCGCAGAATGCGCTCGAGGCTGCCGGTGGTGCCCACCTGGATGCGGGTGCCGCGGGGCAGCACAGGGCTGGGGGTGGCCATGCCCCAGTGAAAGCCGCGGCCGGGCGCTTCGCTGGCCCGGGCGATCGGCGAGCCGATCATCACCGCATCGGCGCCGCAGGCCAGGCACTTGCAGATGTCGCCGCCGGTCACGATGCCGCCGTCGGCGATCACGGGCACCCGGCGACCGCTCTCCTCCAGATAGGCGTCGCGGGCGGCGGCGCAATCGGCCACGGCGGTGGCCTGGGGGATGCCGATGCCCAGCACCCCGCGGGAGGTGCAGGCGGCGCCTGGCCCGATGCCCACCATCACGCCGGCGGCTCCAGCGCGCATCAGCTTGAGGGCCACGTCGTAGGTGACGCAGTTGCCGATCACCACCGGCACGCCGAAGGTGCGGCAGAGAGCCTCAAGATCGAGGCTCGCCTGGCCTTCCGGACCGATGTGCTCGGTGCTCACCACCGTGGCCTGCACAAAGAAAAGATCAGCACCGGCTTCGGCGATCGCCTGGCCGAAGCGCAGGGCGGCCACCGGCGTGGCGCTCACGGCCGCGATGCCGTCCCGCTCCTTGATCTCCGCGATACGGCGTCGGATCAGATCGTCGCGCACCGGCTGGCTGTAGAGCTCCTGCATCAGCGGCACAAAGGCGTCTTTGCCCACAGCCGCGATGCGATCGAGCACGGGATTGGGGTCGTCGTAGCGACATTGCACACCCTCGAGGTTGAGCACGCCGAGGGCGCCGAGGCGGCTGAGCTCCACGCACATCCCCACATCCACCACGCCATCCATGGCGCTGGCGATGATCGGGATCTCGCGCTGCACCGATCCCAGGGTCCAGCTGCAATCGGTCACGGCCGGATCCACCGTGCGCCCCCCGGGCACAAGGGCGATTTCATCGATGCCGTAAGCACGACGAACGGTGCGGGCGCGTCCGAGCTGAATGTCCACCGGTGACTGTCGCAATCGGGACAAACTATCAACCGGACCCACGCCGCACCGGTGTCGGCAGCCGCGGCTCAGCCCTGGCCGCGGAAGGCCTGCCAGCGGGCGCGCAGATCGCCGAGGGTGCGGGCCCGCTCCTCACGGGGCAGCAGGCGGCGCACGGCGAAGCGGCTGGCCACGATCAGCCCCACCAGCTCCAGCAGGCCCGACACCACCGGAATGGCATCGATGGTGCCCACCACGGTGGCGTAGGTGCGCAGGGCCACCAGCACCGCCACCGCCCAGAGCAGCAGCCGCAGGCCGCCGCGGTAGCGCTGCCACAGCTCACCGAGCTGCAGGCCGTCGAGCCACTGGCGCACCTTGCCGGTGAGCAGATCCCACTCGCCACCGCCCTCGGCCGCTGCCTCGGCGCTGGCGCTGGCGCCCGCCTCGGGCGGCAGGCTGAAGGTGGCGGCCACACCGCTGGGTGGCGCCGCCACCGGCTCCGGCTCGGGAGCAGGGGTGGCGGCGGCGGGGCTGGGCTCTGGGGTGGCGGGAATCTCGGACATGGGCCAGAGAGGTTTGGCGGGAGCTTACGAGCAGCGGGATCAGGGGTCGAGGGGCTGCAGGGTGGAGCGGGAGGCGAGGGGCTGGAGGGGCAGGCGCAGCGGGAAGCGCCCCTCGAGAATCTCCAGCACCAGCCGCTCGGCGCTGGCGGCCGCCAGCCGGGGGCTGTGGGCCGGAGCGGCCCGCAGGCGGCGGCCATCCACGGGGATGCGGCCTGCCAGCAGCTGGGCGTAGGGCACGCCGCCGAAGCGGGGCTTGATCCGCCGCGGAATCGACACATCGAGCACGGGGGCTTCGAGCCGATCGTTGTCGAGCGCCAGGCGGGCGGCCACACCGGCATCGAGCAAGGGCACGGGGGCGGCGATCGCCACCAGCAGGGCGCCGCCATGGCCTTCGAAATGGGCGGCGCGCAGCCATTCGGCCTGCAGGTCGTGTAGATCCACGCTCACGGCAGCCACCGCCCCGGGGCCGCGGGCATGGCCGGAGGGCAGGCGGCGCACGCCGGGGTTGTGGCCGCTGCCGGCCCCCACCACCCAGCCGATGGCACCGCCCACCAACAGGGGCGAGCCGGGGCCGAGCAACGCCAGCTGCGGCATCGCCAGGCCGATGCTGTCGGCGCCGCCGCAGGTGTAGAGCGCATTGGCGAAGGGTCCGAGCAGGGGGCCCCAGGGGGTGGGGGTGAGGCCCTCGCGGCTGCTCACCGCTACCAGGCCGTTTTCCACCACACCGCGATGGAGCAGCAGGCGACCGTTGGCGATGCGGCTGCGATCGAGGCGGGTGTTGAGTTCGCGGCGGGGCTGGAGGGGGGTGGCATCGCCGCCGGCGCTGAGATCCACCGCCCGATCGGCCAGCAGCTCCCCCAGCAGGCGGGCGCCGCTGCTGATCGGCAGCACCAGCTCGCCGCCGGCACCGGCCTGGGCGGCGATTCCATCGAGCAGGGGATCGCGCAGGCGAATCGGTGGATCGGTGGGGCCGAGGCTGAGGTGCAGGCTGGCCTGATCGGTGAACTCCGCCTGGCCGGCCACCGCCACATCGGTGCTGGCCAGGGCGGCCTCAAGGCCATCGCTGGCGGCTAGGGCCCGGAAGGCGGCGGCGGTGCGCACCCGCAGCGTGCCGGCCTGCTGACGGGCCAGCAGTTCGGCTTCCGTGCGGAGGGTGGTACCGGCGCGGCTCATGGGCTGGAGGCGGCACAGAAGCCGACCGTAAAGGTGCCAGCCCCAGCACTGGCTAAGGTGGGAGCGGACGATGGCGTGTGTCGATGGCGGATCCAACCGGACCCGAGGAGATCAATCCCGGCGATTCCGGTCCCGACGATTCGCGGATCATCCAGACCGATCTGCGCAATGAGATGTCGCGCTCCTATCTGGAGTATGCGATGAGCGTGATCGTGGGCCGGGCTCTGCCCGACGCCCGCGATGGCCTCAAGCCGGTGCATCGCCGGATTTTGTATGCGATGTACGAACTGGGGCTGACCAGCGACCGCCCGTACCGCAAATGCGCCCGTGTGGTGGGCGAAGTGCTGGGCAAATACCACCCCCACGGCGATACGGCGGTGTACGACGCCCTGGTGCGGATGGCGCAAGACTTTTCGATGCGCATGCCGCTGGTGGACGGCCACGGCAATTTCGGCTCGGTGGACAACGACCCGCCGGCCGCGATGCGGTACACCGAATCGCGGCTGCAGGCGCTCACCAGCGACAGCCTGCTGGAAGACATCGAGAGCGAAACCGTCGATTTCATCGACAACTTCGATGGGTCGCAGCAGGAACCGACGGTGATGCCGTCGCGGATTCCGCAGCTGCTGCTTAACGGCTCCACGGGCATCGCCGTGGGCATGGCCACCAACATTCCGCCCCACAACCTGGGGGAGCTGATCAACGGGGTGCTGGCCCTGATCGCCAACCCAGACCTGAGCGATCGGGAGCTGATGGCGATCATTCCGGGGCCTGATTTTCCCACCGGCGGCCAGATCTTGGGCCGCAGCGGCATCCGCGAGACTTACACCACCGGCCGCGGTTCGGTGACGATGCGGGGCGTGGCGGCGATCGAAACCACCGAAGCCAAGGGCCGCCCCGATCGCGATGCGGTGATCATCACCGAGCTGCCGTTCCAAACCAACAAGGCGGCGCTGATCGAGCGCATCGCCGAGCTGGTGAACGACAAGAAGCTGGAGGGCATCGCCGATATCCGCGATGAGAGCGATCGCGATGGCATGCGCATCGTGATCGAGCTGCGGCGTGACGCCTACCCCCAGGTGGTGCTGAACAACCTGTTTAAGCTGACGCCGCTGCAGAGCAACTTCAACGCCTACATGCTGGCGCTGGTGGGCGGTGAACCGGTGCTGCTGACGCTGCGGCGCATGCTGCAGGTGTTCATCGATTTCCGCGTGGAAACGATCGAACGGCGCACCCGCTATCTGCTGCGCAAGGCCGAAGAGCGCGACCATATTCTGCTCGGGCTGCTGATCGCCCTCGACAACCTCGACGCCATCATTGCCCTGATCCGTGCGGCAGCCGATACGGCCAGCGCCCGGCTGGAGCTGATCGAGCGCTTCGGGCTGAGCGAAGCCCAGGCCGATGCGATTCTGCAGATGCAGCTGCGGCGGCTCACAGCCCTGGAGGCCGACAAGATCCGGCTGGAACATGAGGATCTGCTCGCCAAGATCACCGATTACAAAGACATCCTGGCGCGGCGGGAGCGGGTGTTTGCGCTGATTGAGGAGGAGCTGCGCGTGCTGCGCGATCGCTACACCTCCCCGCGCCGCACCGAAATCCTCGACCTCGAGGGCGGCCTCGAGGACATCGACCTGATCGCCAATGAGCGTTCGGTGGTGCTGCTCACCGAAACCGGCTATCTGAAGCGCATGCCGGTGAGCGAATTCGAAGCCACCAGCCGCGGCACCCGCGGCAAGGCCGGCACCCGCGGCCAGGGCGAAGAAGCGGTGAAGCTGTTCATCAGCTGCAACGACCACGACGCCCTGCTGCTGTTCAGCGACCGGGGGGTGGTGTATTCGGTGCCCGCTTACCGGGTGCCGATGTGCAGCCGCACGGCCAAGGGCACACCGGTGGTGCAGCTGCTGCCGATTCCACGGGAGGAGGCGATCACATCGCTGCTGGCGGTGAGTGCCTTTGATGATTCGATGCAGCTGGTGATGCTCACCAGCAGCGGCTACGTGAAACGCACCAATCTGTCGGCTTTTGCCAATATCCGCTCCAACGGTTTGATCGCGATTTCGCTCGCAGAAGGCGATGCCCTCAGCTGGGTGCGGCTGGCGCTACCAGGTGACAGCGTGCTGATCGGATCGCTGAAGGGCATGACGATCCACTTCCGCCTGGTGGATGAAGAACTGCGACCGCTGGGCCGCACGGCCCGGGGGGTGCGGGCGATGACACTGCGGGCGGGCGATCGGCTGGTGAGCATGGATGTGCTGCCGGCCGAGCTGGCCGACCGGGTGGCGAGCAGCAGCGCCAGCGACGACGACAGCGAAACCGAGGAGGTGGCGGCCAGCGACGGGCCGTGGGTGCTGGTGGCCAGCGCCAGCGGGCTGGGCAAGCGGGTGCCGGTGGATCAGTTCCGGCTGCAGAAGCGGGCGGGCATGGGGCTGCGGGCGATCAAGTTTCGCCGCGAGGGCGATGCCCTAGTGGGACTGCGGGTGCTGGGGGCCGGCGAGGAGGTGCTGCTGGTGAGCGGCCGCGGCGTGATTGTGCGCATGCAGGCCGATGCCATTCCCCAGCAGTCGCGGGCGGCCACGGGGGTGCGGCTGCAACGGCTCGACAAAGGCGACCTGCTCACCGAAATGGTGCTGGTGCCGCCGGCGGCCGAAACCGATAGCAGCGATGACCAGGAGGGTGCGGCGTCACTGGATTGACGCTTGTTGTGCTGGATTGCGGAACCCCTAACTTGGGCAGATCGGTCGATCCAGCAGCATGATCAACCCAGCCGCTACCGCGCTGCCCCAGCCCACCGTGTACGGCCTGCCCGGCGTGGGCGCCCTGGCCGACGACTACGGCACCACTCCGCTGAGCGCGGGTCAGGTGAGCGTGGGCGGCAGCAGCCTGGGCGTGCTGGAGCTTCTGCGCGACCGCGACTGGTTTGCTGTGGATCTGCAGGCCGGCCGCACCTACGCGCTGCGCCAAACCGGCATCACCCTGGCCGACCCGCTGCTGCGCCTGCGCAACGGCAACGGACGGCTCTTGGCCAGCAACGACGACGCCGAGGGCAGCACCAACGCGCTGATCCGCTTCACGCCGCGCAACAGCGGCTGGTACTACCTGGAAGCCGGCGCCTACCGCGATTCGCTCACCGGCTCGTATCAGGTGTCGGTGACCGATCTCTCACCGCCGCTGCCGGCGGACGACTACGCCGCCGGCAGCGGCACCACCGGCGCGGTGGCGATCGGCGGCAGCAGCGGCGGCTCCTTGGAAGTCGTCGGCGACCATGATTGGTTCGGCGTGTCGGTGGAGGCCGGCCGCAGCTACGCATTCCGCCTCACCGGCAGCAGCCTGGCCGACCCGCTGCTGCAGCTGCGCGATGGGGCCGGCACCCTGCTGGCCAGCAACGACGACGCCGAAGGCAGCACCAACTCCCTGATCAGCTACACCGCCAGCACCAGCGGGGTGCTGTATCTCGATGCCGGTGCCTTCAACAACGGCTACACCGGCACTTACACCGTGGCCGCCAGCGATGTGACGCCGGCACCGCCACCGCCGCCGCCGCAAGGGGTCTTCAACAGCGTGGATGGCTACGGCGAGGTGAGCGTGGCCCGCGCGCTCGATCGCCTCACGGGCCAGAGCCTGGTGCGCCAGCCGGCCCTGGGCGGTGTGTTCTGGGGAATCGACCGGGTGGAGGCCACCACGGCCTGGGCTGCCGGCATCACCGGCGCGGGCGTGACTGTGGCCGTGGTGGATTCGGGGGTGGATACGACCCACCCCGATCTTGATGCCAACATCTGGCGTAATGCGGGTGAGATCGCAGGCAACGGCATCGACGACGACGGCAACGGCTTCATCGATGACATCAGCGGCTGGGATTTTGTACAGAACGACAACACGCCCACCGACCCAAACGGCCACGGCACCCATGTGGCCGGCACGATTGCAGCCGAAAACAACGGCACCGGCCAGACCGGCGTGGCCCACGGCGCGCGGATCATGCCGGTGCGGGTGCTGGATGCAAGCGGGAGTGGCAGCATCACGGGGGTGGCCAATGGCATCCGCTATGCGGCTGACAACGGCGCCGGTGTGATCAACCTCAGCCTGGGGGGTGCCGCGGGCAGCCTGGAGCTGCTGCAGGCGATCCGCTACGCCACCGGGGTGGGATCTGTGGTGGTGATGGCGGCCGGCAACGAGGGAGCGGCATCGCCGGGGTATCCGGCGGCCTATGCCAGCGAGGTGGGGCTGGCGATCGGGGCGGTGAATTCAAGCGGCACCCTGGCAAGCTTCTCCAACCGGGCGGGCAGCACGGTGCTGGATTACGTGAGCGCTCCCGGGGTGGGGGTGTACTCCACGCTGCCAGGCAACAGCTACGGCACCTACAGCGGCACGTCGATGGCCACACCGCATGTGGCGGGGGTGGTGGCACTGCTGCGCAG
>JAYKGR010000117.1:0-22369 GCA_035285645.1 Cyanobacteriota bacterium | reverse complement strand
CCTGGTTGGCGATGGCCGCGCTGAGGCCAGCGGTGATCAGGTCGGCCGCCTCCTGCCAGCCCAGATATTCCAGCATCATCACGCCGGAGAGAATCACGGATCCGGGGTTGATCCGGTCGAGGCCGGCATGCTTGGGCGCGGTGCCGTGGGTGGCTTCAAAGATGGCCGCGCTGTCGCCGATGTTGGCGCCGGGGGCCATGCCCAGGCCGCCCACCACGGCGGCGGCGGCGTCACTCACATAATCGCCATTGAGATTGAGGGTGGCCAGTACGGAATACTCCTGAGGCCGGGTCTGAATCTGCTGGAAGATGCTGTCGGCGATGCGGTCATCAACCATCACCATCTGCTTCCACTGGCCGTTGCCGTGGCTGCTGCCGATGGCCTCGAGCACTCCCTGCACCTCGGCGCAGATCGCCGCCTTCTTCTCCGGCGTCAGCGCGTCGTAGCCGGGATCCACCATGCGGGCATTGGCTTCCACGCTCAGGCCGGGGTTGGTGTCGGCGTTGTCGAGGATCCAGCTCTCCCGCTCCGTCACGCACACGTCGCGGAATTCGCTGGTGGCCAGCTCGTAGCCCCAGTCGCGGAAGGCACCCTCCGTGAACTTCATGATGTTGCCCTTGTGCACCAGGGTGACGTGGCGCTTGTCGCCCTCCAGCTTCAGGGCATGCTGAATCGCCTTGCGGATGTGGCGCTGGCTGCCGTGCTTGCTCACCGGTTTGATGCCGATCCCCGACCCCTCCGGAATGCGGCGCTTGCCGAGCTTGCCATTGGCAGGAATCACCACCTCATTGAGGTGTTGGATCAGCTCCAGGCACACGGGATCATTGGCCTCCCACTCGATGCCCATGTAAATGTCCTCGGTGTTTTCGCGATACACGATCACGTCGAGATCCTGGGGCCGTTTGTGGGGGCTGGGGGTGCCCTCGTAGTAACGACAGGGGCGCACGCAGCAGTAGAGATCAAAAATCTGGCGCAGGGCCACATTCAGCGAGCGGATGCCACCGCCGATCGGTGTGGTGAGCGGGCCCTTGATCGCCACGCCGTAGTCCCTGATGGCGGCGAGGGTGTCTTCCGGCAGGTATTGATAGGTGCCATAGAGGTCGCAGGCCTCATCGCCGGCATATACCTTGAACCACTCGATGCGCCGTTCGCCGCCGTAGGCCCTGGCCACCGCCGCGTCCAGCACCTTCTGGGTGGCGGGCCAGATGTCCACACCGGTGCCATCGCCGCGAATGAACGGAATGATTGGGTCGTTGGGCACCACCGGCTGGCCGTTCTCGAAGCGAATGGCCGTGCCGCTGCTGGGCGCGGTGAGCTTCTCGTAGGTGGCCATAGCGGACAGTGAAATGGTCTTCGGGCGAGCCTATGCCCGAGCCGGAGCGAGCAAGGTTTGTGAGGATCAGCGGCGGGGGGCGGCGCTGTGCTGTGATCGATTGCCTATGAACGCCGCCGATCAAGCCCAAAGCCTCGACCTCACCCAGGCGATCGCCACCGTGATCACCCTGTTTCGCGCCGAGTTCCCGGCGGCCCGCGCCAACCTGCGACCCTGGCGCGACGACCCCCTAACCCGGGCCTTCGACGAGCCGGAAACGCTGGACTTCTCGCTGCACTTCCCCGGCTGGAGCCCACGCCTGCAATGCCGCTCGCTGCTGGTGCAACTGAGGCTGGAGGAGGTGCCCGGCTCCGGCGCTCGCCCCCGCCTGCTGGGAGTACTGGTGCGAGGCCTCACCTACGACGCGGAACGCTGGCGGCTGGCCACCCTGGGTGACTGGCAACCGTCAGGCTCCCATCTGCCATCCGAGGCGGTGGTGGAGCAGCTGCAACAGATCTGCCGCCAGCTGTTCGAGCTGTTTCCCGGCGCCGGGCACGATGGCGCCGCCGCCGCCGCTTAACCCTTCGCAACCAAGCCAGCGGCCCTCGGCATGCCGGGCCTAGTTTTACCCATCAGCGTCCCTTGCACCGTCTGCCCACCATGTCCGTCGCCCTTGCGTCCCAGCTGCGGGAGGGAACCAAGAAATCCCACACCATGGCGGAGAACACTGGCTTCGTCAGTTGCTTTCTGAAGGGCGTTGTCGACAAGATGAGCTACCGCCGTCTGGTGGCTAATCTGTACGTGCTCTATAGCGCCATGGAAGAGGAGATCAGCCATCTCAAAGACCACCCGGTGGTGGGGCCGATCGCCTTTGAGCAGCTCAACCGCCGAGCGGTTCTGGAGCAGGACATGGCGTTTTACTTCGGGCCCGACTGGCGGACCACGGTGCAGCCCACCCCCGGTGCTCAGCAGTACGTGGATCGGGTGCGCCAGGTGGCCCAGGAGAGCCCTGAACTGTTGGTTGGCCACCACTACACCCGCTACATCGGCGACCTTTCCGGCGGCCAGATCCTCAAGAACATCGCCCAAAAGGCCATGAATCTTGGTGAGCACGATGGCCTGCGATTTTACGAATTCGACAGCATTGCTGATGAAAAGGCGTTCAAGGCCAACTATCGCGCCACCCTCGATAACCTGCCCATCGACCAGGCCACGGCGGATCGCATCGTTGCGGAGGCCAACCATGCCTTCCACCTCAACATGGTGATGTTCCAGGAGCTGGAAGGCAACCTGATCGCCGCCATCGGCAAGGTGCTCTTTGGCTTCCTCACCCGCCGCCAGCGCCTGGGCAGTACCGAAGCGGTGCCTGCCTGAGCCAGAGTCGGCACGCCCCGCTGCCCTCCGGTTGCGTCCCGTCCGCTTTCTGGTTCCCGGCACCGGTGGTCGCTTTCGCTGCGGCGGCCTGCTGGTGGAGTTACAGACCGCGCGGTTGGTGGGCCAGCTCACGCCCACCAGCGTGGTGACCGAGCGTCAACGGGAGGCCGACCATCCCTTCCTCGACGACCTGCTCCGCCGCGAAGCGCCTCCAGGCGATGCCCTGTGGATTGTGAGCTGGGGGTTTGATGCGCCCCGGCAGCTGCGCCGTCTGCGCGGCCGCCCGGTGGCCTATCACGCCCATAGCAGTGGGTATGGCTTTGATCTGCCGCCCGGCGTGCCGGTGCTGGCGGTGAGTCGCAACACCCTGGGCTACTGGGGTGACAGGGCTCCGCGCCAGCCGCTGTTTCTGGTGCCCAATGCCCTCGAGGCCCGCTGGCTGGAGCGGGGCGAGCGGCAGCAGAGCGGGCAGCGACGCGCGATCGATGTGCTGGTCCAGGAGCGCAAGAGCAGCGCCTATGTGCTGCGCCAGCTGGTGCCGGCGCTGCGCCGCCGGGGCTTGCGGGTGGAGGTGCAACGCGGTTGGGTCGACGACCTCGTGGACCTGTTCAACAGCGCCACGGTGGTGCTCTATGACTCGGCCGACTACTGGCGCGGCCGTGGCGTGAGTGAAGGCTTCGGCCTGCCACCGCTCGAAGCGCTGGCCTGCGGCTGTGTGCTGTTCAGCAGTCTCAACCATGCCCTGGCCGACAGCCTCGATCCATCGCTGGGCCTGGGGCATCAGATCGGCTGCGGCAGCCTGACGGCCGATGTGGAGCGGGTTGCCGCCGCGGTGGCCGACCCCGCCGCCTGGCGGCCCGAGGCCGAGGCCCTGGAAAGGCTGCTCACCACCAGCTCGGAAGCGGTGCTGCTGGAGCGCTGGCGCCAGGCCCTCACGGCCATCGATGCGCATTGGAGTCGGCTGCAGGCTGGCGAGAGCCCTCTGCGCTCCCCGGGCCGGCTGGCCCTGCGCTGGGCTCAATGGCGTGAGCGGGGCGCCCGCCTGCTGCAGCGGCGACGCTGAAGGCAGACGCGGAAGACAAGGGAGCGGTGCCGATCGGTTGGCTGGCTGGCCCGCCGTCGCAACCGCCGTTGCGGCCCGCCCCATAGGTTGAAACCACTCAGCCCCCGGCGTGCGTGCCGCTGTTGCCCACCAGCCAGACCCTGTTGCAGCTGCGACGCCTGTTCCGGGTGATTCCGCCCTCTCGGCTGAGGGCCCTGAACTGGATCCTGCCGATCGCCCTGCTCAGCGGCCTGTTCGACCTGGCCTCGGTGGCGGTGATCGCCCGCATGGTGAGCAGCCTGCTGGGCGGACGGCTCCGTGATGCGATCCCCGGCGTACGTGTGTTTGGCGGCAGCCACAGCGAACAGGCGCTGTGGCTGGTGCTGATCTTCATTGCCCTTAGCTGGCTGAGCTCCACCGCTCGGCTGGTGCTCAAGGTGAGCCAGGAACGGCTCACGGCCCAGGTGTGGCGCGATATCTCCGACCGCATCCTGGCGCGGGTGATCGGCCAGCCCTATGCCTTCCATCAGACCCGTCGCAGCACCGAGCTGTCGGCCCAGCTGCTGATCAACATCCAGCGGGTGTCCGACCTGATCGTGGCGCCACTGCTGATGATCCTCACCAGCAGCATCGCCATCGTCTTCCTGGCCACTGCCCTGCTGCTCACCCTGGGGGTGCGCTCGCTGCTGCTGTTACTGCTTCTCGGTGCCGCTTACGCCGGTGTGTCAGCCCTGGTGATTCCCTACCTGCGCAGCGCCTCCCGCCAGAAGCTGCTGCTCGATGCCAGGGCCGCCTCCCTGCTGCAACAAACCATCGGGTCGATCAAAGACATCCACCTCACCCAGGCCGGCCCCTACTTCGAGCGCCGCTTCGTGGAAGCCGGCCAGAACGCGAAGACGTTCGAGTGGTTGTCACGGTTGCTGCCCGATCTGCCCCGCTTTCTGATCGAGCCGGTGGGCATCACCCTGATCTTTTCCTTTGCCCTGCTGCCGGTGCTGCTGGGGCAGCAGCAGGTGCAGCTGGCTCTAGGGCTCATGCCGTTTCTGGCGGCCTTTGCCGTGGCAGCGGTGAAGCTCACGCCGCCCCTGCAGGATCTCTTCCGCGCCATCACCCGCCTGCGGGGGGCGTTGCCGGAGATCGACACCGCCCTCACCGATCTCGAACTGCCCGCCCCCAGCCGCGGCGGTCTGGCTCCCTGCCTGCTCACCCCGGCCGGCATCTTTCCCTTGCGGGAGATTCGTCTCAGCGGTGTGAGCTACACCTATCCCGGAGCCGAACAGCCCGCCCTTGACGGGATCAACCTCACGATCCCCGTGGGCTCGCGGGTAGCCCTGCTCGGGCCTACCGGCAGCGGCAAATCCACCCTCTCAGCGCTGCTGCTGGGCCACCTGCAGCCCCAGGCCGGCGTGATCAGCCTCGATGGCATCGCCGTCGAAAGCGCCGACATGGCCTCCTGGCAGGCGTGCTGCGCCGAGGTGCCCCAGCAGATCCACCTCCTCGACGCCAGCATCCTGGCGAATGTGGCCTTCGGCGTCGAAGACGACGCGGTGGACATCGCAGCCGTCTGGGATGCCCTGCATGCCGCCCAGCTGGCCTCCGTGGTAGTTGAGATGCCCTACGGGCTGTACACGCCGGTGGGAGAAAACGGCGTGAATCTTTCCGGTGGCCAGCGGCAGCGGCTGGCCCTGGCGCGAGCCTTCTATCGCCAGGCCCGTTTTCTGGTGCTCGACGAGGCCACCAGCTCCCTGGATGCCCGCACCGAAGGCGATGTGATCGATGCCCTGGAGCTGGTGGCCCGTCGCTGCACCACGCTGGTGATTGCCCATCGGCTGTACACCCTGGCCCGCTGCGATTTCATCTACGAGCTGGCGGAGGGTCGGCTCGTGGCCAGCGGCAGCTATGAGCAGCTGATTGATCCCAGCGATCCCTTCGGAGCCTCGGTGCTGGCCTCACTGCCCGCCGCGGCCGTCGTTGAGGCAGCGCTGCCCAGCTAAGAGCAATGGACGTCACCCTGCTGTCAACCGCCGACTGGGACCATCCCTTCTGGACCAACAAGCAGCATGTAGCTCGGGAACTGGCCCGCCAGGGCCACCGGGTGCTCTACATCGATTCGCTGGGGCTGCGGCCGGTGCTGCCAGGCGCCGGCGATCGGGGCAGAATCCTGCGGCGCCTGGCCCGGGCCGTGCAACCCCTGCGGGCGGTGGAGCCGGGCCTTTGGGTGTGCTCCCCCCTCGTGCTGCCGGGGGTGGCGGCCGGGCCTGGGCTGTGGGTGAATCGCCTGTCGTTGCGGCTGCTGCTGGCCCTGGCGCGATGGCGGCTGGGAATCCGCCGCCAGGTGCTGTGGACCTACAGCCCCCTCACAACCAGGCTGATCGCTCCACAGGCGTACCGCCGCAGCCTGTACCACTGTGTGGACGACATCAGCGTCCAGCCGGGCATGCCCCGCGCCACCATCGACGCCGCCGAGCCCGAGACGGCCCGCCGGGTGGATCTGGTGGTGGTGACCACACCAGCTCTGGAAGACCGGCTGAAGCCATCCGCAAGGCGGCTGCTGCGGTTGCCCAACGTGGTGGATGCCGACCATTTCGCCCACCCGGATCCAGACCGGCTCCACGCTGTGGCCACAGAGCTGGCCCCCCTGGGACACCCGCTGATCGGCTTTGTGGGGGCGATCAGCGCCTACAAGCTCGACATCGCCCTGCTCCTGGCCATCGCCCGGCAGCGGCCGGACGCGGCGATCGTGTGCCTCGGCGCCGTGGGGGAAGGGGATCCGGGCACCGATGGAGGATCCTTGCGCAAGCAGGCCAATGTGCATCTGCTGGGACCGCGCACCTACAACGACTTGCCGGCCTGGTTCGCTCACTTCGATGCGGCGATCTTGCCATCGCGCCGCAACGCCTACACCGAGGCCATGTTTCCGATGAAATTCTTTGAATACCTGGCGGCAGGCCTGCCGGTAGTCGCAAGCAACCTGCCGGCGCTGCGGCCCTACGCCGATCAGGCCTGGCTGTGCGACGACACCCCGCAATTTCTGGAGGGGGTGAACGCCGCTCTGGCGGATCGGGATCCGGCCCGCCGCGCCGAGCGCCAGGCCCTGGCCCGGCGGCACAGCTACCGGGAACGCACCCAACGCATGCTGAGCGCCCTCGACGACTCAGCGGCCCAGCCGATCGGGCAAGCCGCGACAGCCCCCCGGAATCGTCTGGCGTGAACGCTTGCCGCTCCAGGCGGCCAGATAGAGGCGCAGCTCGCCGGTGAGCTGGCGGGCGCCGCTGAAGTCGGCGTTTTCCACAATCGCGCCACTGAAGCCACCCCCCACCGGATCGGGCCGCGTACCGGTCCGGGTGGGGGTGGCGCTATCCGCCGGCCCGAGGAAGAAGCGGGTGCCGTACAGCAGCGCATCCGACAGATCGGCACCCGCCAGGTTGGTGCCGGCCAGGTTGGCGCCGCTGAGATCGGCACCGGCCAGGTTGGTGCCCCGCAGGTCGGCGCCGTTGAAATCCACACCCCGCAGGTCGGTGTCAGCCAGGTTCACGCCACGCAGGGCCTGATGCAGCTGGATCACCGGAATGCCCTCAAGCCGATCCTCCACGTAGAAGCCCTGGCCATCGAGAATCGCCCGGCCCACGCGGGCATCACGGCGCAAAGGCGTGAGCAGCCGCGCGTGGGCGAGAAATCGCAGGATGCGCGCCTTGCCGGCGGCATCCACACTGCCCAGCACCGCCGCCAGACGCCCCTCAGCCAACATCCGCTCCAGCGGCCAGTCGTCGAGCATGCCTTCGCGATCGCTGATCAGCTCGGAGATGCCGTGGATGAAGCTGTCGATCGTTTGCGCTTCGGTGATGCGGTTCTGCTGGGTGCTGAGGCGCTGATCCAGCTGGAACTGGCGCCAGGCGATCAGCAGCGCAACAAAAGCCACCAGAATCTGTCCAAAGGCGCCGATCACCCCCTCGCCCAGGGCACCGATCGCCTCCCAGTCGCCGCTGCGGTACACGTTGAGCAGCGGATCCCATAACCCGAGGGCGATGGTGCCCACCAGCAGGGCTCCGGCCAGGGTGATCAAGGCCATGGTGCGAGTGGTGAGCTGTTCATCGAGCTGGCTGGTGAGGCGTTGCCAGAACTCAGGAGCAAGGCGCAGCAGCGCCACGGCCGCGGTGAGCAGAGCAAGCAGCACCGCCAATCGCGGCTGGCCCCAGCCGAGGGCCAGCGCAGAAGCGAGCAGCAGGGCCAGCAGCTGCAGGGCCGGACGGTCCAGCTGCCGACGCCAGGGAGACTGGCCCCGGAATGGCATCGCCTGGCGATCTTCACTGGCCTGCGTCATGGCTTCAGCCGGGCTGGTAATAGAACGCTGCCGCAAGGATGAGGTAGGCGGCCAGCAGGAGCACGCCCTCCAACCAATCGGAGCGGCCATCGAGGCTCACCAGGTTGCTCACCGCTACAGCGCTGATCACGGCCACCACCTCCACCATCTGAAAGTCGAGGTCGATGGGATGCCCGAGCAGCGGCCCGAGCAGCACCAGGATCGGCACCACCAGCATGGCCACCAGCAGGGTGGAACCGAGAGCGATGGAAACCGCCAGATCCATCTTGTTCTTGCGAGCCATCGAGACAGCGGTCAGGTATTCGGACACGCCACCCAGCAGGGGCAGCAGCACCACGCCGGTGAACAGGGGTGTCAGACCGAAGCCGGCCGTGACCTCCTCCACCACCCCCACGAACAGCTCGGATTCCAGCGCTAGGCCGATGGTGGCGGCCAGCAGCACCGCCAGCCAGGGCAGCAGGGGTGGCCGGTGGTCGGCAACCGCCGATACATCTTCCTCCGCCACGGCGTAAAGCTCGCGGTGGGTGTGCAGCGAAAACACCAGGGTGAGGCCGTAAGCGGCCAGCAGCACGCCCGCCACAAACCGGGAAAAGCCCAGAGGGAGAACCCCACCGGCCTCACTGCCAACGGCCGAAAGACTCGGCAGCAGAATCGCCAGCACCGCCAGCGTCATGACGCTGCCGTTCACCCGGGCGAGCACCGGTTGGAAGGTCTGCTCGCGGCGGCCGATGCCGCCGAAGGCCATCGCCAGGCCCAGCACCAGCAGCAGATTGGCCATCACGGTGCCGGTGATGCTGGCCTTCACGATCTCCACCAGACCGGCCCGCAGAGCGGTGAGAGCGATGATCAGCTCCGTGGCATTGCTGAAGAGGGCGCTGACCAGCGCCCCCAGGGAGGGGCCCAGGGCCAGAGCCACCTCTTCGGTGGCGGTGCTGAGCCAGATCGCCAGGGGGATGATCGCCGCGGCGGCGGTGGCAAACACAGCCAGCTCTCCCCAGTGGAGCAGCTCGGCCGCCAGCGACACCGGCACCATCACCAGCAGAGCCAGGCAGATGCGCAGGCGCAGGCTGAGGGCAGCCATCAGGCGGGACGGCGGCGGCGCAGCATCCGTTGCAACGACTGGAGCATCTCCTGGGCCTCCGGCACGCGGGCGGCACTGGCCAGCAGGCCATAAAGCGCCACCGCCACGCTGCCACAGATGGCGTTCTGAAGCAGGAGTCCAGGCAGTCCCGTGGGCCACTGCACACCGATCGCCAGGCCCCAGCACGCCAGGCCTCCGGCCGCGGCAGCCAGCAGCAGCTTGCCGCTGTCGATCGCCCAGGTCCGCAGCGGCAGCCCGCCCAGCTGGCTGCGCAGCGCCAGCAACAGGCCCACACAAGTGATCAGATTCACCGCCACCGTGGCCAACACCAGGCCGGCGGCGCCAGCGTTGAGCAGCGGCAGCTGGTTGCCCCAAAGGGGGGTGGGTCCACCGGTGAAGGCCCAGCAGAACACGGCATTGAGGCCGATGCCGGCCAGCGACCAGCGGAAGGGGGTGTTGGCATCGCCGAGGGCATAGAAGACGCGCACGAGCACGTCGCGGGCGAGATAGGCGGGCATGCCGATGCCGTAGGCCATCAGCAGCTGGCCCACCAGATCGGCGGCGCTGCTGTCGAAGGCACCGCGCTCGTAGATCAGGGCCACGATCGGTACCGCCAGGGCCACCATCAGCGCCCCGAGGGGCAGCATCGCCGCGTTGGACAACATCAGGCCCTGACGGATGCGGCCGATCAGCTCCGGGCGGTCATCGGGGGCCGTGAGCCTGGCATACACCGGCAGCAATGGCACCAGCAGGGCGTTGGACAGCAGGCCCAGGGGGGTCTGCACCAGCAGGTTGGCGTACCCCAACCCCGCCGCTGCCGCCGGCATGCCGGAAGCAAAGAACAGCGACACGAACACATTGATCTGGAGCATGCCGGAGGAGAGGGTGGCCGGGCCCATCACCTTCAGCACCTCCTGCACACCGGGATCTTTCCAGTCCCACACCAACTGCAGCTTGTGGAGCCCCTCCCTGGCCAGGGCCGGCAGCTGGATCAGCCACTGCAGCACCGCCCCTACCGTGGTGCTGGCGGCCAGCACAATGCCTCCCACCACCGCGGTGGTGGGCAGGGTGATGCTGCTGCCGAGCTGCCACCACAGCAGGCCGATGCCGCCGATCACCGCCACGCTTGAGAGCAGCGGGCTCACCGACGGCAGCCAGAACACATCGGCGGCGTTGAGGGCGCCGAAACCGAGGCCGATCAGACCGGCGAGGAGGGCCATCGGCGCCATCCATCGCAGTTGCAGCACGGCGATACCGTGCCGCTCGGCATCGAGGGCCGGCCCCACCAGATCGATCAGGGGGTCGGCGAACAACACCAGCAGCAGGGTGACGGCGATCAGACCAGCCCCCACGATCGTGTTGATGGCCGCCAGCACATGGGCCCCCTCCTCCCGCGGGCGGCGAGCCAGCACACTCACCATGGCGCTGTGGAAGGGGCCATTGATGCCACCCAGCAGGATCAGGAGAAAGCCGGGCAGCACATAGGCGTAGTTGTAGGCGTCGTAGGCGGCTCCCACGCCGAAGGCAGCGGCGATCACCTGCTGCCGCACCAGACCGGCCACCTTGCTCAGGGCCGTGGCCACGGCCACGATCAGGGCGATGCGTCGCAGGGATTTCGCCATCCGGGCGGGGCCACAGCCCATGCAGATCGCCCGGCAGTATGGCCGGCCCCCCCGCCATCGCCCGAGGCCCATGGTCAGCCCTGCTGCCGCCGCCGCCGCTGCCGGAGGGTGGGCGCTGCCCATCGGCCCCCTGCAGGAGGGGGTGTTGCTGAGGCGTTACAAGCGTTTTCTGGCTGACGTGCGGCTCGACAACGGCGAGGAGGTGACCGCCCACTGCCCCAACACCGGGCCGATGACGGGTGTGCTGCTGCCCGGTGGCCGGGTGCGCCTGCGCCACGACCCCTCCCCCAGCCGCAAGCTGGCCTGGACGTGGGAGCAAGCCGAAGTGCCCGGAGCGGATGGAACGGCCGTATGGGTGGGCATCAACACCGCCCTGCCCAACCGGCTGGTGCGCGCCACGATCGAAGCCGGTTGCCTGGAACCATGGCTGGGACCGGTGGCGGCCATCCGGGCCGAGGTGCCCTACGGCGCAGGCCGTCGCAGCCGCATCGATCTGTTGCTCACCCCGGCAGCGACAGCGCTGGATCCCCGGCCGATCTACCTGGAGGTGAAGAACACCACATGGACCGCGGGCGATCTGGCCCTGTTCCCCGACACGGTGACCGAGCGGGGCCAGAAACATCTCACGGAGCTCGAAGCCCTGCTGCCCGAGGCCCGGGCTGTGCTGGTGCCATGCCTGAGCCGGAGCGATGCGCGGCGCTTCGCCCCGGGCGACAGTGCCGACCCGCGCTATGGGGAGTTGTTCCGCCGCGCCCGGGCCGCCGGGGTGGAGGTGCTGCCCTGCAGGTACCACTTCGAGGCCGCTGCCGTGCGATGGGTGGGGCTGGCCGAGGTGCTCGACCGGCAGCCCGACTGAGCACAGACTCCGCCCACGCTGCCGGCGCTGCCCATAGAGTCGGCTTTCCGCCGCGCCTGCACCGTGGATACCCGTGCCTTCAAGCGCTCGCTGCACCAGTCGGAGCGCTACAACCGCCGCGGCTTCGGCCTGGGGGAGGAGGTGGCTGGCAGCCTGCAAACCGCGTACCAGAGCGATCTGGTGGCCAACCTGCGGGAAAACGGCTACGAGCTGCGCGAGGGACGGCTGACGGTGCGCCTGGCCGAAGCCTTCGGCTTCTGCTGGGGCGTGGAACGGGCGGTGGCGATGGCTTATGAAACCCGGCGCCACTATCCAAGCGAGCGCATCTGGATCACCAACGAGATCATTCACAATCCTTCGGTCAACGACCATCTGCGCGAGATGAATGTGTCCTTCATCCCAGTGGATGGCGGTGTGAAGGATTTCTCTGAAGTGGCCAACGGCGACGTCGTGATCCTGCCAGCGTTCGGCGCCACCGTTCAGGAGATGCAGCTGCTCAACGAACGGGGCTGCCACATCGTGGACACCACCTGCCCCTGGGTGTCGAAGGTATGGAACACCGTGGAGAAGCACAAGAAGCAGGCCTTCACCTCGATCATTCACGGCAAGGTGAAGCATGAGGAAACCCTGGCCACCAGCAGCTTCGCCGGCACTTATCTGGTGGTGCTCGATCTGGCCGAGGCCCAGATGGTGGCTGATTACATCCTGGCCAGCGGCGATGGTGCCGCCCATCCGGAGCGGCGAGAGGCTTTCATGGCGCGCTTCCAGCGAGCCTGCTCCCCGGGCTTCGATCCCGACCGAGACCTTGTGCGGGTGGGGGTGGCCAACCAGACCACCATGCTCAAGAGCGAAACCGAAGAAATCGGCAAGTTATTTGAGCGCACCATGTTGCAGCGATTTGGCCCGACTGTCCTGAACGAACACTTCCTGGCTTTCAACACGATCTGTGATGCCACTCAGGAGCGTCAGGATGCGATGTTTGCCTTGGTGGATGAACCCCTTGACCTGATGGTGGTGATCGGCGGATACAACTCATCGAACACCACACACCTACAGGAAATTGCGATCAGTCGCGGCATCCGCTCCTTCCACATCGACACGCCCGAACGGATCACGGCGGACAACCGCATCCAGCACAAACCCCTGGGTGCCGATCTGCAAACCGAAGCACCGTTCCTGCCGGAGGGGCCCATCCGGGTGGGCATCACCTCGGGTGCCTCCACGCCCGATCGGGTGGTGGAGGATGTAATCCGCCGGCTGATCAGCCTGAGCACCACGTCAGCCAACGCCCAGCCCCGATCTTGAGATTCTCCGATTCAGGAACCCTTCCGTCTTGACCCCCGAGCTCGCCATTTCTCCGACCGCTCTGCTGTCTGTGGCCGACCCTTCCGCCAACCGCCTTCGCGATCGCGATGATGGCCGGGTGCGCCGCTACGGCAGCAGTTTTGCTGATCTGATGGAGATGCGGTCCCCCTCTGCGGTCGTGGCGGCCTACCTCGACCGCCACGACGGGTGGTTCCGCCGCTGTGCTGCACCGATGGCCGTGTCGGCGATCGGCACCAACGCCTACGCCCTCACGTTGGGGCGCTTCGGCAACTTCGGTTTTGAGGTGGAACCCACCATCGGGCTGGAACTGTTGCCCCAGCAGCAGATGGTGTATCGCATCCTCACCGTGCCCGTGCCGTCAGCCGATCCGGCACTGGCTGATCTGTACGACGTGGAATTCAACGCGTCGCTGCGGCTGGATGAGGCGGATCCAGAAGCAACCGCCGACCTCTCTCACGAGGAGGTGGATGCCCTGATGGCCCATACGCTGGTGCGCTGGACCCTGGATCTGTCGGTCTGGATCCGGCTTCCCTCGATGATCACGCTGCTGCCCGACGGCTTGGTGCAGAGCAGCGGAGATCATCTGCTCCGCCAGATCGTGCGCCAGATCTCCCGACGCCTCACCTGGAAGGTGCAGGAAGACTTCCACGCCAGCCACGGCATCCCCTGCCCGCCGCGGCGGCGGGCCCAGTTCTGAAGCGCGGGGCGGTCCTCAGACGGCCGGGCTGAGTAGTTTCTGCACGATCTGCATGCCGCTCACGGCCTGCCACAGGAACAGGCTCACCAGAGTCATGTTCAAACCGACGTGAATCTTGCGGGCCAGCACGCTGCCCGCCTGCATCAGGGGCGAGAGAGCCGCGGCCACAGCGATCAGGCTGGTCATGGCCAGACCCACCAGCAGGTGCGGACCCACAAACAGCTTGCCGTTGTTGATGTAAGTGACCACCATGCCGCCGACGGTGCCCAGCACCATCAGGGCCAGCAAGAGGCTGCCCATCTGGAAGTGGCGACGGCCAAACTGCCCCTTGACGAGTTCTTTGCGCTGTTCCGGCGTACCGGTGCGGGTTTTCTTGGCCTTGATGCCCAGCACCATGGCGTAGAGGGTGAGCCCCAGGAGCACCCACATCAGCAGGGGATGCAGAAAATTGAGGTTGAAAGCCAGAGAGCTGGGGATCGCGTCGATCAGGGCGTCGATCATTCGGGAGCGGTGGGCGATCGGCCGAACCTACAACTGGCGCCGCCCCCGCAGCGGTTCAGTGCAGAAAGTGGCGACGACCCGTACACACCATCGCCAGGCTCAGGGCATCGCAGGCCTGGATGGAATCGACATCGCGCACGCTGCCCCCCGGCTGGATCACGGCGGTGATGCCATGGCTGGCAGCCAGGCGCACGGTGTCGTCGAAGGGGAAGAAGCCATCACTGGCCAGCACGGCTCCACCGGCTCGCTCGCCCGCAGCCTCCAGGGCCAGCCGCGCCGAGCCCACCCGATTCATCTGGCCGGCGCCGATGCCCAGGCTCCTGCCAGCAGCCGCCACCACGATGGCATTGGAGCGCACATGCCGCACCAGGCGCCAGGCGAAGCGCAGATCGTCCCATTCCCGGGGCGACGGCGACCGCTGACTCACCACCTGCCAGCTGGTCTCGTCGAGCGGAGCGTCATCGAGATCCTGGGCCAGTACACCGCCAAGCACGCTGCGCAGCTGGCGGCGATCGGCGTGATCGATGGCTGCGGCCGGCAGCTCCAACAGACGCAGGTTGGCCTTGGCGGCAAGGTGCGCGCGGGCCTCCTGGCTGAATTCCGGCGCCACCACGCACTCCAGAAACAGACTGGTGAGCTGCTGGGCCGTCGCCAGCTCCACCGGGCTGTTCAGGGCCACGATGCCCCCGAATGCCGAAACACGATCGGCCTCGAGGGCGCGCCCGAGGGCATCGGCCCCGACCTCGGCAACGGCTACCCCGCAGGGATTGGTGTGCTTCACCACCACAGCCGCAGCCTGCTCACGGGATTCGCCGTAGCCGAATTCACGCACCGTGGCCAGAGCGGCATCGAGATCCAGCAGGTTGTTGTAGCTGAGCTCTTTGCCCTGCAGCTGGCGGCCACCGCCGAAACCCGCATCGCTGACCGAGTACCACACGGCCGCTTGATGGGGGTTTTCGCCATAACGCAGCTCCTGCTGCACAGGGAGCTTAAGCATGAGCGAATGGCTGGGTTCGGGCTCCAGCCGAGACGTGAGCCAGGAGGTGATGGCGGCGTCATACGCGGCGGTATGGGCGAAGGCCGCCAGAGCCAGTTGGCGCCGCAGCGCCAGATCCACGGTTCCGGCAGCCAGGGCTTCCAGAAACGGGCCGTACTGGCTGGGGCTGGTGAGCACCACCACGTCGGCATGATTTTTGGCAGCGGCGCGCACCATGGCCGGCCCACCGATATCGATGGTTTCGATGGCGGTGTCCCAGTCCACCTGGGGATCGGCCACCGTTTCCCGGAAGGGATAGAGATTCACCACCACCACATCGATCGGGTCGATGCCCTGCGCCACCAGATCGGCCAGGTGGGCAGGATCGCTGCGGCGGGCCAGGATGCCGCCATGCACGCGGGGGTGCAGGGTTTTCACCCGCCCGCCCAGAATTTCCGGGGCGCCGGTGTGCTCCGACACCCGAGTCACGGGCACCGCGGCCTTCTGAAGGGCAGCGGCGGTACCACCACTGGAGAGAATCGAGTATCCCTGGAGCACCAGCCCCTGGGCCAGGGGCACCAGGCCCTGCTTGTCAGACACGCTCAGGAGGGCCGTCGGGGCCATGGCTGCGGAGGGGGTCGGCTAGGGGCCAACCTACGCAGGCCCCCACCACCGGATCCCCATGCCCAGCCTGTCGGACACCAGCGACCGCCTGCTGAGCGGCCCTGACCAGGCCTCCGAACGGCTGGTGCTGCTGCACGGCTGGGGGGCCGACGCCGATGACCTGCTCGATCTGGCGGCGGAGCTGGTGCCGACGACTGTGAGCGTGGTGGCCCTGCGAGCACCTGAGCCCCACCCGGCGGGCGTTGGCCGCCAGTGGTATCCGCTGCTGTGGCGTGATCTGCTGCCTGAGCCGGCCTGGGAACGGGTGCCGGCAGCCCGGGAGCACCTGATGCGGCGGCTGCAGCAGCTCAACGCCACGGTACCTCTGGAGCGCACAGCCATCTTGGGGTTTTCCCAGGGGGCGGCCATGGCTGTGGACGTGGCCACCGGCGCTGAGGGTGAACCCCTGCCCCTAGCGGCGGTGATCGGCTGCAGCGGCTATCCCCACCGCGGCTGGCAGCCGCGAGCGGAGGCACCACCGGTGCTGCTCACCCACGGGCGCGAAGATCCCGTGGTGCCGCTGGATCACAGCGTCAGCCTGGAGAAGACTCTGCGGTCAGCCGGGGTTGCGGTGAGCCGCCACACCTGTGCCGGGGGCCATGGCATCGATCCAGGGCTGTTCCCACTGATGCGGAACTTTCTGGCCGACGCCTGGCGGGGGTAAGGGAGCTGGCACAGGAGCAGCCCGGGGGATCAGACGAAGGCGTATTCGTACTCCTCCATCTCCTCCCAGTCGTCGGCCGCCAGGGCCTCAATGCCTTCGAAGAGCACGTCTTCGCCGATGCGATCGACGATGGCGCGCAGGGAGGGGAACAGGAAGTGATTCTCTTCGGCGTACTGGGCGCTGAAGAGACCTTTCTCACCCCAGAAGAAGCGGTCGGTGGTGTGCTCATTGCGCCGCACATTGAGGATGGCGGGTGGCATCAGCCCAGCTTCAGCGATGTAGCGCCGAGCGGCAGTGACGGGTTTGTGGGCTCCGGTTTCGAGATTGAACGTGGCCACATGGGCCAGGACGCGCTGACCGGCAAGACGACGGCGGCTGATCCGCTTGCGCTTCTTGGACATGAAACATTGGCCCCGGTGATGAGCGGGGAGAGAGGGTGTGCAGGGGGGTTCAGACCGGGCAGGCACGCGCCATGCCCCTCCGACCATCGTTCGCCGATGGTCGGATGGACGCCCACGTATCTGTAGTCGAACCGCCGGTTGGACCCGTCGGTAACCCTCCCCCAAAGGATCGGGACAGCAGATGGACGCATCTCCTACTGCTGTAGCCTCGTTGCACTGGAAAGGCAAGTTGGCCGTACCGACTGTGATCCGCCGTTCGCGTGCGACCTGCGGAGTTGTGGTCGATACCAGGAGCTTAACCCTTCTTTCCGGTTTCGAGACAGATCCGCTGAAACCCGCTGCCCAGCTGCGGTCAGGTCGCCGCTGATGCCCGTTTCCTCCCGCTTTCTGGCACTGCTGGGCTGCCAGCTCAGCCAGTTTGCTGACTGCCCCGCCGTGCGCTCACTGGTGGTGTACGTGGCGCACCAGGGCCGCGAAGGCCAGCCCAGCCTTCTGCCCGTAGGCCGGTGGCCGGTGGATGGCCGCGCCCTGCCCCCCCTCGACAGCTCCAGCGAGTTGCGGGTGCCGGCCGATGGCCGCCGCTGGCTGCCGCTACGCCATGAACGGGTGCTGCTGGGGGCCCTGCAGGTGGAGGTGGGCACGGTTCCCTGGCCCGAGCCGTTGCGGCAGCGCCTGCAGGCCACGGCCCTCGCCCTCACCGAAGCCCTGCGCCTCGATCTCGATCTCCAGGCGCTCGACAACCAGCTGCAGCAGCGCGACGAACAGCTGCGGCTGCTCGTGCACCAGCTGCGCAATCCGCTCACCGCCCTGCGCACCTTCGGCCAGCTGCTGCGCCGCCGCCTGGAGCACGATCAAGACAACCGTCAGCTGGTGGAGGGGGTGCTGGCGGAGGAACGCCAGCTCAACCGCTACGTGGATGCCCTCAGCGCCCTGGCCCAACCCACCCCCCTGCTGACCGGCACGGCAGGGCCCCAACCCCTGCTGCTCCCCCCGCTGCTCAGCGGTCCCCAAGGGCAGCCGCTGGCCGAACCGCTGTTGCCGCTCCTGCGCCGGGCCGCGGCCACCGCCAGCCTGCAGCAGCGCCACTGGCAGGGGCCCGACAGCCTGCCGGACTGGCAGGGCGACAGCGGGGCCGTGGCGGAGATCCTGGCCAATCTGCTGGAAAACGGCTTCCGATACAGCGCCCCGGGCTCGCCGCTGGGCCTGCATTGGCAGGTCACGGGCGATCAGCTGGAGATCACCATCTGGGATGGGGGCGACGTTATCAGCAGCGAGGAGCGCCAGCGCATCTTTGAGCGGGGGGTGCGGGGGCGGCAGGGCCAGCATCGGCCCGGCACCGGCCTGGGCCTGGCCCTTGGCCGCGATCTGGCCCGCAGCCTCGGCGGCGATCTTGAATTGGTGATCCCGCCCTCCCAGGTTGCTCCACACCTGCCCGCCCAGGGCAATGCCTTCCGCCTGATCCTGCCCCTGGCGCCGCCAGTCAGCCCGCCGCCGGCAGCATGATCGCCGCCACGGCAGCGCTGAGGAGCAGCCCCAGGGCCTCCACCCACTCCACACAGGCGCCGTAGGTATCGCCGCTGTGGCCACCGAAACGGCGGCCGAGCCAACGCGGCACCAGCAGGGCAGGTCCCAGGCCCACCAGCCCCAACAGCGGCCAACGCTGACCGAGGGACAGGAGCACCAGGGCCACAAGCAGCAGCAGCGCCGGCCGCAGCTCCCGCCCCAGGCCGCGCCAGTGGCGGCGGTGAAACGCAGCGCTGCCGCCCTCAGGGCGCAGATAGGGAAACCGGCCCATGGCCAGGAGGGGCGCCACCCGCCCCCAGATGGCTGCCCAGAGCAAGGCCAGGGGCGCTGCGGAGCCGAGGGCGGCCAAGGCGGCGCTACGCAGCAGCAACAGCAGGGCCAGGGCCTGAACACCACTGGCTCCCACCCGACTGTCGTCCATGGCCTCCAGGCGACGGTCGCCGGCGGCCAGCCCATCGGCGGTGTCCATGGCGCCGTCGGCGTGCAGGCCGCCGCTGAGCACCAGCCCCAGGGCGAGCACCAAGGCCACCTGACTGAGGCGGGGCACTCGCCCCTCCAGCCCCAGCCAGAGCAGGGCCTGCAGGCTGCCGAGCACGGCCCCGATCCAGGGTGCAAAACGGGCGATCCGCTCGAAGCGGGGGGGCACGGCCGGCCATGCCGGCAGCACGGTGTAGAAGATCCAGGCGCCAGCGAGATCCCGCAGCCAAGGGGGGAAGCGAGCGCAGGAGTCGGCCGCGGGCATGGCGGTGGGGGCGGAGGGCCGCGCCTAGCGTCGCGGCAGCGGCCCACTGGTGCCATCACCCTCGCATCCGCCTCCCCTCCCGCCCCCTGCTTCACCTTTGCGATCACCGCCGCCTGCCCACACACCCGGGCCCGCTGCGGCCGCTTCCACACCCCCCATGGGGTGGTGCATACGCCGCGGTTCATGCCCGTGGGCACCGCCGGCACCGTGAAAGGGGTCAGCACACCCCAGCTGGCCGCCACGGGGGCCGAGATGGTGCTGGCTAACACCTATCACCTGCACCTGCAGCCGGGGGAGGATCTGGTGGCTGAAGCCGGAGGGCTGCACCGCTTCATGGCCTGGGATGGCCCCCTGCTCACCGATTCGGGGGGGTATCAGGTTTTCAGCCTCGGGGCCCTGAATCGCATCGACGACGCGGGCGTGACCTTCCGCTCCCCGCGCGATGGCCGGCGGATCAACCTGACGCCGGAGCGCTCGATGGAGATCCAGATGGCCCTGGGGGCCGATGTGGCGATGGCCTTCGACCAATGCCCCCCTTACCCGGCCACGGAGGTGGAGGTGGCGGAGGCCTGCCGCCGCACCCACGCCTGGCTGGAGCGCTGTGTGGCCCGCCACGATCGCCGCGACCAGGCCTTGTTCGGCATCGTGCAAGGGGGCTGCTGGCCGCGACTGCGGGCCGAATCGGCCGCCGTGGTGGCCGCCATGAATCTGCCCGGGATCGCCATCGGCGGGGTGAGCGTGGGAGAACCGGTGGCCGAGATGCATCGCATCGTGCGCCAGCTGGGGCCCCTGCTGCCCGCCGATCGCCCCCGCTACCTCATGGGTGTGGGGAGCCTGCCGGAGATGGCAATCGCCGTTGCCCAGGGGGTCGACCTGTTCGACTGCGTGCTGCCCACCCGCCTGGGGCGGCACGGCACGGCCCTGGTGGGGGGCGAACGCTGGAACCTGCGCAATGCGCGCTTTCGCCACGACCACACCCCTCTGGATGCCACGTGCCCCTGCCAAGCCTGCCAACGGCACAGCCGCGCCTACCTGCACCATCTGATCCGCGCCGAGGAGATGTTGGCCCGCACGCTGCTGAGCCTCCACAACCTCACCACCCTGCTGCGCTTCACCACGGCGATGGCGCGGGCCATCGCCGATGGTTGTTTTGCGGAGGATTTCGCTCCCTGGGAGCCGGGCTCCCCGGCGGCCCACACGTGGTAGGTTCCGGCCATCGCATCGCTGTTCCAGGAATGGCTCTCACCCTGCTCGCCCAGCTCCCCGAGGCTTACCGCGCCTTCGGCCCCCTGGTCGACATCCTGCCGATCATTCCCTTGTTTTTCCTCTTGCTCGCCTTCGTGTGGCAGGCCTCGGTGGGTTTCCGCTGAGCTCCCAGCCCGTCTTCAGCCCCGCCGGATCACCTCGCGCGCAAAGGCGGGTAAGGCCAGCATGCGCCGCCAACGGGTGGGCTCCTGGATCAGGCGGTAGAGCCATTCCACATTGAGGGCCCCCATCCAGCCGGGGGCCCTTTTTTTGCTGCCCGACCAGACATCGAAGCTGCCGCCCACCCCCATCCACAGACCGCCGAGGGGGCGCGGCTGGGCCTGGATCCAGAGCTCCTGGCGCGGAACACCCAGGGCCGCCAGCACCAGATCGGGCCGCAGCTCCCGCAGGCGCTGCTCCACGTCAGGCCAGGTCTCGGCGCTCTGGTAGCCGTGTTCGGTGAGCACCAATCGCAGCCCGGGCAGCTCCCGCGGCAGCCGCTGGCACAGCGCTGCCATCACCGCTGGCGAGGCACCCACCAGGGCCACGCTCCAGCCATGGGCAGCGGCATGGGCGAGCAGAGCCCAGGCCAGCTCGATGCCGGGCGAACGAGCCACACGGATGCCCTGACGCGCCAGGGCCCACACCACTCCGGCGCCATCGGGGATCACGAGCTCAGCGGCGCAGATGGCCGCACCCAGGGCCGGATCCTCCAGCCCCGCCATCGTCATCTCCGCGTTGATCGTCACGATCTGACCGCCGCCGTTGTCATGGAGGGCGATGGCCTCAGCCAGCAGGTCGGGAGCCACGTCCACCGGCAGGCCCAGCACATGGGTGCGGCGCGGGGCGGTGACGGTTGCTGCCATGGGACGGGTGGGTCGCAGGGGAGAATCTATGGCCCGCCTGTGTTTGTGACGGCACCGCCCATGGTCAGCAGTTCCACCGGCGTTGCCAGCCTGCAGCCAGCGAGCGCGGCCGCAGCGCCAGCCCCCCTGGCGGAGCCCCAGCGCCGCGCCCTCCTGCTCGATCTGGATCGCCGGATCGAGGCGGTGGTGCTCAACCGTCAGCACCCGGTGAGCGGCCTCTTGCCGGCGAGCACCGCCCACACCGTGCACGGCAACTATGGCGACGCCTGGGTGCGCGATTGTGTGTACTCGATCCAGTGCGTCTGGGGCCTGGCCCTGGCATGGCGCCGGCTCGAGGGGCCCTGCCGGCGTTCCTTCGAGCTGGAGCAGCGGGTGCTGCTGCTGATGCGCGGCCTGCTCAGCGCCATGATGCGCCAGGCGGCCAAGGTGGAGCGCTTCAAGAGCAGCCTCGATCGGCTCGATGCGATTCACGCCAAGTTCGACACCGGCAGCGGGGCGCCGGTGGTGCCCGACGATGGCTGGGGCCATCTGCAGTTGGATGCCACCGGTGTGTTTCTGCTGCAGCTGGCCCAGCTCACGCGCTCCGGACTCGTGGTGGTGCGCAGCCTCGACGAGCGCGATTTTGTCCAGAACCTGGTGTATTACGTGGCCCGCGCCTACCGCGTGGCCGATTACGGCATCTGGGAGCGGGGCGATAAGGGCAACCACGGCCTGCCTGAGCGCAACGCCAGCTCCATCGGCCTGGTGAAGGCCGCCCTGGAGGCCCTGGAAGGCGTGGATCTCTACGGTCCCCATGGCGACGGCAGCTGCTGCCTGGCCATCCCCCACGATGCGATCGTGCGGCTGCGACGCGCCCTGCGCGGCCTGCTGCCGCGGGAATCGGCCAGCAAGGAAGCCGACAGCGCCTGCCTCTCGGTGATCGGCTACCCCGCCTGGGCGGTGGAGGATCCACGGCTTGCCGAACGCACCCGCCAGACCATCCGCCGCGAGCTGGGCGGCCTGCACGGCTACAAGCGCTTCCGCCGCGATGGCCACCAGACGGTGGTGGAAGACGTGAGCCGGCTGCACTACGAACGGGAGGAGCTGGCCGAATTCGAGGGGATCGAATGCGAGTGGCCCCTGTTCCTGGCCTATGAACTGATCACCGCCTGCTGCG
>JAYKGR010000116.1:0-8018 GCA_035285645.1 Cyanobacteriota bacterium | reverse complement strand
TGGGCTCACCTCACCTTCCAATGGGTGTTTGACATCCGCGATGACGACATCCATTGGTGCACGGCGGATGTGGGCTGGATCACCGGCCACAGCTACATCGTGTATGGCCCTCTCTCCAATGGGGCTACCACGGTGATGTACGAGGGTGCACCGCGCCCCAGCAAGCCCGGCGCCTTCTGGGAGCTGATCCAGAAGCACCGCATCACGATCTTCTACACCGCCCCCACCGCGATTCGCCTGTTCATGAAGAGCGGCCGGGCCGTGCCCGACCAGTACGACATGGGCAGCCTGCGGCTGCTGGGCAGCGTGGGCGAGCCGATCAACCCAGAGGCCTGGATCTGGTATCGCGATGTGATCGGCGGCAACCGCTGCCCCATCGTGGACACCTGGTGGCAAACGGAGACCGGCGGCATCATGATCAGCCCCCTGCCGGGCGCCACGCCCACCAAGCCGGGCTCAGCCACCCTGCCTCTGCCCGGCATCGCCGCCGACGTGGTGGATCTGCAGGGCCGCAGCGCCGGCGTGGATGAAGGCGGCTACCTGGCCGTGCGGCGACCCTGGCCGGGGATGATGCGCACGGTGCATGGCGATCCTGAGCGCTTCCGCAAGAGCTACTGGGAGCACATCGAAACCGCCGACGGCAGCCGCCTCTACTTCGCCGGCGACGGCGCTCGCCGCGATGCTGACGGCTACTTCTGGGTGATGGGCCGGGTCGACGATGTGATCTCGGTGGCCGGCCACCGACTGGGCACGATGGAGATCGAATCGGCTCTGGTGAGCCATCCGGCCGTGGCGGAGGCGGCCGTGGTGGGCCGCCCCGATGACCTCAAGGGTGAAGGCATCGTGGCGTTTGTAACCCTGGAGGCCGGCCGCAGCGGCCATGAGGACCTCGCGGCCGAACTGACGCGCCATGTGGGCCAGGAGATCGGCCCGATCGCTCGCCCCGATCTGATCCGCTTCACCGATGCCCTGCCCAAGACCCGCAGCGGCAAGATCATGCGCCGGATCTTGCGCGCCCTCGCCGCCGGCGAGGAGGTGAGCGGCGACACGAGCACCCTGGAAGATCGGAGCGTGCTCGACGCTCTGCGGGTTTGAGCCAGCCATGACGAGCGTGCGCCTGGCCGATTACCGCCCCAGCCCCTGCCTGATCGAACGCACCGATCTGACGGTGCGGCTTCACCACGATCACGCCCAGGTGGAAGCCCACCTAGCCCTGGCGCCCAACTCGGCCGGAGCGGGGCCGCTCACGCTCATGGGGGTCGACCTGGCGCTCGAGGAGCTGCTCCTGGATGGTGCCCCCCTGGCCGCCGAAGCTCACACCCTCCTACCCGATCGGTTGGTGCTGCATCACCCACCCGATCGGCCCTTCCGCCTGAGCAGCCGGGTGCGCCTGCACCCCCACAGCAACACCACCCTCGAAGGGCTGTACGTGAGTGGTGGGCTGTTCACCACCCAGTGCGAGGCGGAGGGGTTTCGCCGCATCACCTATCACCCCGATCGTCCCGATCTCCTGAGCCGTTTCTGGGTGCGCATCGAGGCCGACCGGGAGACGTGTCCGGTGCTGTTGTCCAATGGCAACTGCCGCGAGAGCGGATCCCTCGGCACCGATCCCGAAACCGGTCGTGAGCGCCACTACGCCGTCTGGGACGATCCCTTTCCCAAACCCTCCTACCTGTTTGCCCTGGTGGCCGGGTCGTTGGTTGAGGTGAGCGACCGGTTCACCACCGCCAGTGGCCGGCCCGTGCGGCTGCGGCTGCACGTGGAGCCCGGCGATGAGCACAGCACCGCGCACGCCATGGCGGCACTGCAACGTGCCATGCGCTGGGATGAGCAGGTGTACGGCCTTGAGTACGACCTGGAGGAATACAACATCGTGGCGGTGCGCCACTTCAACATGGGCGCGATGGAAAACAAAAGCCTGAATATTTTCAACTCGAAACTGGTGCTGGCCGACGCCGAAACCGCTACCGACGCCGAATTGGAGCGGGTGGAAAGCGTGATCGCCCATGAATATTTTCACAACTGGACCGGTAATCGCATCACCTGCCGCGACTGGTTTCAGCTCTCGCTTAAAGAGGGCCTTACCGTGCTTCGCGATCAGCAGTTCAGCGCAGATCAGCACGGTCATGCGCTAGCGCGGATCGAACATGTAGCCGTTCTGAGAAACACTCAGTTTCGTGAAGATGCTGGCCCGACAGCCCATCCAGTACAACCCAGCAGCTACCAGGCGATCGACAACTTCTACACCACCACGATCTACGAAAAAGGTGCGGAGGTGATCCGCATGCTCCACACGCTCCTGGGCGATGACACCTATCATCAAGGTATCGCGCTTTACGTGAAGCGCCACGATGGCACCGCCGCCACCTGCGACGACTTTCTGGCAGCGCTGCGCGAGGCCGCCGAGAGCCGCTGGGCAGCGGAGGGGCGCGATGCGCCGCCGCCCTTCGATTTCGCCGAATTTCGCCGCTGGTATCACCAGGCCGGCACACCCCTGCTGCGCCTCTGGCGCCGCTGGGATCAACGGCAGGGGCGCCTGACGCTGCGGCTCCATCAGCAGATTCCGCCCACCAACGCCAGCCCCAACCCCAAGCCCCAGGTGATCCCTCTGGCCATCGGCCTGGTCGACCAGGCCGGCCAGGCCCTACCGGTGCGACTGGTGGGCGAGAGCGAGGCTGAAGCGTCGGCCGCCCGGCAACGCTCTCCCCACTGGGGCGATGGCACCCGGGTGCTGGTGATCGACCGGGAGCATCAGGAGGTGGTGCTCGACGGGCTGCCCCGCCGCCCCCATCCGCCTGCCCTGTCGCTGCTGCGGCAGTTTTCGGCACCGATCCAGCTGCGCATCGGGCGACCCACCAGCGAGCTCGTGCATCTGCTGGCCGCCGACCCCGATCCGGTGGCCCGCTGGGATGCTGGCCAGGTGCTGCTGCGGCGTGCCGTGCTGCGCCGCGCCGCCGGCCGCGCCGATGGCGTGCTCGAAGAGGAACTGATCAACGCTTTCGAGCGCATCCTCGCCGACCCCTCCCTCTCCGAAGCC
Organism: Cyanobacteriota bacterium; assembly: GCA_035285645.1. GTDB lineage: Bacteria > Cyanobacteriota > Cyanobacteriia > PCC-6307 > Cyanobiaceae > Cyanobium. Next base: position 4,981 of record JAYKGR010000116.1, on the reverse strand, counting down.
AGCCGCAGCCTGCTCCTGGCGCTGCCCGGCCTAGCGGAGCTGGAGGATGGCGCGCCGGAACCGGATCCTCCAGCCCTGTTTGCGGCCCTGCTGGCCTTGCAGCGCCGTTTCGGCGAGGCCCTGGCCCAACCCCTGGCCCGCACCCTTGAGGATTGCCTCAGGGATTGGACCGCAGTCTGGCCCCGCGGCAGCGGCGCCCGGCGGCTCACCGGCACCATCTGGAGCTGGGGTGTGGCCGCCGGCGATCCCGCGGCGATCGCCGCCGCCCGCGCCGCTGTGGAAGGGGGTTCCATGACCCTGGCACGGGCCGGCCTGCGGGCGCTCCACCCCCATGATCTCCCCCAGCGCACCAGCGCACTGGCGGCCTTTTACGACCGCTGGCAAGACCGGCCCGTGATTCTCGACAGCTGGTTTTCGCTGGAGGCCTCCACCCCTTTCGGCGATGGCTTGGCCCGGGTGGCCCACCTGCTGGAGCACCCCCGCTACGACCCAATGGCCCCCAATTCGGTGCGGGCTGTGCTGGGCGGCTTCGTGGCGGCCACACCGGTGTTTCATGCCAGCGATGGCAGTGGCTACCGCTTCCTGGCCCAACAGATCATTGCGCTCGATCAGCGCAACCCGATCACCGCGTCTCGGCTGTCCAAGGTGTTCAGCCGTTGGCAGAGCTATGGCCCCAATCGCCGCGCTCCCATGGCCGATGCCCTCCAACAACTGGCCAGGGCAACGCTCTCCACCAACACCCGGGAGGTGGTGGAGCAGTGTCTGGGCGAGCGCTGAACCCTCAGGGCGGTGGTGGCATCGGCCAGCGGCTCAGGGCTGTATGCAGCCTGCGAAATTCATCGCGTCGCACAGCAGGACTTTCGCTGCCGGCATGGGCACCCCAGAGACCCTCCCAATAGAAATAAATCACGCCGTGGCCACGCTCACTCGCCAGCCGCACCTTCTCACGCAAAATGGCCATGGAGGGCGTGCGCCCACCGAAACCTGCCAGGATGCCGATTTCCACAGGCAGCCCCCACTCCCTGGCCTTTACCAGAGCCGGCTGGTTGAGATCCTTGGCAAAACCCTGCACCGAATAGGCATAGTTCTGCACCACCAGGTCATCCACCAGTCCACCCACCGCCCAGAGTTCCCAATCCTGTAGCCAGTGGTTGTAGGCAAAGCGAAAGGGACCCGGCGAGAGGCTGATCACCAGGGGCCGGGGCCCCGGTGCGGCCTTCAGGCGGGTGCGCAGCTGGCGCAGCAGTCCGGTGAGCTGCTGGCGTCGCCATCGCATCCAGAAGCGATCCTTCACATCATTCGGCGGTTCACGACCGGTCTGGCTGCGGTAGAGCGAGCGGGTGTAGGCGTCGTACCCCAGTTCCACGGGCCAGGCGAAATGATCATCCAGCTGGATGCCATTCACGCCGCAGCGCTGCACGATCTCCATCACCAGACCGATGAACCGCTCCCGCACCCCGGGGTGTGCGGGGTTGAGCCAAACCCGCAGGTCACGCAGCGGTGAAGTTTTGAGGTCGGCACCGTGCAGGGCGGTGAGTGCACTGCCATCGCGTTTGTGCAGCACCCACTGGGGATTGCGGCGCACCACCTCGGCATCAGCCGGCTCCATCAGGCCGTATTCAAACCAGGGGATCACCTGCATGCCGCGGCGCTGGGCCGACTGCGTCAGCCGGCAGATTGGATCCAGGCCCGGCGCCCGGCTGGCCAGGGCGGGTTCGATCGGTGCCCAGCGGCTGCGGTGAAAGGTGGTGCCCCGGCTCCACACATTGGGGTAAAGGGTGTTGAAGCCCGCCCCGGCCAGCTCCTGAACAGCGGTGTCGATGCGTTGACCGTCGTAGTACAGAGGGCTGGGGCTGTTGGTGAGCCATACGCCCACCCGCCTGGCGGGCACGGCAGGGGCAGCGGCCTGGGCCGGCACCATGCTGGCCACCAGCCAAATCCCCAGGGCCACCAGTCCGGCTCGTCGCTTGCCAGCCCGTGCCTTCACGTGCTTCAGCGGAACATGGAGCTCACCGAGCTCTCCTCATGAATCCGCCAGATCGCTTCACCGAGCATGGTGGCCACCGACAGCACCCGCAACTGGGGAAACTGGCGCTCAGGGGGCAGCGGAATGCTGTTGGTCACCACCACCGCTTCGAACAGGCCATCTTCCGATAGCCGCTCCACCGCCGGGGGCGAAAACACCGGGTGGGTGGCACAACACAGCACCCGGGCGGCTCCCGACGCCCGCAGCAGTCGCGCCGCCGAACAGATGGTGCCACCGGTATCGATCATGTCGTCGATCAACACGGCCGTGCGGCCCATGACTTCACCGATCACCGTGAGGCTTTCGGCCACGTTGTGGCCGGTGCGGCGCTTGTCGATGATCGCCAGCGGAGCGTCGTTCATCTGCTTGGCAAACGCCCGGGCCCGGGCCACACCACCCACATCCGGTGACACCACCACCGGATCCTCAAGCCCCAGAGTACCGAGGTAGTCACTCAGCACTGGTGATCCATAGATGTGATCACAGGGAATATCAAAATAGCCCTGAATCTGGGCCGAATGCAGATCGAGGGTAAGTACCCGGTTCACCCCCGACTTCACCAGCAGATTGGCTACCAGCTTGGCGGTGATCGATTCACGCCCCGCCGTCTTTCGGTCGGCACGGGCATACCCGTAGTAAGGAATCACTGCCGTGATCTGCCGGGCCGAGGCTCGCCGGCAGGCATCCACCATGATCAGCAGCTCCATCAGGTGGTCGTTCACCGGAGCGCAGGTGGGTTGGATCAGGAAAACATCGCAACCGCGAATCGATTCCTGGATCTGGATGTAGAACTCACCATCGGCAAAGCGCTTGATCACCCGTGGGCCATCGGGAATGCCCAGATAGGCGCCGATCTCCCGCGCCAGATCGGGGTTGGCGGTGCCGCTGAACAGCCGCAGGCGACGACTGTCCTGCTGGCCATTGGAGCCTGAGGCTGCCGCCTGAGGCCGTGCCGCGATGGGGGATGTGGTCACGGCAGCCGTGAGCGCAGGATCACAATCCCGATGGTAGAAGCGGGACGGTCCCGAGGTCCTGCCGTCATGACTCCCAGCCCGATTCCCGAGCCCGGCCCCCGCCGCCACCTGCTGATCGCGGCCTGCGGCAGCGATCAGCAGGTGGCGGCCACACTGGCCGCCACGGCAACCGCCGTGGCGACAGCCCTGGGTTGGCCGCTGCAGACCCTGGGCGATGGTGAGGATCCAGCCGAGGCGCTGACAGGCCTCCACCGCCATGGAGACCCCTGGTTGGCAGCACTGCCGATCGATCCAGGCAAGCCCCTGGCGGCGGGCGACTGCTGGGCCGAAACCCTCGCGGCCTGGCGACAGCCCGTGCTGCTGCTGATCACGGCCGACCAGCTGGCCACGGGCACGGCGGCCGGCGCCACGGCCCTGCTGCGGCAGATGGGGGTGCCGCTGCTGGGACTCCTCCAGGTGGGTGGCGATTGGCAGGCAGCCCCGCGGCGCCGCGATGGCCTCCCCTGGCTGGGCCCGATCGACGACAGCGCGAGCCTGGCGCTACTGATCCACCGCCGCTTGGATCAGTTTGAGGGCTGATCCAACCTCATGGTGGCGCAAACAGCGGCGGTTTGGCGCTGGCGCTCAACTGGCGCAGCCCCCCTTGCTCCTTGCGGGGTGGATCAAGCGGCAGGCTGCGGAATTGAATCGGCTTCGCGTCATCGAGCCCGGCCGCCAGCAGGCCAAGCATCTCGGCCTGGCTGAGATTGGTGTCGAACTTGGCATGCAGGTCCTCCACCAACGGTGGTAACACCGGCAGCTGATCGCGACGGGCCATCTGGTCGCGCACACCGCTGAGGGCCAGCTGCTGGTGCTGGCGCCGCTGGGCCTCTCCCAGCCAACGATCGCGGAAGCGCAGCATGTGCTCCAGCCCCTCGCCCTTGAGCACCTGTAGTCCGCCCTGCAGCTGAATGTTCAGCTTCTGGCTGCGATCGCGGTACTGCATTTTGCGCGGGGGGTTCACCTCCACTCCTCCCAACCGCTCCACCAGCTCCCGCAGGCTGCCGCGGGGCAGCACCAGGTAGCGGTCGGGCTGGCCGACACCGAGGCCCAGCACGTCACGCACCGCATCCGCGGTGAGAGCCACCCCACCCAGCCTGTAGAGAGCACCGAGTGGCTGGGGCCGCGACTGCCCCGGTACGTTCACCCCCAGCTCCACGGGCAGGGCCAGGGCCTGGAGGGGGCCGCGCGGGTTCACCCGCAGCAGCATCAACGCATCGCTGTTGGCCGCGCCGGCCGGAGCCGCCGCTTCACCGTCGAGGGTGTCGGCGTCGCTGCCGATGAGCAGCACCGTGATCGCCCGGGTGGGCTTCACCCCCAGATCGGCCGGCGTGGGATCGCGCAGGGGTTCCTCGCTGCGGTCGGCTTCCGGCCAGATCACCCCCAGGGCAAGGCCGCTCACCACCGCCCCCACCACGGCCAGTGTCACCAGGGGCAAACGTTTGAGGGTTGGAACAAGCACCGAGGAGACGAACGACGGCATTGACCACAACCACGCGGCCCCAGTCTGGCCCACCACCGGAATACCCTGGCTCGCAGGCCTGTTCGCCGTTGCCGTGAGCCCCTCCGCATCCCCGTGCCCCCCCCACGAGCGGGCCCGGCCGATCCCCAAGGGCAATCCCCGGCCCGCCCGTGATCTCTGCAGCGACTGCGGCCTGTGCGACAGCCGCTGGGTGGCCTACGTGCGCCAGGCCTGCGCCTTCCTGGAGCAACGCTTCGAGGCGATGGAGGAGCAGGCCCACGGCCGTTGCCGCCACCTCCACGACGAGAACGAGCTCTATTTCGGGGTGCAGCAGCGCATGCTCAGCGCCCGATTGCGCCAGCCCATCGACGGCGCTCAATGGACCGGGATCGTGAGCCGGATCGGCGTGCGGGCCCTGGAAACGGGCCTGGTGGATGCGGTGCTGTGCGTGGGGCAGAGCGAGCACGACCGCTTCACACC
>JAYKGR010000115.1:0-24223 GCA_035285645.1 Cyanobacteriota bacterium | reverse complement strand
GCCGGATGTTCGCCGTGCGTGACATGACCACTCGCCTGCAGACGCTCAGGCGGGCGGGCTTCTGTTGCACCGGCGTTAACGATTCCAGTGCCTATCACGGCGACTGGACCCGTGAATTCTAGGGTGTGTTTCCCCATGTTCCGGTGCTGATGGTGGAGCCCCAGCCGGCCCCCCAAGCCCTCCTGGATGAGCTGGGTGGCTCGGTGGCCGGAAGCGAAGTGCCCGCCGCAGCACTGTCTGATCAGGCGGGTTCTGTCACCTTTGTGCTCCAGGAGTCCAACAGCGGCATCCGCACGGGTCCATCCCCTGACGAGGGCGCAATCTCAGTTCCATGCACAACTCTCGCCACGAACCTGGCGGAACGGCCGGATGCCGGCCCCAACCTGCTGAAGCTTGATCTCCAGGGCCATGAGCTGGCGGCCATGCGTGGCGCTGGCGATGGCCTTGCCCGCTTTGGGGTCATCATCTGCGAGCTCTCCGTGATCCCTATCGGCGGTGTACCTGCTTTCGCAGAGGTGAACCGATTCTTCGAGGAACAGGGCTACCGCCTCTATGACGTGCTGCCTCAATACGATCGGCCGCTGGATGGGGCCCTCTGGCAGATGGATGCCTTCTATGTGCGTCGTGGCTCAGCTCTAGTGTCTTCAACCTCTTGGAATTGATGGTGTTGAGTGGAAGGCTCCGGATTCGTTCTGAGGAGATCATGCAGACATTGGCAATGTCTCCCATTTGTCTCTTCCCCATGTCCGCGCATTTTTGGATAGATCTTGTCCTTGGCCATGACTCGCCGCTGGATTTACGCGTGGCTCTGGCTGCTGGTTCCTCTGGCTTTCTTGCTTGGGGTGCTGGCCCAGCGGCAGGGGATTCCGGGCGCAGTGCGCTCCAGGCTGAGCCCCGGCACTGATTCGCCATTCAGCCCTGTGGCAGCCCCCACCTGGCGTGATCCCTTCGTGCTGGTGGTGGCGGGCCAGAGCAATGCTGCCAACCACGGTCAGCCAAGGGGCAGGTCCGGTGCCGGCAGCTACGCGCTCTCTATGGACGGGGTGTTTCGCCTCGAGGATCCCCTGCCAGGTGCCAGTGGCCTCGGCGGATCCTCCTGGCCCTATTGGGCAGCTCTGCAGCAGCGGGGCCAGCCTGGCTCCCAGGTTGTGGTGGCTGCCATTGCCCAGGGCTCCAGCGCCGTGGCGGATTGGATCCCCGGCGGTGTTCACGCCCAGCGGTTGCCTGAAGCACTCAATGTTCTACGCAGCCACAAGTTGGACGTGGATGCCGTGGTGTGGCACCAAGGTGAAACCGAAGCCTGGAACGGCGGCGATCCGGTTGCCTATGCCGCAAACCTGAGCCGGTGGATCGCCTCAGTGCGGGCCCTTGGCATCAATGCCCCCATCTATATCTGCCTCACCTCCCGGGATGGCCGTGGGGTGATCAACCCGGCGATTCGCCAGGCCCAGGCTTCCGTGTGGAACAGCCAGCAGCGCGTGTTTGCCGGTGCCGACACCGACAGCCTTGGTGATTCCTTCCGCAGTGATGGTGTGCATTTCAATGGCCGTGGCCTGGAGGCCTTCGCAGCCCTGATCGACCGTGCCATGAAAGCCCCTTCCAGCCAGCGGGCCACCCGGCTCGACGACCTGCCCCAACGTCCAAGGCTGGCGCATCCCTGATCACCATCAAGAGCCCAGCACGATTCATCTTGAACACCCCGTTTTTCATTGCAGGAGCACCCAAAAGTGGAACGTCAAGTCTGGCGTATCTGCTCGGCATCCACCCGGAGATCTTCATTCCTCATCAGAAAGAGCTCTTCTTTTTTGATTTTAACTACCATCTCGGAATCAACTGGTATGAGCAGTTGTTCGACCAGTCCGGCAACAAGCAGATACTTGGCGATGCGACACCCTGGTACATGAGCTGGGGCGGAGTGCCTGAGCGCATTGCTGAGCACTTCCCAGATGCCCGAATCATCTTCCTCCTCCGCGAGCCAGCTGCGAGGGCATGGTCACACTTTTGGCACGATTACTCATCATTGAAGATCCAGCTCGACCTTTCACCTATAGAATATTTCCAGCAGTCTCCCGACCCTAGAAGAATTCGCGCCTGCAGCTTGTATGCCACCCATCTCAGGCGATGGTTGGAAGTATTTCCACCGAGGCAGATTCTGCTGGCATCCACCCGATCACTGCAAGATCAGCCCTTGCTTCTTTTGAACGCGATTGCCCAGTTCCTTGGCTGCACCCAGGCATTCGAGCTAGAGGGTGTTCCCCTGGGTGCACGCCGAATGCCTGGGCTGTCACCGAGGTCCATACCAGTGAAGGGGTTAACTTACTTCCAGCGCAATCTTGGCGGCAGCCAGTTCTCTGTGCTGGCAGACGCAATTAACAGTCATCCTCGCCTTAAGCGGCTGTTTTTCAGCCTGCGTTCCATGCCACTCAGTGAGGATGTTAAGAGTTGGCTCTGTCCCATCTTTGAATCCGACTATCAGCAATTCGTCGATCTCGTAGGAACTGATGTGGTGGCATCCACTACCCCCTTGCTGTTGGGCTGATGCCAGCTCCCACTACTCCTGTAGAAAGAGCTCATCACGGTCGCATCGAGGCCCTCGACGGCTTGCGCGCCATCGCTGTGGCGCTGGTGATTGCCGGCCACGGTGTGGATGTCTGGTGGCCCGATCAGGCCGGGGCCCCCTGGCTCGCACCGTTTGTGAATGCCTCGCTGGGGGTGCGCCTGTTCTTCGTGCTCAGCGGTTTTCTGATCACCTCGCTGCTGTGGCGTGAACAACAGCGCCGCGGCTCGATCGACTGGCGCGCCTTCGTGCTGCGCCGCAGCCTGCGCATCTGGCCTGGTCTCTATGCCTACATCCTGGTGATGCTGTTGCTTACGCAGGCCGGAGTGCTTTCGATCAGCCCTGGTCAGTTCTTTGCCGCTGCCACCCTCACCTGGAACTACGCCGCAATCTGGATCCAGGACGGCACCAGCCAGGGGGCCTGGTTTCTTGGCCACCTCTGGACGCTGGCGCTGGAGCAGCAGTTCTATCTGGCCTGGCCCCTGGCGATCGTGCTCCTCGGCTGGCGCCGTGCCGGGCGTCTCGCCCTGGTGCTGCCGCTGCTGCTGCCGCTGGTGAGAGTCTTCTGGTATTTCGCCTTCCCCAGTCATCGTGGCCTGCTGGGGATGATGTTTCACACGGCCATTGATTCGATCCTGATCGGCTGCGCCTTTGCCCTGCATCAAGAGCAGATCCGGGTCTGGCTGGCTGGCCATCGCTCGGCGTTTCCAACGGCCCTTCTGTTTGTACTGTTGGTCTCGCCCCTGATCTCTTCCCAGGTTCGTGCCTACGGCGTCACGTTTGGCTTCGGGCTCGATGCCGTGGGCTGCGGGGTTTTGATCGTGGCGGCCCAGCTGCCCCTCACAGCGGAGGCTCGCCGCTGGGCCTCATTCCTGTCGCATCCCTGGCTGGTGTTGATCGGCACCATCTCCTATGGCTTCTACCTCTGGCAGCAGCCCTTCCTCACCACCTGGAACACCACCCTCAGCGGCCGTTTTCCCTTCAGCCTCCTCGTGATCTCCATCTGCGCGCTGATCTCATTCCACTGGATTGAGATGCCGGGGCTGCGGGCCAAGCAGCTGTTCAGCCGCTCATCGCTTTGAAACCACCACCCGGTTGACCCACCTGATGCGCCTGCTGCTGGTTTCCCCCCGCTTCCCCCCCACCAGCGCCGCCGACAGCCAGCGTCTCCGCCTGCTGCTGCCGCACCTGGCCGCCCAGAGATGCCACGCCGAGGTGTTGGCTGTGGATCCAGCCTGCTGCGCCGAAGGCCTTGATCCCTGGCAGGCCGAGCATCTCCCCGCGGCAGTGCCCATCCACCGCGTGCGCGGCCTCCCGCTCCGCTGGGCCCGCTTTCCCGGGCTCGGCAGCATCGAGGCTCGCTGTCATCGTGCACTGGCCCGTGCCGGCAGCGGCCTGTTGCGTCAGCGCCGTTTTGATGCCGTTTATGTCTCCACAACGGCCTTTGGAAGCTTTCGCATAGGCCCGCTCTGGAAGCGCCGCCATGGCGTGCCCTTTGTGCTCGATTACCAGGACCCTTGGGTGAACGACCACTACCGCAGCCACCCCGAAATCATCCCCCCAGGCGGACGGCTCAAATACGCCGTAGTCGATCGGCTCCAACGCCTGCAGGAGCCGCGGGTGCTGCGCCACGCCGCCGGCCTCACCGCCGTGAGCGCCGCCTATCCCGCACAGCTTCAGGCGCGCTACCCCTTCGCGGCAGCGATCCCCTCGCTCGTGCTCCCCTTCCCAGGCAGCGAGGAGGATTTCCTGCACCTCGAGGACATCCCTGCCAGCCGGCTTCCCTTCGATCCCCACGATGGGCTGATTCACTGGGTGTCGATCGGACGAGGTGGTGCAGATCTGTACACCGCGCTCGGCGGGTTGTTCGAGGCCATTGTCCGCTTTGCTCCCGCCGAGCTGCGCCAGCGGTTGCGCCTTCACTTTCTCGGCACCTCCTACGCACCCCCCGGCCGGGGCATTCCCACGATTGCCCCGTTTGCTGCGCGCTACGGTCTACACAGCATCGTGGAAGAGCGCACCGATCGTTTGCCCCTCTCGCTCAGCCTCGCCACCTTGAATGCCGCCGATGCTCTGCTGGTGCTGGGCTCCAACGACCCCGCCTACACCGCCTCCAAACTCGTGCCCTATCTGCTGGCAAGGCGGCCCCTGCTGGCGGTGATGCACGAGCAGAGCCTTGTGTGTGAGTTGCTCCAGCGCTGCGGTGGTGGGCAGCTGGTCCGCTTCGACAGCGACACATCAACCGCTGACCTTTCCGATCGCATTGCCAGAAGCTGGCTTGCCGGCAACCGCCATGCCCAGCTGCTGCCGCTCGACAAGCCAGCGTTGAAGCCCCACACTGCTTCAGGCCAGGCTGAACAGCTTGTGGCCTTTCTGCGTCGTTGCCTGTGATGCAAGCTGCTGCTCCCGCAGAGACGATCGCCTTCCTGGCTCTGACCTGGAGGCAGTTGTTCAGGCGCTTCTTCAGCCTGCTCACCGCCGTGGCGATCGTTCTGGCGTTCGTGTTGGTCCTCAATCATCCAGATCGTCTGCCGGTCTTTCTGGCCGCGGTTGGGCCTGCGCTGGGGATTCTCCTCGTCTCCAGGAAGGGAACGCCTGCGGTGCTGCCTGTCTTTCAGCTGTACGTGCTGCTGCAGGCGTTGTCGTTTGCCAGCCCACTCTTCGCTCCTGAAATTGTGGCCGACCGGCGACTGACGGTCTCACCCGAACTGCTGGATAGCTGCATCCTGCCTATATTGCTCTGGTTTCTGGCTCTGTGGCTTGGTTGGGGCCTGACGCCGTTCGGGCTCGGCCGCCTGCGACCCCGGCGCGCGCTTACCGATGCCTTGCGCAATCCAGGCCTGCTGCCTCACCTGAGTCTTTCTGTTGCAGCTGGACTGCAGCTGCTGATCAGTTCTCCCCTCTACTGGCAGCTGCCTGGGACTCTGGCCTCCGGCCTGCTCACTCCGATACGAACGTTGCTCAGCCTTGCTGGCATCGCTGGTGCCTTCACAGGCGCCTATGCCTGGGCTCAGGGCCGCCTCTCCAGCCGCTGGCTCTGGCTGCTGTTGCTTGCCGTTCCCATGGCGGCGTCGTTCACGAGCCTGTTGCTTTCCAGCCTGCAGGGCATTCTCTTTGCTTCCCTGCTGGGGCTCTGGTTGGGTCGCTCGCGCCAGGCGCTGGCCATCACCCTGGCCGGCCTGGTGCTGATCGGTTTCCTCAACACGGGCAAAGCGGCGATGCGCCTCATCTATTGGAACCAGGGTGCTTCCCTTCCCAGCAACCCGGTTGTTCTCCTCCAGGAATGGACCCTCGCCAGCCTTGCATCCATCAACCAATCCGGCGATGAAGCTCCGACGAACCTCTTCACCGATCGCTTCAACAACCTTCAGAACATCCTTTACGTGCAGCAACAGCTTCAAGCTGGCACCCCCACCCTGGATGGCGACAGCCTGAGTGTGATCCCACAAGTGCTGGTGCCCCGTTTTCTTGATCCCGAGAAAATCCGCAGCCACGAAGGTCAGGTGCGCCTCAATCTCCATTTTGGCCGACAGCAGTCTGTCGAAGACACTGAAAAGGCCTACATCGCATGGGGTTTCCTCGCTGAAGGTGTCGGCAACTTCGGTAGTGCTTTTGGTCCTATTTTCATGGGTGTCGTCACCGGAGCCCTGCTGCGTATCACTGAAAACATCGGCCGCGGTCAGTTGATTCTTTCCACTCCAGGGCTGCTCAGCCTGGCGCTTACGGTCTTCTGGCTCACCACCTACGAAATGGCGGCCTCCACCTTTGTGGCTGCCGTCTTCCAGATCGTGATTGTGGTGTTGCTGGTGGGCTGGTGGTTTGGTGGCCGTTCCACCCAGCGTCGCAGACTCGCGTGATCCGGCTGGCGGTGGTGATCAGCCACCCGATTCAGTATTACGCCCCCTGGTTCCGTGACCTGTCTCAACAGCCGGGCCTGTTGTTGCATGTTTTCTATCTCTGGAACTTCGGCATCACCCTTCACCGCGACCGCGGCTTCGGGCAGGAGCTGCGGTGGGATGTTCCTCTGCTCGAGGGATACGACCACACCTTCGTGCCCAATGTGGCCCGCGACCCGGGCACCCATCACGTCGCCGGGCTCCACAACCCCACCCTGGTCAACGAGCTGCTGCGCTGGCGACCGGATGCCGTGCTGCTCTTCGGCTACACCTACTTCAGCCATCTGCGCCTGCTGCTTGCTCCGCGGCTGTGGCGGGTGCCGATGCTCATGCGCGGGGATTCCCACCGGCTTGCCCCGCGTTCTGGTCCCAGGGCCATGCTGCCCCAGTTGCTGCGGAAGCTGTTATTTCGCCGCTTTGCGGCCGGTCTGCCCGTGGGCCAGGCCAATGACGCCTGGATGGGCCTCAGCGGCATTCCGCCTCAGCGCCGGTTTGTTGCTCCCCACGCCGTGGACAATGCCCGGTTTCAGGCTGCGGCGCCGGAGGCAGAGGCGGCTGCATGCCTCTGGCGCCGGCAACTGGGCATCCCCTCCCGTGCACCGGTCGTGTTGTTCGCCGGGAAGTTTGAAACCAAGAAACGGCCCCATGATCTGCTCGCAGCCTTTGCAGCTCTCTGCCACCCTGCTGCAGTGCTGGTATTCGTGGGGGCCGGCCCACTGGAAGCCAGCTTGAGGGCCCGCGCGGCTCAGCTGGCCCCAGGACGCGTCATCTTCGAAGGTTTTCAGAACCAGAGTGCCATGCCCCGCACCTACGCTCTGGCCGATCTGGTGGTGCTGCCTTCTTATGGCTCCGGCGAAACCTGGGGGCTCTGCATCAACGAAGCGATGAACCTGGCGCGGCCGGTCATCGTGAGCAGCCATGTGGGCTGCGGCCCTGATCTGGTGATCCCAGGCGAAACGGGCTGGATCGTTCCCGCTGGTGATGTGGCAGCGCTGTCTGGCCGCCTGGCCGTGGCCTTGCAGGATCCCCAGCGCCTCAAGACCATGGGACAGAAAGCCCTTGCCCACATCAATCGATTCAGCTATCGCGACGCCACGGAAGGTTTGATGGCAGCTCTTCAGGCTGTGGTGCCCAAGGGATGAGCGACGCGTGGCCCTCCAGGGTGCTCGTAGTGGCCCCCCAGGTGTGGAGCCGCGATGGCGGCGTGCAGCGTTACAGCCGCTCCATTCTTCAGGGCATGGCGGCGATCCGCCCCAAGGCGCGTGTGCAGCTGCTCACCCTGCTCGACCGCCCACGCCCGTTCCCCAGGGCTGCTCTGGTGCTGGCCGCCCTCGCCCGTTCAGCCAGCAGGCCCCAGCTGGTGATCTGCACCCATCTCAACCTGGCGCCCCTTTCCTTGCTGGTGGCGCGCCTCAGCGGCGCACCCTTCTGGCTCGCCTGCCATGGCATTGAGGTGTGGGGACCGTTGGCCGGTTGGCGCCGGCTGGCGCTGGAGAAGGCCGATCTGCTGCTGCCCGTGAGTCGGTTCACCAGCGAGAAGCTCCAACAGCAGGTCGGCAGTGAACTACCGGCGGCTGAGATTCTGCCGAACACCTACGACGCAAGGCGCTTCAAACCTGGCCCAAGGCCTATGGCGCTTGTGGCACGCTACGGGCTCAGAGAGGATCAGCCAGTGCTGTTCGCGCTCACGCGCCTGAGCGTGGGCGATCGGCGCAAGCACCTGGATCGCGTGATCGCCGCCATGGCGGAGCTGCGTCACACCCATCCGCAGGCGGTGCTGCTGATTGCCGGTGACGGCGACGACCGGCCCCGCCTTGAGCAGCTGGCCCAGCAACTGGGGCTCGAGGAGGGCGTTCTGTTCGCGGGGCGCCTCGCCGAAGAAGAGCTGGCTGATCACTTCCGCCTGGCCACTGCTTTTGTGCTGCCCAGCGACAAGGAGGGCTTTGGCATTGTGTTCCTCGAAGCCCTCGGCTGCGGCTGCCCGGTGCTGGCCGGCGATCGCGATGGGGCACGAGATCCCCTCGCCGATGGGCGCTTCGGGATGTTGGTGAATCCCGATCTTCCGCTGGCAGAGCCCCTGCGGCGGCTGCTGGATCGCCAGGGCGATCCCCTCTGGTTCCAGCCCGATGCGCTCTCCCAGGCCGTGGCCCAGCGATTCGCCTTTCCGGCATTCTGTGAGCGGCTGCAGGAACTGCTCATCTGCCATGGCAAAAGGCCTGCATCAGCATGCTGACTCTCACCCTGCCCTGGATCTGGCACCATCCGCTTGGCAGACGCCAGCGCCTGCATGCCTGCGGCCGCTATGGCTGGTGGCAGATCCATTGTCGCCTCACCCGCACCCCCTACGCCATCCCCAGGTTGAATCGATCGCAATTCCCGCGATGCTCGATGCGGCCTTCACCGCCTGCAGGTACAACCCCAGGCGCCGCCGCCTGGAGCCCTAACACCGCCAGCTCCAACCAGATCCGGATTCGCAACCTTGCCTGGGCAACAGAGCGTCTGCGCATCGCTTCCCCATCTGACGTGCTTGGCTCGCGAATCTGATCTGTAATTCTGTGCGCGTTCTCCACGTCATCCCTTCCATCAGCCCCCTGCGCGGCGGCCCCAGTCACGCTGTGCTGTCGATGGTGGCCGCTTTGCGCCACCAGGGGGTGGATGCCTCGATCCTCACCAGCAACGACCATGGCCCCGGCATTCAGCCCGCCATGCCTCTGGGTCGCTGGCATCAACAGGAAGCGCTTGGGGAAGCCGTGCCCATTCTGGCCTTCGGGCGCATGTGCCCGCCTGCTCGCGCCTTGTGCGAATTCACCATCGCCCCAGGGCTCAGCCGCTGGCTCGGCATGAACGCCCGGCGATACGACCTGGTGCACGTCCATGCCCTGTTCTCCTACACCACCTCGCTGGGCATGGCCCAGCTGCGCCGCCAGCGTGTGCCTTACTTCCTGCGCACGATCGGCCAGCTCAACCGCTGGAGCCTCAGTCAGAGCAAAGCCCGCAAGCAAGTGTTCCTCAAGCTGGTGGAGCGGGCCAATCTCCAGGGTGCACAGGCCTTGCACTTCACCAGTGAGGCAGAACGTGAGGAGGCTGGCGACCTCCACCTCGCCACGCCCTCCTTTGTGCTGCCGCTCGGGGTTCCTGCGCCACCAAAGTTGAGCCTCAGCAACCAGTCCGTTGGCAACACTTCTGGCCCGACACGATTGCTGTTTCTCTCCAGGCTCCACCCTAAGAAACAGTTGCCCGTGCTGTTCGATGCTCTGGCAGTGCTCAAGCAGCGCCATCCCTTAAGGCCCTGGGAACTCGCTATCGCGGGTGACGGTGATCCGGAGTATGTCCAGCAGCTGCAACACCTTTGCAACACCCTCGGCCTGGCTCCCCAGGTGCGCTGGCATGGCTTTGTAGAAGGTGCGGCCAAGCAGGCGTTGTTGCAACAGTCCGATTGGTTTGTGCTCCCTTCGGCGTCAGAAAACTTCGGCATCGCCGCCGCGGAAGCCCTGATGGCGGGCACCCCCGTTGTGCTGTCTCCTGGGGTGGCCTTGGCGGCCCAGGTGCAAGCAGCCCAGGCCGGCATGGTCTGCGAACCCACCGTCGAGGCGCTCGCTGCCTGCCTTGAGGGGTGCATGGAGCCTCCACCTCAGTGCATGCGCCAAGCAGCGCGGCAACTCGCCGAACAACAGTTCAGTTGGGCAACCATCAGTTGCCAGCTGATGGAGCACTACGCGGAGGCCTTGCGTGGCTGATCCTTTCGATCAGGTCACCCCACTGATCCTCACCTACAACGAGGAAGCCAACATCAGCCGCACCCTCGCTGGCCTGCACTGGGCCCGGCGTATCGTGGTGGTCGACAGCTTCAGCACCGATGCCACTCTGGAGTTGCTCGCCAGGCATCCTTGTGTGGAGCTGCTGCAGAGGCCCTTCGACACCCACGCCACCCAGTGGAATGCAGGACTTGATCTGATCCACGATGGCTGGGTGCTGAGCATGGATGCCGACTATGTGATCACCCCAGCTCTCCAGAAGGAAATCGGCGCAGTGATCGCCCGCTCAGATCAGCAGCGGATTGATGGCTATCGCATTCCCTTCCGCTACTGCTTGTTTGGCAAGCCTCTGCGGGGAAGCGTTCTCCCCCCCCGCTTGGCATTGTTTCGGCGCACCTGTGGCATCTACGTGGATGATGGCCACACCCAGGATCTGCGCCTCAGTGGCACCTGCTCCGCACTGTTTTCCCCGATCCTTCACGACGACCGCAAGCCCCTGAGCCGCTGGCTCTGGGCCCAGGACCGCTACCTCAAGCTGGAGGTGCACAAGCTCCTCTCCACGCCTCCCAGCCAGCTGGGAGCTGCAGATCGCCTCCGCCGCCACACCGTGCTGGCTCCCTTCGCTGTGCTGCTGCTGTGCCTGATCTGGCACCGAGGCCTGCTGGATGGCTGGCGCGGCTGGTTTTACGCCTTTCAACGGATGTACGTGGAAACCCTGCTCAGCCTGATGCTCTGGGAAGCACGCCGTGATGGCTGAATCACCGCTGCCGGATTACGTCTGGACGGAGCAGATTCCCCACACGGAGGCCTATCTTCTGGGGCCGATGCAGGCGATCCTCAATGAGCTGGCTCCTCCAGCAGCACGGGTGTTGGATCTGGGCTGTGGCAATGGTGCACTGGCGGCACAGTTGATGCGATGGGGTTATGAGCCCGTCGGCGTGGATCCGTCCAGCAGCGGCATCCATCAGGCCAGAATGTGGCTTCCAGGAGTCGCATTTCACGAGGCTGCTGCAGATCCAGACCAGCTCGCATCTCTCAATCTGGATCCATTCGACGTGGTGGTGAGCACGGAAGTGGTGGAGCACGTTTACGCCCCGCGCCGCTGGGCTGCTGCCGCCTTCGCCACCCTCAAACCTGGCGGCGTGTTGATTTGCTCAACTCCATATCACGGCTACCTCAAGAACTGCGTCCTGGCCCTCAGCGGCAAGCTTGATGCCCACTTCACCGCTCTCTGGGACTATGGCCACATCAAGTTCTGGAGCCGCCGCACCCTCACAGCGCTGCTTGAGGAGGCAGGCTTCCAGGTGGTGGCCTTTCGTGGAGCCGGCCGCCTTCCCTGGCTGTGGAAATCGATGCTCCTGGCGGCTTGCAAGCCCCGCGTGTGGGCTTGCGGCAACAGGGCGATCCCCTGGAGGCAGTGATTCCGGCAACAAGTGATGCCACTGTGCCTGTTGCCA
The DNA here is from genome assembly GCA_035285645.1 of Cyanobacteriota bacterium. GTDB lineage: Bacteria > Cyanobacteriota > Cyanobacteriia > PCC-6307 > Cyanobiaceae > Cyanobium. The sequence continues at coordinate 12,558 of JAYKGR010000115.1, read as the reverse complement.
GATACTCCTGTGGCTTTCTTGGCGACAGTGGCTCTCCGCCTGATGCTGGGTGGTGGCAAAGCGGCTCAGTTCCTTGATCAGACCTGAGCCTGGCAGGATTGTCTATCGATTAAATGACCTCACTCTTTTAACCCAATCTAGTCGCTTCTCAGGCTGAATGATGAGCTTCGCTTTGTTTCTTCCAAGCTTTAAGATAGCCACTCATCGCGCATTGTTGCGCGCCAATCTGATTTAAACTTACAGGCATGTTGCTGCATATTACGCGATAGGTGCATTAATGAAATTCTCAGTATTGGGGCATGCCTGCCTCTACATTGAGCATGAAGGCGTTAGGCTAATTACCGATCCCTGGCTTTTCGGTTCATGCTATTGGAGAAGCTGGTGGAATTATCCCGAGCCAGATCTTGAGGTCATTGCCAACCTGCATCCAACTCACGTCTATCTCACCCATCTTCATTGGGATCATTATCACGGACCAAGTCTAAGAAAATTCTACAAGGATGATCCTGTTATCCTGCTGCCAAAGTGTCCTACCCAGAGGATGCTGAAAGACATCCTTAGCGATTTTCGTTTTTCGCGCGTACAAGAGCTGGCTCACGGGAAAAAGTATAAGCTCAGTGATACTTTTGAGATAGCATCATACCAATTCAACCCAGCTTTTATTGACTCCTCTTTGGTTGTTGTAGCAGATGGGGTAAAATTGTTAAATGCTAATGATTCGAAGGTATTTGGTTTTTCATTGGCTCAGATTATCAAACGATATAAAAGTTTTGATTTCGTGTTCCGCAGCCATTCGTCTGCTAGTCCGATTCCCTACTGTATTGATGGAGTGGACCCATCTCTTTCATCAAGAGCCCCCAGCGATTATTCAAGAGAGTTTGTCGCTTTTGCTGAGGCATGCAAGGCAAAATATGCAATTCCATTTGCTTCTAGCCATGTTTATTTGCGTGAGGATAGCATGCAATACAACGCTTTCTACAACAACCCTGTTAATATCTTAACTGCTCACAGGCAGTGCAAGACCCATTCGCAATGCGTACTAATGCCTGCTACCTCCTCATGGTCGACTGAAGACGGATTTCAGCTTGCAGATCATAATTATGAGCATATTGATTTGCATGTTAATGAGATGAGGGCTCGACACCATCAAGCACTAGAGAGTATCGAGGTGAAGCAGCGAGTTCAGCTCCTTGATAGAAAGGCCTTTATTGCCTATTTTCAAGGTTTTACGTCGGCATTGCCATTTTTCTTGAGAAAAATGCGAATCGGCTTCTTTCTTGGAAATTCTATGGACCATGATGTGATGGGTGTGCTTGCAATTGTTGATACCCGACGCCCGTCCAAGGTGCAGGTGTTTGATGATATTAGTTTCTCTAATCAGTTGGTTGTGGATTATTCTGTCGACTTCTTAATCAGGACTTATCCCGCCATTGTTAACGATTGCACCAGGAAACACATGTTTAATACGTTTACTCCTTCCAAGCTGTTGAGAATTTATGAAGGCACTTCACGGGGTTCCTGCTCCCGTTTCTTGACCCTTTTAGACTTGTACGAAAATGACGGCCTACCGCTCACGCAGAACTTGCAGTGGCGTCAACTGTCAATTTGGATTTCCCGCTGGCGAGAGGCCTTCGATGTCCTTATCTATGTATATCTGATAAAAGTGAGGCGCTTGCCTATTTATAGACTATGGGCCAATGTATGACATTATTGGGGTGGTGTTTCAATCTCGGCGCAACCATAGCTTGGAAGGCCAGCTCCAGCGTCTGGAGCGCTATGAGAAGCCAGTCGGATGGTCCGAGGGAGTTCCAAGGCTGATCTGGGGAATCTGGTTCGTCTTTTTCTCCCCGCTGCTCTCGGCCCACTGGCTGCCAGGGTGTGCTTGGCGAGTGATGCTTCTTCGCCTCTTCGGCGCCGAGATCGGATGTTACTGCCGCATTAAGCCTGGATTGAGGGTGAAATTTCCATGGCGACTCAAGGTTGGTGATTATTGTTGGCTGGCCCAGGATGCCTGGATCGACAACCAGGCTCCCGTCATCATTGGCGATCGTGTCTGCATCTCTCAAGGGGCTTATCTGTGCACCGGCAACCACGATTTCCGCTCGCCGAACTTTGATCTTTGCCTAGGCCCGATCTCGATCGGCTCAGAGGCCTGGATCGCCGCTCGCGCCGTGCTCGCCCCAGGTACCGTGATCGGCCCCGGTGCGGTGGTGGCCCTCGGCGCCGTGGTCAGTGGCACTGTGCCCGCCCGCGCCATCATGCGCGGTAATCCGGCGGTGCAGGTCGGGGACCGGTAGCAGCAATGGCTGCAGATGTGAGCCGCCCGTATCCTTGTTACGGCCAGTCAGGCAAACTGGGTTTCAGGTTCATGGACGATCCCATAAGCATCCTGTTAACCCTGTCACATCGCTTCCTCCCACTGCATGATATACGAGTCTGACTTCTCGTATGGTGCTCGTCTGTGAGGGGTCATGGTTCCTGGTTCCCGGCGCCTTCCATTCAGCCCTGATCCTAGTCAAGCCGTCTGTTTTCTTGCTGGGTCCCGTGACTCAGGTCTTGTGTACATGCCTGTTCAGCTTCTCCTGTCGCGACGTCCCCTGCGTTTCTTCGCAGAGCGCCTGCGCTGGCGGGTGGAGCGCTCACGCCTGGCCAGGCTGACGATCGTTTCCCAGTACCACCCCCCAGACTTTGCTGCTACGGGCCAGTTCATCGCGGATCTCTCCAGTCGCCTTGCCGAGCGCGGACTTCAGAATCTCGTTCTGACCGGTCAGCCTGGCTACGCCTTCCGTCGGGAGGAGGCTGAGCGCATCGAGTTCTTGCCCAATCGCTGCATTCGCCGCACGGCGATGTCGCGCTTCTGGCCAGAGCGCATCCGAGGCCGCGTCGTCAACAGCCTGCTGTTCTGTCTGCGCACCCTCCTGCGTCTGCTGCGCCAGGGCCGCCGCGGCGATCTGCTGCTGTTCAGCACCGAGCCCGCCTATCTGCCGATTGTGGGCTGGCTGGCCCATCTGCTCACCCGGGCTCCCTACGTGGTGCTCGTCTACGACCTGTATCCCGACATCGCTGTCTCACTCGGAGTGGTGACCAGCGATCATCCGGTGGTCCGTCTCTGGCGCCTCCTGCAGGGCCAGGCGCTTTCCTGCGCGAACGAGATCATCGTGCTCAGCACCACGATGCAGACCCATCTGCGCCAGCACTATCCCCAGGTGAGCAAGCCGATCACCGTGATTCCCAGCTGGGCCGATCCCGACCTGATCAGGCCCATGCCCCGTTCGGCCAATCACTTCACCCAGCTCCAGGGCCTTGGCGATCACTTCGTGGTGCTCTACTCCGGTAACCAGGGCCGCTGCCACGACCTCAACACGCTGCTCGATGCCGCTGAGCGCCTTCAGAATCAGCCACATATTCTGTTTTTGATTGTCGGCGCCGGTGCCCAGCACAAGTCACTGGTGGAGAGAGTGAAGCGGCAGGGGCTCTCTCACGTGCGCTTCCTGCCGTATCAGGAGGCTGACCAGCTCCCAGCCCTGCTGGCCTCCGCTGATCTGGCCGTCGTCAGCCTGCTGGAGGCAGCAGAGGGTCAAGTGGCCCCCAGCAAGCTTTATGGGCATCTGGCGGCAGCCACCCCAGTGGCGGCAATCTGTGCCCCCCACTCCTATCTGCGCACCGAACTGGCCAGGGCGGATTGTGGACAGGCCTTCAGCAGCGGTGACAGCGAAGGGCTTGCCGCCTTCATCCGCGAGCTGTCGGTCGATCGGGATCGGGCTCGGCGTCTCGGAGCCTCCGGTCGACGCTATCTGCAGGCGACCGCCACTCCCGCGTTGGTGGTGCAGGCCTATGCCGAGGTGCTCTCCCGTCACCTCCCCCTGGCCCGGAAAACCTACGCATCTCCACTGTCGGACGAGGCTGCGCCGCTGCCTGATCCCCTGCGCCATGCTTCGCTGCCTAAAGAAGCGGATGGCCTGTCGCGTTCATTGTGAGATCAGCCATGGCCGAATCCAACTCGTCGTCACCAGCCTCACCCGCCGACCTCGACGTTCCAACACGGCAACCCGTCGTCCGGACGTTGAACTCTCGCCTTGCCAGGTTGCGCGCACGGTTGCCTGCTTCCTTGCAGGGATGGCTCCCGGATATCCCACCTGCCACACCCCGCAACCTTTGGCTGCTTCTGGCTCTGCTGGTGGCCACTCAGAATGTTGCCGTTCTGCATGCCAATCAGAACGATCAGGCCGCCGTATTGGCGCTGCTCTGCTGGGGGGGCGCCCTGATCTGTATGGAGGATCAGCTGGAAGAGCTCAGGCCCGCTCCCGGTCTCGTGGGTCTGGTGCTTGGCAGCATTCTGTTGATCTGGGTTCTCGCCCGCACCGCTGTCACCCTGCATCCGGATGGCATTCTCTACTCCCTGCCCCCGCTTGCCGGTATCGCGTTGGCGCTCCTCTGCCAGCCCCTCTCCCGGCTGCGTCCGCTGCGCGACCCCCTGCTCTGTCTTGCACTCATCCCCGCCTTTCATCTGCTCAGTCGCTTCCTGGTGCCCGAGCGTGCCCTCAGCCTCGTCACCGCCGATGGCTCCGCTTTCTGGCTCTCCATCCTCGGCCTCGAGGTCGCCGTCGACGGACGCCGCGTGATGCTGTCCGGCGGAGGGGTGTCCGTGGCGGGCGCCTGCAACGGCATTGAGATCATCTCCATGCTCATCTGCATCAGCATCATTTTTTTGCTTGCCTTTCGGATCCGCTCCATCGTCAGCCGTCTGGTGCTTCTGCTGGCCGCGCCTCTCATCGCCTGGCTCAGCAACACCATTCGCATCTCCCTTCTCGCGGTCCTCACGACAGTCGGTCCAGGTCATGCCCGCAGCCTGTTTGATTTCTTTCACGAAGACGCTGGTTCGCTGCTTTTTTCTGGTCTAGCCGTCTTTGTGTATGGCCTGCTCTACACGCGTCTGCTTGAACGCGAATTACCGCCTCTATCCCCCCCCCCGTCGGAGGGTCCCCTCTCGTGAGGCCTGCCACTGCTCCTTCCACCGACCGCGCCCTGACGATCGGGCTCGGTGTTCTCTGCACGCTTGCATTGCTGGCTGCCATCCGCGCCCTGCTTCTCCCGCCCTGGCCCCGCACCGTTCCGCTTCACGCTGACGCCCTCAACAGTGCTCTGCGCCGTGAAGGTCTCGTCGCTGTTCCCATGGCCCCACTGCCCCCGCAGCGCAGTGCTGATCGCGATCGATCTGTTGGCCTGCGGTGGCGTCTCGCTGAAGGCGACACGCTTCAACTCAACAATGTCGCCGTACGTCGCTGGTCCGACTGGCAGGTGGCGGCCTTCACCGCAGGCGTGCCTGCACTGGCCCTTCGCGATCGTCGCCTCAGCCACGCCTGGCCTGGAGCTGTCCTGGGCAATCTTCAGGGCCATCTCGCACTACAGACCTGCCTGGTGCCCCAGCGCAGCGGCCCCGCATTATCCGCAGCAACCCGCGAAATGCTCACAGCCACGCTCAAGCGCGATCCGCTCAGCCCATTGCAGCGTCTGAGCATCCTGCTTGGGCTGAGGCCCGCCTATCGGCTTTCATGCACCCTTGTCACTCTAAGGGCCGGCCGTGTTCTCCCCAGCCCACCTGCCTCCTGGGGCGTGGTTCTCAATGCGTTGGCAGCTCAGCTGCCTCTGGCTTCCCGTTGAACCTTTTTCTGAAGAGTGCCCGCAGATGTCGGCGGCTGGTGGCCCAGTCAGCCAGCGATGCCACCAGAGATGGATGGCCTCCGTCAGTATGACGTGCCCCCCCTTGTCGGTCCAGGCATTTGGTGAGCGGGTGGTCGTTGTCATGTGACAGCTCACGGTTGAGCCGCCCCCCGCCGATCTGCTGAGCACCACGCGCGTGAGCATCACCTCAGAGGAGGCTGTTGCGGTTGCGTCCCTCCTGCTCCGCCGGACCACCCTCGTGCTGGTAACCTCCGCCTTCCACCTTTCTCGCGCTCTGCGTCAGGTCGAGCGACAGGGCCTGCCGTTGATCCCGTTTCCGGCTGACATCATTGGCTGTGTTGACTTGGGTTTGGCTCGCCGTTCGCCGATCCCCTGGCCTGGCTGCTTTCCGCTGATGGACTGTCGCGCAGCCGCCGCGCCCTGCGTGAGCTGCCTGGCCGTACCCTGTATCGCCCCTGGTTGGGCGTCGAAGACGACCCTTCTCAGACCCATCCCTGGACATTCAATGTCTCGACGAGACCACATCCACTGGCCCCTTCGAGCTCCCATGGTGCCGTTGTTGTGACCGATGTATGTCGTTTTCGTGATGATGTGATCTTGTTGGCTGTTGTCGAGGCCGGCGTTGTGCTTCGGATCGCAGCTGCTTCTTCTATGCTCGACCCTGTCGTGGCATGAGCCCCTCCTGTCATGGGCACCGCGATTTCAGCGCCGGATGGTGCGTTTTCAACAGTCGCTTCGCCGTTGTTTCCCGCTCCTGATCAGAACACCTGAATCCCCCTGATGAGACGTCTGCTGAGACGGCTGTTGCCGTCATCGGGTCCTCGAGGAATTCAGGGAAGCAGTTCCCAGCCGGCACAGCCGGTATTGTTCCCACCGAACCGGCCGCTGCCTTACAGCTGGGTGCTCACCGGTCGACTGGCACTTGGTCCGATGCCCGTGAGCCCGGCCCACTGGCAGCAGCTCGATCAGGCTGGACTACGGGCGCGCTTCAGCTGCTGCTACCCCGAGGAAGAGGGGATGCTCTCGGTTCCCGAGCACTGGTTGAGCGAGGGCGTTTCCCTGCCGGATCACAGACGTCAGGAGCCACTCCAGGCAGATCGCCTGGCCCTGGCCCTGCAGCGTGCGCAGCAGTTGCTGCATCAGGGACCGCCTCTTTACCTGCATTGCATGGCGGGCATTGAACGTTCCCCCCTGATCGCCGTAGGCCTCACCTCCCGTGAGCGAAGCCTGTCGCTGTTCGACGCTCTCGACTGGGTCCGCCGTTGCCACCCGGCGGCCAAACCGATTGTGTCCCATCTGGAAGTGTTGGAAAGGCTGCTCGCCGAGGATGCGTCCTGAATCAACCCCGATTCAGGCGATGTCGGATCCAGCTGACGACTCGTTTGATTGGGGAGCGATGCCTGTGGGACGATCGGCTTGCCCCAGGTTCATGGCGATCAATTGGTCGGTCGGTGGTGCTGGCACCCCTTGGTGACATCGTCACTTCGGAGCTGCTCGCGGGAGAATGGCGATTGTCAATGTATCCTTTAACGGCCTTGTTGACCTCAAGATATCTGTTTTTTTGACCGTATGTGCCGTACGTTGTGCGCCCGTAAGAGCCGGCATAGGCATAGTGATAGTAATAACCATATTCATAACCGTAATCGTTCAGTCGGCCTGGGAAGCTGGTCTGGTTGCAGATCATGCCCAGCACATCGACGCCGGTGGCCTGGATGCGGCGGCACGCCTGTGGGGCCATGTCCCGACTGACCTTGCCCAGGCCAACAAGGAACAGAATCCCATCCAGCTTCTCGCCCAGAAGGATGGGGTCAGCGAGCATCAGGCAGGGAGGAGCATCCCAGAGAACAATGTCATAGTCGCTGATCTCACGAATCTCGTTGACCACCTCCTCGCAGCGCCTGGAGTTGAGCAGCTTGGCTGGATCCGGCGGCTTCGGACCGGCAGGAAGGAGGTCGAAATTGTCAGTCACACTCTGAATCACCGCAGTGGCCTTCAGATTCGGATCGGACAGCAGACTGGAGAGCCCCTCACCCTGTTCCACGCCCACATAGCGGCTCTGCATCGGCAGGCGCATGTCGGCATCCACCACCAAAACCTTGACGCCCAGATCGGCGAGCGTGGCCGCAAAAATCGTCACCGATGTCGATTTACCCTCACCCTGGGTGGAGGAGGTGACACCCACCATCCGGATGTTGCGATCAGCACGGAGCAGCCGGAAGGCGGTGTACAGGCTCCGCAGCGATTCCTTGATCGCGAAGCGCTCGCTGGAAGACATCTTGGCGAGGCTGCTGGAGATTTCCACCCCTGGCTCAAGCGGCAGGAACGGGATGAGGCCCAGCACCGGTAGTTGCAGTTCCCGCTCGGCATCCGCCGGTGTGTGGAAGACATGGTCGGTTCGCTCCCGTATCAGTGCGGCTCCGACGCCGGATGCCAGGCCGATCAGAAGTGCCATCAGAAGGCTGCGCTGCAGGTTGGGCTCGACAGGGACATCGCCAAACTCCGCAGGACTGATGACCTGCCAGGGTGTGGTGGATCGGGCCAGCTCCAGGCGGAAATTTTCTCGGGCCTGGATGTATGACGAATAGTGCTCGCGAGCAAGATCGAGTCGCCCCTGCAGGTTCTCGAACTCCCGCATCTTCTCTGGGTTGTTGCGGAAATTCTGGTTCAGCAGCAGGATCTGACGGTTCATCTCGTCCTGCTGGGCCACATTGGCAAGAAGCTGGGCCCTCACTTCATCGGAGGCCTGACGACGCACCACCGGCAAGAGAGAGTTCCGGCGAGCAAGGATCGACTGCACAATCGGTGAATCTTCTCGGTAGGTTGCCCTCGCAGCAGCAAGATCGGTTTCGAACTGATTGAGCTGTTCCAACGGGGTCTGGGCGCCTGCAGCCGCTTCAGCACCGGCTCCGCGCCCTGGAGTCGCAAGCCCTTCGCGGCCAAGCTGTTCAGCAGCGGTTGGTGCGCCACTTGGGGACCACTGCAGGCGTCCTGAGGAGATGGAACCGAGACGGCTTTCGAGCTCAACCTGCTGAATCTGGAGTTGGCGTAGCTCTTGGAGCAACCCTTCACGTGTCGCAAGAATTGCACGGGCATTGTCGCCTGGATCGAGATTGTTGTTGCGCTCCCGGAATAGCAACATTTCATTCTGAAGACTATTAACCCGATGTTGAATCTCTGGGGCCTGGCGGTCAAGGAATTTGATGCCAGAGTCAAGGGTCTCCTGGCGTTGCATCAAGGAGAAACGTGTGTAAATCTTGGAAAGCTCAGTCAAGATCTGACGGCCCTGTACTGGGTTGGGCCATGTCAATCCAACACTGAGAACATTATCGGTCATTTCCATCCCTCTCCTGCTACCACCTGTCTGAGCAGGGCTGATGGAGAGGTTCTTGATGAGCTCATTCATGCCCAGGCCCTGCTTCTCAGCCAGTTCACGTACCAGCAACGGGCTGCGAAGCAGGACAATCAGGCTATTCGTATCGGCATTGTAGTTGCTTCTGGCAATCGCGCCAATCACACCCTCTCCCGGAGCGGAATTATCGTTCCTTCCTCCTGAGTCGAACGGGCTACGCACCTGGATCTGAAAGCTGCCTTTGTAGATCGGTGAAAAGATCCTCTGGCGGAGCGTGTTTGCTGCGAGGGCACCCGTGACCACCGCGAATGTGAACAAAAACAGGCCCTGGCGTCGCTTGATCGTGCGCAGCAGCGACGAAATGTTCAGTTCCCCTCCCTGGTCACTGCTGCCTCCGACGAAACCCTGAGAGAGGGAGCCGAGAGATGACGTCGAATTCTGTGGGGGAGAAGCGGCAGCCTGGATCGGGCTGCCGCCAATGGCGCTGCTGCCAGGGTCCATCGACGCTCCCACCTGAGTCACAGCGGTCAAAATCCCTACTTGACACCCAACTTTAGTGGGCATCAGTCCACATGCCGTTTGGTCCGCTTTGTCATCCGTCCTCTCTGGCCGTTTCGTGGCGTGGGCGGGCAGGAGCGATCGATTCCTCGCGGGATCCAACGTGCTTCGGCTGGCTTGCGCTCGGGCCGAAGGCCTGCTCTGAATCAGGCCCTGCTTGTTGTGCCGGACCTTGATCTGAGCAGCTGCTCCGGCCCTGTCGAAATTTCCGCCGACCGCCGGTATGGTTGCTATCTGACAGTTGCACCAGCCCCTGTGGACCGCTTGCGAAGCCTCCTCTCCGGTCGCAGCCGCCTCAGGCTGTTTCCCGTCATGGCGGCTCTGCTCGCTGCGTCCCTTCCCTGCACCACGCTCGGCGAGGCCCATGCGCAGATGGCCCCGATGCCGGGCGGTATGCCTGCTAGCGGCTCCGACAGCGGTTCACTGCCAATGGTGTACAGCGATCTGTACACCCTAGGTCCAGGCGATCAACTGCAGCTCACCTTCCTTGACCCCTCTGCCAAGGATGTCGGCGGGCCTGTCTCGATCCTGCCTGATGGCACCAGTACCCTGGCACTGCTCGGTTCAGTTCAGCTCAGCGGCCTTACTCTCGGCCAGGCCACCCGTTGGCTCACATCTCTCTATGCCCGCCAACTGGTGCGGCCGCAGTTGATCCTCAGCCTCACCGCCGCGCGGCCGGTGCAGGTGAGCGTCCTCGGCGAAGTCGGCCGACCGGGTCTGTATTCCTTCGGAGGCCGCAATGGTGCGGGCATCGGGCCATCCACGGCCACCGGTGGAGATGGGATGTCAGGGGGTGGCGTGCTCTCCGCTCCAGGGGGGCTGATGACGCCGGTTTCGGCGATTCAGGCCGCTGGCGGCATCACGCTCAACGCCGACATCCGCCGCGTCATCCTGCGCCGTGTGGCCGGCCCTGGTGGTGGTGAGAAGCAGACCGTGCTCGATCTGGCCCAGCTGCTCCAGATCGGCAACCAGCGTCAGAACCCGATTCTTTTTGATGGGGACACCCTGATTGTCAGCCGGGCCGAGAAGCCACTGCCCAACGAAGTTATTCAGATCGGCATCTCCAATCTCTCACCAGCAACCATCAATGTCACTGTCCTTGGAGAGGTGAAGGCCCCCGGCACACTGGCTGTTCCTTCCAACACGCCATTGCAGGAGGTTCTGATGCGTGCCGGTGGGCCCACCCCCTGGCGAGCCAATAAGAGTCGCATCGAGCTTGTGCGCCTCAATCGCAATGGCACGAGCACCAGTGAGTTCTTCGACTACCAGCCTGGCAAGGACATTTCTCAGGGGTTCAATCCACCATTGCGGGATCGCGACACGGTGATCGTCGGGAGGAGTTACTACGGCAAGACCGTGGATCTGATCAACGAGGTTGTGGCGCCGCTCACCTCGATCGTGAACACCTTCTATATTTACAGCAATAACCGAAATCGCTGACATGGTGGATCGCCTCCGGCCAAGATTTCTTCTACGATTTTGATCGCTGCCATGCTTCACAGCAATTCCATTCCCCTGACCGAGGCTCTGCCTCGGCGGGTTCCGCCGCTCCCCTACGGATCGGTTCTCGCTCAGGCGAACCGCAAGGCCGAGGCCCTGGTCACCATCGGACCCTGGCGGGTTGTCTTCATTCCCGACGACCCACTGCCGCCGGAAGCAGTGCGCTCAGGCTCGCCGCCCTGGGCCGCAGACCACGGTCTGGATGGCGCTCCGCAGGGGCTGGAGGTTCGCCGTGGTCGCCTTGAGCTGGAACCCACAGATCAGGGTCTCCCTGCTGCCGATCGAGGCGACTCAACCGTCGATACACAGGCGCTGCCCGAAGGGCTCGCCTGGATCGACGTCGATCGAGCCGTCGACGAGCAGGTGGATGCCCTGCTTGGTGATCGGCATCCACTCCTCCCTGCGGATCCGTCTGCCTCCCCGGAGCAGCAGGACCCGCAGCCCCTGCAGGAGCTCACGACCGGGGCTCTCGCCATCGAGGACCCAGGCCCGAGCACCGCTGCGGCCCTGTCCGATCCCTATCCGACCAGCGCCATCGGCCGGGCGCCGCTGGGATCCGTCGGTTTTTCGGCGGTCTCCTGGGCGCTGCTCAGCCAGGTCTTCTGGGTCCCCCTCGTTGCCGTCGACCTCCACGACCGCTGGGTCGCCCACCAGCGCGACATCACCCCGCCTGGGCAGCCACTGCGTCCCTCGCCGATCGCCAGGGCCACCTCTCTGGGCCTCAATGACCTCCTCGGTGCCGGCCGGCCGGTGCAGGAGCTGGCCGGGCAGGCCAATCCAGTCATCACCGGTGCTCTTGGCGAGGCGCTTCCGGACGGCACCAGCGGCGTCGGCACCCTGCTCAACAGCGCCAGTTCCAGCCCGTCCTCCCTGCTTGACCGTCCCTTCTCGGTCTCGATCGAGACGTTCGAGCCCTCCGGCCCGGGCAGCGCGGCTCCCAGTGCACCTGCTCTCTCGCCGGCCTACCCGGCCAACACCCTGCTCGGTCGGGCCTTCACCCGCGCCCAGCTGCTGGGCGGCAGCATCGGCCTGCAGGATCTGCAGGAGGGGCCGATGGCTCCGCTGGCACTCGCGGAGCGTGCGCTGCAGCGCACCAGCGACGACCCGCTTGCCCCGCTGCCTGCCCTGTGGCGCGAGCCGATGCGCCAGGCGTTGCAGCGCCTGCCCGGTGGGCCGCAGCAGCTCACCCCGGCGCGGGTTGTCTACGTGCCAAGCCTTGCGGTCAGCAGCTCGGTCGAGGTGCCCCTCGCCCTGCAGAGCGATGGCTCCGTTGATGTGCTCGAGGCCTCTCCCGATCCCGCCGTGCTGCGGGAGATCGAAGGCTGGTCACGCCAGCAGCCCCTGCCTGCCACGGGTTCACTGCAGCCGGCGGTGGTGCATCTGCATCCCCTCCCCCAGAGCGCCCCGCTCGTTCCCGGTTCCGATGCTGCATCGCCGCCGCGTCGAAGCTCTGCCCCGGCCAGTGCACA
>JAYKGR010000114.1:0-6403 GCA_035285645.1 Cyanobacteriota bacterium | reverse complement strand
TGCCGGCCCCGCTCAAACCTGTGAACCAGAGGATGGCGCTGCGGTGGCCGCGCTGCTGGGCCCAGGCTTCCCGGGACACCGCCGAGTGGTGCCAGGCGATGTTGGTGCTGTTGCCCTGGGTGGTGAGGGCGCCGTAGGCGGAGTTGGCGGGCGCGGCGGTCATGGGCTGGGCGGCGGCGGCCCGCCATTCTCCCTGCTGGTGCCCCCTGGGCGATGGGGCTTGGGTGCCAGCTGCAGCGCCAGGCTGCGCCGGCGGCCCTGGCGCTCCACGGTGAGCCGTAGCGACAGTCCTGCCGGCTGGGCCGCCACGCGACGAATCACCTGGCCGGCTCGCTGCACCGGTTCGCCGTTCACCGCCAGGAGCCGGTCACCGGGGCGCTGGCCGGCCGCGGCCGCCGCCGATCCCGGTTCGACGCGGCGCACCCACACCGCTCCCTCGGCACTTTCCAGATAGGCCCCGAGCCGCAGGCCGGACGGTGCCACGTCGCAACGTGCCGGCAGGTCGGGCCGCAGGGCTGCCGCCACCCGGTTGACCCCCAGGGTCTGCAGCTGAAGCGCCAAGCCGTCTCCCGGTGCCAGATGGCCCTTGCCCACCAGCGCGATCACCAGCCGCTCGGGATCACGGCGATGGGCGGCTGCCATCCGTTCGGCCATCGCCCGGTCGCGCAGGAGCTGGCTGTCGATGAACCGCTCCAGGTCGTCGGCTGCAGCTCCGGGGCTATGACCCTGCCAGGCGGCGGACAGCCGCTGACGGTAGGCCCGCCCCGCCGCTGCCGGTGCACCAATCCCTTCGCGCTGGGCAGGCGGCACGGCCGCCAACCCCAGCCGCCGCACCCGCCGCACCACCTCCAGCTCGGCATTTAGGGCCAGCAGCGGCACCCCCCGGGCGCGGGCCCAGCGCAGCAGAGGTAGGTAGAGCTCAGGATCATGGCCCCACACCTCCGCCCAGCCCACCTCGTTCAGAAACGCGGACTCCTGGGTGATGCCGGCACCGAAGCGATCGAGCGCCGCCTGGCGGGCTGCCGGCACCATCTCCAGCCCCAGGGACAGGCGCGGGCGGCGTTTGTGCAGGGCCTGCAGGGTGTCCAGCTGCCAGGTGTGGTCGGCCGCGCTGGTGTGCACCTCGCCCAGCAGCACGGCATCGCCTTGCAGGGCCTCCCCGAGCAGGCGAGCCTGGGCTGCGTTGGCGGCTGCCAGCGCCGCGCTGCAGTCGGGCTGCTCGGGGGGCAAGGCCGGTGGTGGTGCCGCCGTGGCGGGGGAAGCTGCCAGCAGGGCGAGGAGGGCAAGAAGGGCCCGCCGCATCGCTCATCCCCCCGCCTGCTTCGGCCGGAAGCCGGCCTCACGCAGCGCGGCCAGCGCTGCGGCCACCTGATCGCCCTGGAGTTCGATCACACCGTCTTTGATGGCGCCGCCGGTGCCAACTCCGGCCTTGAGCTGCTTGAGCAGCATGCGAGCCTCGGCTTCCGGCAGCTCCAGCCCGGTGATCGCTGTCACCAGCTTGCCGCCTTTGCCGGCTTTGCTGCGCTGCACACGCACCTTCTGCTGAGCCCGTGGGGTAGCCGGGGCCGTAACCGTCGCCCGGGCGGTGCTTTCAGGCCGGCTGAATTCCTGCCAGCCACCCTTGGTTGCCATCGCCGGACCACCGCTGCCCTGATTCTGCCGTTGCGCAGCCGTGCCCTGAAGGGCTGGGGCCGCATAATCACACCAGCCGGGCCCGCGCCCAGATCCCCTCCAGCCGAGCTGATGCGCTTTCTGGCTATCGCGATCCTCCTGGGTCTGCTGGCGTTCTTCTCGGCTTCCGAGTTCGCCCTGATCCGCCTGCGTCCCAGTCGGCTGAAGCAGCTGGAGGAGGCAGGCGCCAGCGGTGCCCCTGCCGCCGCCCGGCTGCAGCGCCGCCTGCGTCGGGTGCTGATCACCACCCAGGCCGGCGCTGTACTGGCGTTGCTGGCCCTCGGCTGGACCGGCCGCGGCCTGGCGGGGGCCTTGGCCGCCTGGCTGGGCCGTGTGCCACAGCAGCCCCTGATCGACGGCGCCGTGTTTCTGGTGCTGGTGTTGCTGGCCACCCTGCTGGGAGGCCTGCTCCCCAAGGCCTGGGTGCTGCATCGACCGGAGGCCTCCGCCCTCCAGCTGGCCCCACTGCTGGAATCGGTCAGCCGCATCCTGAACGCTCCTCTGCGCTTGCTGGAGGCTCTGGCGGGGCTGCTCCTGCGGTTGCTGGGCCTGCCTCGCAACTGGGATGAACTGGTGCCGATGCTCTCGGCCGGTGAGCTGGAAACCCTGATCGAAAGCGGCGGTGTCACCGGCCTGATGCCCGATGAGCGCAGCATTCTCGAAGGCGTGTTCTCCCTGCGCGACACCCTGGTGCGGGAGGTGATGGTGCCCCGCTCCGGCATGGTGACCCTGCCGCTGGAGGTGACCTTCGGCGCCATGATGGAGGCCGTGCATCAGAGCCAGCACGCCCGTTTTCCCGTGATCGGCGACTCGCTCGATGACGTGCGGGGCATGCTCGATCTGCGTCGCCTGGCGGAACCGATCGCCCGTGGCGAACTGCGGCCCGAATCACCGCTGGCCCCCTATGTGCTGCCGGTGGCGCGGGTGCAGGAAAGCACCTCCCTGGCCGAGCTGCTCCCGCTGATTCGCAGCGGCCAGCCCCTGCTGGTGGTGGTCGACGAGCACGGCGGTACCGAAGGGTTAGTGACGGTGGCCGATCTCACCAGCGAAATCGTCGGCGACGAAGAGGCCGCTGATGGCGATGATCCCGATCTGCAGTCCCTGGCCGATGGCGGTTGGTCGGTGGCGGGCGATCTGGAGATTTTCGAGCTCAACCGCCAATTGGGGTTGCAGTTGCCCGAAGCCGAAGGTCACCACACCTTGGCTGGCTTCCTCCTCGAACGGCTGCAGCACATTCCCGCCCCCCTGGAGCGGGTGCGCTGGAAGGGTTGGCAATTCCACGTGTTGGTGATGGATGGCCCGCGCATCGACCGCGTGCGCATCCTGCCGCCCCCCGGCGAGTCATCGCAGAGCGATGCTGCCGATCCTCGATAATTGCGCCACCTTGCTGCCGCTGCCATGAACCCGGTCCGCGTGGGGGTGGTCGGCATCGGCAACATGGGTTGGCACCACGCCCGTGTACTCAGTCTGCTGCGCGATGCCGAGCTGGTGGGGGTGGCCGATCCCGACCAAGGTCGCGGTGAACTGGCTACCGCCCAGTTCGGTTGTCGCTGGTACAGCGACTACCACGATCTGCTGCGGGAGGTGGAAGCGGTGTGCATCGCCGTGCCGACCCTGCTGCACCACCGGGTGGGACTGGCCTGCCTGGAGGCGGGCACCCATGCTCTGATCGAGAAACCGATCGCCGCCACCCAGCAGGAGGCGCGCGAGCTGATCCAGGCTGCCGAGTCGGCCGGCCGCCTGCTGCAGGTTGGCCACATCGAGCGCTTCAATCCCGCGTTCCGCGAGCTGGTGAAGGTGCTGGCCGGCGAGGAGGTGGTGGTGCTCGAGGCCCGACGTCACAGCCCCAATGCGGATCGGGCCAACGATGTGTCGGTGGTGCTCGACCTGATGATTCACGACATCGATCTGGTGCTGGAGCTGGCCGCAGCTCCGGTGGTGCGGGTTGCCGCCGCCGGTGGGCGCAGCGGCGATGGACCGATCGACTATGTGAACGCCACGCTCGCCTTCGCCAATGGCGTGGTGGCCAGCCTCACGGCGAGCAAGATGGCCCACCGCAAGATTCGCAGCCTGGATGCCCACTGCCGTCGCAGCATGATGGAGACCGACTTTCTGAACCACAATCTGCGGATTCACCGCCGTTCCCACGGCTCGGTGAGCGCCGACCATGGCGAGCTCGTGTATCGCAACGATGGCTTTATTGAAGAGGTGAGCACCACCTCCATCGAACCTCTCTATGCCGAGCTGGAGCATTTCCTGCGCTGCGTGCGCGGCGAGGAGACCCCTGCTGTGGATGGGCTGCAGGCCTCCCGTGCCCTGCATCTGGCCGATCTGATCGAGCAATGCGTGGAACAGCCCAACCTCTGCATGGCACTGAGCGAGCCGATCTGATCTAGCCCGCCGTGAGCTGTTGCAGCGCCAGCAGTTGCCAGC
Organism: Cyanobacteriota bacterium; assembly: GCA_035285645.1. Taxonomy (GTDB): domain Bacteria; phylum Cyanobacteriota; class Cyanobacteriia; order PCC-6307; family Cyanobiaceae; genus Cyanobium. Next base: position 2,299 of record JAYKGR010000114.1, on the reverse strand, counting down.
GGCGGCAGTCGGCCGGGGAAGCACGGTAAAAGTCATCCCAGGCTTCCGCTTTATGCAGGCCGTAATCGGCCGGGGACACCTTCGGGTGGCGCTGCTGCCAGCCCACGCGCACGGCGTGGCCGATCACCACGTCGAGGGCCAGATCATCCTCGAAGCGCACGCGCGGGTTGGCGGCCACGAAAGCAATCAGGGTGAGCAGGGTTTCGCTGCAAAGCTGGCGGTATTCGGGGGCGTCGATCTTGCTGAGCAGGTGTTCCACCACGGCGGCGAAGTTGCGTTCGCCCGGGGTCATCTCGCTGAGCACAGCCGCGCTGATCAGGCGATTGCGGCGCTCCAGCTTGTCGCCGATCACCAGGCCCTGGCAGTGATGCAGCAGATCCCAGATGCCGGCATAGAAGTTGCGCGGCACCCGCCCCAGAGCCCCGAGCCGCATCCGCTGCTGCAGCCAGCAGCCGCCCGGGGGCAGCGCCGTGAGCGGATCGGGCACTTGCCAGTGCACACGCCCCCGCAGGTGCAGCTGCTCCTTGCGCTGCAGCGCGGCGCGGGCATGCTCGGCATCGGCCAGCACGGCCCGCAGCCGGCGTCGGATCTGATGGGGCGGCAGGCCGCAGAGCTGCTCGAAGGCCTCGCTGGGGGCCAGGTCGGCCTCGGCGGCCAGCTCGCCGGTGAGCAGCAGCAGCAGTTGGCCCAGCTGCAGGGTGAGGCTGCCGCTGAGCAGCTCCGGTTCCAGTCGTGCCAACCCGTCGAGGGCCAGCAGCAGCTCTTGCTGCAGCATCCGCTCGCGGCCATCCTCGCCGCTGAAGCGGCGGATCATCGCGGCGATTGCTTTGCTGCCCTGGGGTTGATGGATCAGCGACTCCGCGGTGTAGTTGCGCCCAACCACCACCTGCTTCTGACGCACCAGCAGATCGGTGAGGGCGTCCTCCAGCTGGGGATGCACCAGATTGAGTACGCCGGCCACCCGTCGCACCTCATTCCAGTCGGGTTTGGCCAGGGCGCGCCGGTAAACCTCCTGCAACAGGGCCTGCAGGGTGATCGCGGGGCTGCCGTCGGGCCCCTGCAGCAGGGCGTTCAGCCCCAGCCGCCGCACCAGTTGCTCCAGCAGCTCGGCTTGCTCCTGCAGCGAGCTGCTGGCCCAAAGCCGCTCGGCCAACATGGCCGGCGGAGTGTCTTCGAGCTCTCGCTCCTCCACTGCCGAGAGAGGGTGTTGGCTGGTGCTGGGCGGCAGGGGTGTGAGCACACAGGCGGGCGGGGGGGGGGGTTGGCCCAAGGGTGGCAGCTCCACCCAGCTGGCCTGGTTCACCAGTTCCGCCAGGGGGGCCAGCTGCACCGCAACCCCTTCCAGCTCGCCTTGGCGCAGTTGCTCGCCCAGCCGCAGAAACGCGCCCGGATCGCGCCGGAACGGCTCGGCGGCCACCGGCACCAGCAGCAGTGGCAGACCGGCGCCACGCCAGTGGCGCCGCAACAGTCGCACCTCGGCGGCCACCGTATCCACCAGCAGCTGGGGGTCATCGGCCAGGTAGAAGGTGGACTCCTCCAGAACCGCCGGCAGGAAGGCGAGCCGCTCCACCCCGCCCGCGTCATTGCAGCGGTAGAGGCGGGCGGTGGCCATGGTTTCCATGCGCACCTTCGGATGGCCTCCCAGCCCCAGCCGGGGGTTGGCTCCCACCCTGGCCATGCGCCGGGCCAGCTCGGCTGAGCCAGCCACCCGCACGGTGCCCTCGGTCTCCCCCAGAACAGCACTGGCGCTCAGGCCAGCGGCTGCCAGGTGCTTCGCCACATCGGCATCACCAGGCACCAGGGCCACGAGCACCTCCTCTGCCCCCAGGGGCGCCGGCAGGCGCCGATCGCAGGGGTCGATGTCGGCAGGGGTGATCAGGCCGTGGAGCAGCAGATCGGCCAGCCAGGTGAGGCTCTGGGTCCAGAGCAGGGGCACATTCTCATTGGGCTGGCGCGGCTGGGTGCCGGGGTGGCGCCGCTCGGCCTCGATCGCCTCCTCGGGCACCAGGTACAACTCCGGCAGCAGCGGCTCCCCGTTGACCGCCACGCTGAGCCGTGCCAGCCGCTGGCGCCACAGCTGGGCCTCCTCCCACCGCTCTTCGCAGCAGGCGGTGATCAGTTCATAGGCCAGGAACAGGGGCCATTCGCACTCAATCCCCTCGAATTCCGCCAGTTCCTCCCGCTCGTAGTGGAGTCGGCTCACGTCTTCTACCACCGTCTGGTGGCCATCGCGGCGGAAGCGCTTGTAGCCGTGCAGGCCGCCCAGCTCGCGGCGGATGGTCTGGCGGGTGCGTTCGGC